>NZ_CP022423.1:2400000-2754965 GCF_002222655.1 Vitreoscilla filiformis | reverse complement strand
CAGCCGATTTCAATTCAAACGTGGGTTTCCTTGGTTCACCCCGAAGATTTGATTCAATCGAATCAGCGGCTGAAAGCTCATTTCTCTGGCGTTTCCTCAGCCTACGAGTGTGAAGTGCGTATTCGGCATCGCGATGGGCACTGGGTTTGGATTTTGGATCGTGGCAAGCTGATTTCCCGGGATGAAACCGGTGCGCCGCTGTGGATGGCGGGAACCCACCTCGACATTTCGCGGCAGAAAGCAACAGAGCATTCTTTGGCCCACGCCAACCGACAGCTCAGCGATCGGGGTGAGCAGTTAAGAGATTTGGTTGAGGTACGGACAGCGGCATTGTCCATTGCCAAGGAGGCTGCCGAAGCGGCCAATCGTGCCAAAACGGCTTTTCTTGCCAACATGAGCCATGAGTTGCGCACGCCGATGAATGGGATCATGGGCATGATCGGTTTGGTCAAGCGAAAGATCACCGATCCTGTGACACGGGATCGGCTGGAGAAAGCCGAAAAAGCTTCCCAGCATTTACTTGCGTTGATCAATGATGTATTAGATATTTCTAAAATAGAAGCCGATCGACTGGCACTGGAAGAATTGAAATTTACCCTGGGTGAATTTTTGGAAAACGTCCGGAATCTCAGTCAACCCATGGCGAGTGACAAGGGCTTGACGCTGACCGTGTCGGTGCAGCCTGAGCTGGCCAAGCTGTGTTTGCTGGGTGACTCTTTGCGATTGGGGCAAGTTGTACTGAATTTGGTGGGCAATGCCATCAAATTCACTTCGGCCGGGGTTGTGCGGGTGTCGGCCCAAGTCGAAAAAACGGCCGAGGTGTCCATCCTGGTTCGGTTCACTGTCCGCGATGATGGAATCGGGATCGCGCCCAGCGAGCGTGAGCGGATTTTCAGTGCATTTGAGCAGGCAGACGTTTCAACCACACGCCAGTATGGTGGTACGGGCCTGGGATTGACCATCAGCAAGCGGCTGGTTCAATTGATGGGGGGGCGCATTGGGGTGGACAGCGAACCCGGACGTGGCAGCACGTTTTGGTTCACGGTGCCTTTCAAACGGGCCGATTTGCCTGAGGAGCGCACGGTGGCCGTTGTCACCTTGGATGCCGGCCACCGCATCCGGACGCAGTTTGCAGGGCGGCATGTGTTGTTGGTGGAAGATGATCCCACCAACCAAGAAATTGCCTGGGTACTTTTAGATGAAGTCGGGCTGGTGGCCGACGTCGCGCAAGATGGTTTACAAGCGCTTGAGCGTATCCGCCTGCGGGACTACGACTTGATTTTGATGGACATGCAGATGCCCCGCATGGATGGCCTGAGCGCAACCCGGGCCATCCGGCAAAGTCCGGGCCGATCGTCGGCCATTCCCGTTGTCGCCATGACTGCCAATGTGTTCGAAGACGATTGGCACAAGTGCATGGCTGCCGGCATGAACGATTTCATTGCCAAACCCTTCGAGCCGGAGCGCATGTATGGGGTCATCCTGAGATGGTTGGCCAATTCGGCTTCATCGGAAACGCTTGATCCCGGTGATCATGGCGCCGATTAAATTCACCCGTTCAAAATGGCTCATGACCAGCGCTGCCGTGGCATGCAAACCAGCGGCCACCAGTAAAACATTGGCCAAAACCTCGTGCAATTCTTGAAGCCACTCTTCCCCAAAATAGGCATCCGTGCCTTGTAACCACCCCGTCAGGCCCAGCGATATCACCAAGGCCATCAGTGCCAACATCATCACGGCGCCCAGCGGGTTGTGCCCGAGATAACGCGGGTGTTCGCGCCGGCGCAGCGCAGAAAAGTGACGCATCAACCGCTGTGGGGTAGGGAAAAAATCCGAGAAACGGGCGTGTGGGCTGCCTACAAACCCCCATGCGAATCGAATCACCACTGCGCCGCAGGCGACGTACCCTGCCCACTCATGGGCAGAATCACCTTCTTCGAGGATGAATTCGTTGAGCATGACGCAGGCGACCAGGCTCCAGTGACAGATCCGAACGACCGGATCCCAGACGCGAACAGATTCCGGTGTGGCCGGCGTGACAGGGTTTTGCATGGTCAGCCCATCCTATTACTTGCGCTCGATTTCTGCGCCAGTGGCCGGGTCGAAATAAATCTCAACCTTTTGGCCGGCTTTGTCAAAGCCGTAAATTTCGTAGCATTTTCCCTTGCTGACCTTGAAGGTTTTGATTTGATAACCTTGCTTTTCTTGCATGGCCTTGAAATCGGCTTCTTTCATCCATTTTTCTTGAGGAACCGAGCAAGTCGGGCCGGCCCAAGCAGTGGCGCTCAAGGTCAGGGCAATGGCAGTGAGGATGTATTTCATGGTGCGTGCGTGTTTCAGAAGAAGTGGCCACAACGTGTGTCCACAGGTAGGCATTGCACTCTCCGGAGGTTAAGGCCCGCTTAAATAAGTGTCATCGATCGATTACAATGGCCCCATGCTCACCATCAAGCGAACCCCTTCGTTCGATGCCTGGTTTGCCAGCCTGGGCACGCACCCGACCCGAAGCCGGGTGCTGCTGAGGCTGCGCAAGACGCAGATGGGTGTTTTGGATACCACCGTGCCCGTCGGGCAGGGGGTGTACGAGATGCGCGAGCCCACCTGTCCAGGGTGGCGGCTGTATTACGTCCAGCGCGGCAGCGTGCTGGTTTTCATGCTCGGAGGTGACGAGCATTCGCTTCAGCACAAAGACGTTGTCGCGGCGCAAGCTGTGGCGGCAGCGCTCGACGACTCAGACCAGGAGACATGAGCCATGGGCAAGCGTGACACGCTGACGTTGCAGGATCTTCCCGATTTCGATGTCGCCGAGTACCTGACGGACAAGACCGTCATGGCCCAGTACCTGACGGCTGCGCTGGAAGATGGGGATGCCCGTCTCGTGGCGGCGGTGCTGGGCGACATCGCCAAGGCGCGTGGCATGACCGCCATCTCTCGCGCCTCTGGCTTGAGCCGCGAGGCGCTCTACAAAGCACTGCGCCCGGATGCCCAACCGCGCTTGGACACCATTCACCGCGTCTGTCGGGCTCTGGGCGTGCGCCTGGTGGCCGTGCCAGATGCACACCCTTCTCCCCCCGCACCGCCGATACCCTGATCGCGGTGCTCTCTGCCAGATGTTTCTAAAGGAAGGATGACCTCATGGCAACGATTCGACAAAGTCTTGATGAGCTGATGACCTGTGACGGTTCCATGTGCGCCGCCGTGGTGGATTCGGAAAGCGGCATGATGCTGGGCTCGACCGGCAGTGGCTTGGACATGGAAATCGCCGCCGCCGCCAACACTGAGGTGATGCGTGCCAAGCTCAAAGCCATGCGCCAATTGGGTTTGAACGATGTCATCGAAGACATCCTCATCACCCTGGGCAAGCAGTACCACCTGCTGCGCCCGCTGACCCGCAAAGAAGGCGCGTTCATCTACTTCGTGCTGGACAAGAGCCGTGCGAACTTGGCCCTGGCGCGTCGTAAAACCCACGATGTGGATCAGAACCTGACGTTCTGACGCACGTTGTGGGCGGGCCCCGTCTCAACCGGTGGGGCCTTCCGGACAATCCACGCGACCGCGTGCCTTGTCCTCTTGCTGATACCGTTAAGCGCCGCTCAAGCTGGCCAAGTGCTTGGGCAACGTGCCCAGGTTGACAAACGTCAGCTCGTACATCGCGGACAGGCCGGCGGCCTGTTCGTCCGTCAGGTCGGTGGAGCACAGGATGAAACGCTGGCGCTCCAGCCCCAGGCGCTTGCGCAGGCGCAAGTATTTGTCGATGTCGCGGCGGAATTCGCCGGATTTGCACTCGATGCACAGCGGGGCTTGCCCGTCCGGCAACAGCACGACGTCCAGCTCGTGCAAATCCTCGTTCGGGAAGACCACTTGCACGCCGCGTGCGCATGAGAAACGGCGCTGCTTGAACGCGTCGATCGTCTGCCCGAAGACAAACCACTCCAGCCAGCCGCCTTCAAAGAATTGGCGCACTGCCGGAGTGCTTTGCACGTTCAAACGCACAATCTTTTCCGGCTTTTGGTAGATGTATCGCGCAAAAAACGTGTGGCTGTAGAGCTGGCGGCACAGGTGGGTGATGGCTTGAACGTCTTTCTGCGCCAAGTTCGCCAATTCAAGGTGCAGTGTGGTGTGGCCCTTGCGGTAGGCGTAGCGCACGCGCTCGATCAGCTCGCCGAACAGCGCGAAGTTTTCACCCAACAAATGTGCCGCATCGTCAAAAAAGCCGGTGGTGTCCACGCGGCTGAAATCAAAGCGTGCGTTGATGTGGCGGCTGGCAAACCATTTTTCCAGCGGCGCGTGCTGTTCTGCGGTGGCCAACACGGAGGTGTTGTGCAAGTCCACATCGGCCAAGTCAGCGGCGGGTGCTGGCGCAGGTGAGGGCACCGCATCGGCCACCGGCGTGGCTTCCCCATTGACCTCGGCTTCCAGCTCCTCGACTTGCAGCTTGAGCGCCTTGATTTCCTTGAGCGCATTCAGGTAACGCTCGATGAGCTGCTGGGCGTAGAACACCGTGCCGTACACCGTGCTGGGCGTGCCGCAGCGCAGGCAGGGGTCTTTCTGACCCACAGGGGAGCCGGTTTCTGCGATGTAACCGCACTTGGCGCAACGGTAGAGGGCCATGGTTCAAGCGCCTTTTCGAATCGCACTTTTGGGTCGAAACGCCTTGCACACCTCGTCGTGCGTTTCGAGGTAGGGGCCGCCGATCAGGTCGATGCAGTACGGCACCGCCGCAAAAATGCCCGGCACCGGCGGCGTGGCACGCGGCAGCCCCTCCAGCGTTTCGGCGATGGATTTTGGTTGGCCCGGCAGGTTGATGATCAGCGCCTGCCCGCGAATCACCGCCACTTGGCGCGACAGGATGGCCGTCGGCACAAAGTTCAGGCTGATGGCGCGCATTTGTTCGCCAAAACCCGGCATCACCTTGTCGGCCACGGCCAGGGTGGCTTCGGGGGTCACGTCGCGCAGGGCAGGGCCGGTGCCGCCGGTGGTCAGCACCAGATGGCAGCCGGCGGTGTCCACCAGCTCGCACAAGGTGGCGCTGATGGTGGCTTGATCGTCCGGAATCAACCGCGTCACCCAGGTGATGGGGTTGCGCAGGGCGCGCCCCAGCCAGTCTTGCAGCGCGGGGATGCCTTTGTCTTCATATACCCCGGTGGAGGCGCGGTCGCTGATCGACACCACGCCAATCGTCACGGCTTCGGGGGACAGGGCCTCAGGGGCGGCGGTGGTCATGGCGGGCGTCTTCCTCGTGATCTTCGGGGATGTCGTCGCTGATCGACTCGGTGTTGGCTTCGGCCAGCGTGCTCTTGATGAGCTGGAACAGCTCGCGGTAGGCCCGGGCGTGGCGCTGCTCGACGGTGGCCGCTGTGCTGTCCTTGCGGGCGGCGCGCACCAGCGAGCGCAGGGCTTGGGCGTCGGTGTTGGGGTGTTCGCTCATCCAGCGCGTCAGCGCATCATCTTGGGCGAGCAGTTCTTCGCGCCAACGTTCGGCTTCATGCAAGCGCAGCGTGTCTTTGGCGCTGCCCAGCTTGAAGGCGGCGATGGCCTCGCGAATCGGCTCGGGATCGACGTGGCGCATCAGTTTGCCCACGTATTGCAATTGCCGCCGCTTGCCCTCGAAGGAGCGTGTGCGGTGGAACTCGGCCAGGGCGTCGAGCAGGCTTTCGGGCAGGTTCAATGGCACGATGCGGCTGTCGGGCAGGCGGGTGAGTTCTTCACCCAGCGTTTGCAACTCGTGCATCTGCCGCTTCAGGGCCGACTTGCTCGGCCGACCGGCCTCGTCATCAAACTCGGGATCTTGGGGAAAAGGAGGCGCTCGGCGCATGAAAGGCAACCACTCTGACAGGCTATGGGGGATCGTTATGATTGTCCCGCAATTCCCAACCCGAGCTTTTGCATGACATCCACCGCTGCCCAGGGCTTCGCCTTTTCCCGTGAACAATTTCAGCAGATCGTCGAGGACGTGCTGGGCATGGCCCGCACCCTGGGCGCCAGTGACGCTGGCGTGGAGGTGTCCGAGGGCTGTGGCCTGAGCGTCTCGGTGCGCAAAGGCGAGGTCGAAAACGTCGAGCGCAACCGGGACAAATCGGTGGGCGTGTCGGTTTACCTGGGCCAGTGCCGGGGCAACGCCAGCACGTCGGATTTTTCGCGTACTGCCCTGGAGCAAACCGTGCGCGCCGCGTTCGACATCGCCCGCTTCACCGCCGCCGACCCGGTGGCCGGCTTGCCCGATCCGGACGATCTGGTGAGCGCCGAAGAAGCCGCCCGCGACCTGGATTTGTTCCACCCCTGGAACCCCAGCGCCGAAGACGCCACCGCCCTGGCCAAACGCGCCGAGGACGCCGCCATGGCGGTGAACAAGCGCATCACCAATTCGGATGGCGCGTCGGTGTCGGCGCAGCAATCGCATTTTTGGGCGGGCAACAGCCGGGGGTTCCGGGGCGGGTACGCCAGTTCGCGCCATTCGCTGTCGGTGGCGCCCATCGCCGGCAAGGGCTCGAAAATGCAGCGCGACCATTGGTACACCTCCATGCGCAACGCCCTGGAGCTGGCCGCGCCGGAAGAGGTCGGGCGCTACGCGGCGGCGCGGGCGCTGTCGCGTTTGAAGTCGCGCAAGATCCCGACGTGCGAGGTGCCCGTGCTGTTCGAATCCACCGTGGCCGCCGGGCTGCTGGGGGCGTTTGTGCAGGGTGTCAGCGGGGGTGCGCTGTACCGCAAAGCCAGCTTCTTGGTGGACAGTTTGGGCCAGCCTATCTGGGCCGATCACATTGATGTGGTCGAAGAACCCCACCTGCGCCGGGGCAAGGGCAGCGCCCCGTTTGACGACGAGGGCGTGCGCACCCGGGGGCGCAACGTCGTCACTGGCGGGGTCGTGCAGGGGTATTTCCTGTCGAGTTACTCGGCGCGCAAGCTCGGGATGCGTACCACCGGCCACGCCGGCGGCTCGCAAAACCTCACCCTGACCAGCCGCTTGACCCAACCCGGCGACCACCTCGAACACATGCTGCGCAAGCTGCACCGGGGTCTGTTCGTCACCGAGCTGATGGGCCAAGGGGTGAACTACGTCACCGGGGATTACTCGCGTGGTGCGGCAGGTTTTTGGGTGGAGGACGGGCGCATTGCCTTCCCGGTGCATGAAATCACCATCGCCGGCAACCTGCGCGACATGCTGCGCCACATCGTGGCCGTGGGCGCCGACGCTTACAACCTGGGCGCCAAAACCATCGGTTCGATGCTGATTGAGCGCATGAAAATCGCCGGTTCCTGAGGCCGTCTTCGGGTTGACCCGAACCCGGCGCCTGTTTGGCCGCTGTTTCAGCCAATTTTCAAGCTCGTGAGCGCAGGATGCGCGCCGCTGTCGTGCGGTGCGTGGGTGCGGCACGGTTGTTTGATCTGAAACAGGAGACTTCAGCATGGAACGTCGTTCCTTTGTGCGTAGCGCTGGCCTGGCCGGCGTGCTGGCGGCTGGCGCCGCTCCGGCCATCGTCCAAGCGCAGGCCAATCTGCGGTGGCGTTTGGCATCGAGCTTCCCCAAGTCGCTGGACACCATTTACGGCGGCGCCGACGTGTTCGCCAAGAAGGTCAGCGAGATGTCGGGCGGCAAGTTCCAGATCTCGGTGCATGCCGGTGGCGAGCTGATGCCCCCGTTTGGCGTGGTCGATGGCGTGCAAAACGGCACCGTCGAGCTGGCCCACACTGTGCCCTACTACTATTTCGGCAAGGATGAAACCTTTGCCCTGGGCGCGGCCATCCCCTTCGGCATGAACAGCCGCCAAATGACGGCTTGGATGACCGAAGGCAACGGTCTGAAGCTGATGCGTGAGTTTTACGCCGGGTTCAGCATCATCAACTTCCCGTGTGGCAACACCGGTGCTCAGATGGGTGGCTGGTACCGCAAGCCGATCCAGTCGATGGCCGACATGAAGGGCCTGAAGTTCCGCGTCGGTGGTTTTGCTGGCAAGGTGGCCGAGCGCTTGGGCGTCGTGCCGCAGAACATCCCGGGCGGCGAAATTTACCAATCGCTGGAAAAAGGCACCATCGACGCCGCTGAGTGGATCGGCCCCTACGACGACCAGAAGCTGGGCTTCAACAAGGTGGCGCCGCACTACGCTTACCCGGCGTGGTGGGAAGGCGGCGCGCAGATCGACTTGTTCATCAACAGCAAAGCCTTTGCCGGCCTGAGCGCTGAGTACAAAGCCATCATCGAAGCGGCAGCGGCTTACGCCCACATCAACATGCAGGCCAAGTACGACGCCCGCAACCCCGGCGCGCTGAAGCAACTGGTGGCCAACGGCACCAAGCTGTTCCGCTTCCCGAAGGATGTGATGGAAGCGGCGTTCAAGGAGTCGCAAGCGTTGTACAGCGAGCTGTCCAACAAGAACCCGAACTGGAAGAAGGTTTACGCCGACTTCGCCAAGTTCCGCGCCGATCAGAACCTGTGGTTCCGCTTCGCTGAAGCCGGTTTCGACGATTTCATGCAATCCCAGAAACTGTGACGCCCGAAGGGGCGACGCCCGGGTAAGCCCGTGCTGACGCCCCGGCTTGGCTTCCTAGAATCGCCATCGGCCCAGGCCCGCCAGCGCTGCTGCGGGCCTTTTTGTGCCCAGATGGAGAATCAACGATGGAACGTCGAGCTTTTGTTCGTCACGCCGGCTTGGCCGGTGTTCTGGCTGCGGGCGCTGCCCCAGCCGTGGTGCAAGCCCAGGCCCAACTGCGTTGGCGCTTGGCGTCCAGCTTCCCGAAGTCGCTGGACACGATTTTTGGTGCGGCTGAAGTGTTCGCCAAGAAGGTGGGCGAAATGTCGGGCGGCAAGTTCCAGATTTCGGTGCATGCCGGCGGCGAACTCATGCCCCCGTTTGGCGTGGTCGATGGGGTGCAAAACGGCACCGTCGAGCTGGCCCACACCGCGCCCTATTACTTCTTCGGCAAGGATGAAACCTTCGCCCTGGGCTGCTCGATCCCCTTCGGCTTGAACAGCCGCCAGCTCACCGCCTGGATGCTCGAAGGCAACGGCCTGAAGCTGATGCGCGAGTTTTATCGCGGCTACAACATCGTCAACTTCCCCGGTGGCAACACGGGGGCGCAGATGGGCGGCTGGTACCGCAAGCCGGTGCAGTCTCTGGCCGACATGAAGGGCCTGAAGTTCCGCGTCGGGGGCTTTGCCGGCAAGGTGGTGGAGCGCATGGGCGGGGTGCCGCAGAACATCCCGGGCGGTGAAATCTACCAATCGCTCGAAAAAGGCACCATCGATGCCGCCGAATGGGTCGGCCCTTACGACGATTTGAAGCTGGGCTTCAACAAAGTGGCCCCGCACTATGCCTACCCGGGTTGGTGGGAAGGCGGCCCGCAGTTGGACTTCTTCATCAACGCCAAAGCCTACGAAGGTCTGAGCGCCGAGTACAAAGCCATCATCGAAGCCGCGTCGGCCTACGCCCACATCGACATGCAGGCCAAGTACGACGCCCGCAACCCGGCGGCGCTCAAACAGTTGGTGGCCGGTGGCACCAAGCTGTTCCGCTTCCCCAAGGATGTGATGGAAGCGGCCTTCAAGGAATCGATGGCGCTGTACAGCGAAATCGCCGCCAAGAACCCGAACTGGAAGAAGGTTTACACCGACTACGCCAAGTTCCGCGCCGATCAAAACCTGTGGTTCCGCTTCGCTGAAGCCGGTTTTGACGACTTCATGCAGTCGCAAAAACTGTAACGCTGGCACGCAGCGCACCCCATCAAAAAAGCCGCGCTGGATGCCAGCGCGGCTTTTTGCATTCAGGGGGTGGTGGCCACCCCTTGGCTGTCGTTACTGACTGGCGGCACCATCCCGCTCGGCAGCGCGCTTGAAGGCATCCATTGGATCTTCCTCTTTCGGGGCCTCTTGCGCACCCGAAGCCGCGCTCGGGGTGCCGAACAACTGGTCTTGGTTGTTCTCTTGTGGCGCAGCATTCGGTTCGGCTTCGATGACGATGTTGTCCACGTTCACATCGGTCTTCTTGTCCAACCCCCCCGACACCATGCCCGGGAAAGCAATCACCAAGCCGACCATGATCATCTGGATCACCACGAAAGGCACGGCACCCCAGTAGATTTGACCCGTGGTGACCTTGGCGATGGGCTTTTTGGTGAGCTTGTCGGTGTAATCATCGTTCGGCGCGACGCTGCGCAGGTAAAACAGCGCAAAGCCAAACGGCGGGTGCATGAACGAGGTTTGCATGTTCACGGCCAGCAGCACCCCGAACCAGACCAAATCGATGCCCAGCTTTTCCGCCACCGGGCCCAGCAGGGGCACGACGATGAAGCTGAGTTCGAAGAAGTCCAGGAAGAAGGCCAGCACGAAAATCAGGATGTTCACCACGATCAGGAAGCCCAACTGGCCGCCGGGCAGGCTGGTCAGCAGGTGTTCCACCCAGTGCGGGCCGTCCACGCCTTGGAAGGTCAGGCTGAACACGGTCGAGCCCAGCAGGATGAACACCACGAAGCAGGAGAGCTTCATCGTCGAGTCCATCGCCTGGCGCATCAGTTTCATGTCCAGGCGACGGCGCGAAATGGCCATCAACAGCGCGCCCATGGCACCCATCGCACCGCCTTCGGTCGGGGTGGCGATGCCCAGGAAAATCGTGCCCAGCACCAGGAAAATCAAACCCAGCGGCGGAATCAGCACGAAGGTGACCCGCTCGGCCATGCGCGACAGCAGGCCCAGTTTCAGCACCCGGTTGGCCACCGACAGCGCAAACGCCACACCCACGCCCACGCACAACGACAGCACGATCAACTCGTCGGTCGGGGTTTCGGCAGGGCGCGTTTTGGCAAACACGATGGCCAAGGAAGTGGACAGCACCGCCAAGAAGCCCAACGACTTGAGACCGGCAGAGCCATCATCTTCGCGGATGGTGCGGGCTTCCGGCGGCAGGGCAGGCACCCAGGCGGGCTTGAACATGGCCACCAGCACCACGTAACCGACATACAAACCGGTCAGCACAAAGCCGGGGATGAACGCGCCCTTGTAGAGATCGCCCACGCTGCGGCCAAGCTGGTCGGCCATGATGATCAGCACCAGCGAAGGCGGAATGATCTGCGCCAGCGTGCCCGAAGCGGCAATCACGCCCGAGGCGACGCGCCGGTCGTAGCCGTAGCGCAGCATGATGGGCAGTGAGATCAAGCCCATCGAGATCACCGAAGCGGCAACCACACCGGTGGTGGCTGCGAGCATGGCGCCCACGAAAATCACCGCAAAAGCCAGGCCGCCCCGGATCGGGCCGAAGAGTTGGCCGATGGTGTCGAGCAAGTCTTCCGCCATCCCGGAGCGTTCCAGGATGAGGCCCATGAAGGTGAAGAAGGGGATCGCCAGCAGGGTGTCGTTCTGCATGATCCCGAAGATCCGCAGCGGCAGGGCCTGCATCAGCGAGGCGGGCAGCAGCCCCAGCTCAATGCCGACGAACCCGAAGAACAGCCCCGCAGCCGCCAGAGAAAAGGCAACCGAGAAGCCCATCAACAGGAAGACGATGAGGCCCGCGAACATGATCGGGGCCATGTTGGCCGAGAGGAATTCCATCACTTCGCTCCTTGCTTGGCGTCAGCTTCGGCGCGGGCCCGGATGATTTCGGCCAGCTCTTCTTCGGCTGATTTTTCTTGGGCTTTTTGGGTGGGATCGGCGATCAGCCCCATGAGGAAGGCCACACGCTTGATCAGCTCAGACATCCCTTGCAACCCCAGCAAAGTGAAACCGATGGGCACCAGGGCGTACACCGGCCAGCGGATGAGGCCGCCGGCGTTGGAGGACATTTCGCCCGTGGTGTAAGCCTTGATCACCAGCGGCACGACCAGGTCAATGACGGTGATGACGAAAGGCAGCAGGAAACAGACGATGCCGAAGATTTCGATCTTGATCTGGGTGCGCTTGGAGAAGCGCCCGGCGATCACGTCGATCTTCACATGCTCTTGGCGCAGCATGGTGTAGCCGGCGGCCAGCAGAAACACACCGGCAAACAAGTACCACTGAATTTCCAGGAAGGCGTTGGATCCGACGTTGAACGCCTTGCGGACGATGGCATTGATGGCGCTGATCGCGGCGGCGGCAAAGACCAGCCACGCAGCCCAGCGCCCGACCAGCTCATTGAGCCGGTCGATCAGGCGCGAAAGGGATAGAAGTGCTGACACGGTTGTCTCCAGTGTGCAGGGTTGGATGTAAAGCGCTGCGCACTGTAAGGAAACCGCACTGAAAGCGGGCTGAAAGCGTGTCAGGTTGCGGGTAAGTCCGGGGGCGGAGTCACCCGCGAGGGCTCACAGGCTGCCGGAGGCGGCCAGCAGCTTGCCCGAGCGGGCACCCGAGCGGCAGAAGCACAGCACCGGGCGTGGCAGTTCGGCCATGAGCTGGCCGAACGCGGCGATTTCTTCCGGCGATTGGTATCCCCCAGCCACCGGCAAATGGCGGTATTGCAGGCCAGCGGCTTCGGCGGCGGCTTGGATGGCGCTGCTTGTGGGTTGATCGGGGCCGTGTTCGAAGTCCGGGCGGTTGTTGATCACGCTTTTGAAGCCGAGGCGGGCCAGTTCGACCATGGCGTCGGGCTGCATTTGCGGGGCGGTGCAGATGTCAGCCGCGACTTGGGAAAGGGGCAGGGTGCTCATGTCGAAAAATCCTTGCAAAAAAGGGAGGTTCAGCCCGCCAGTGCGGCTTTCACCGCAGCGGAAACTTGGGCCATCTCGGCTTTGCCCGCCAAGCGGGTTTTGGCGGCGCCCATGACCTTGCCTATGTCACCGGGGCCAGCGGCGCCCAGCTCGGCGACGATGGCGCGCACTTCCACCAAAATGTCGTCGGCGCTCAGGCGGGCGGGCAAATAGGCTTGCAGCACGCTGATTTCGGCGCTTTCCTTGGTGGCCAGATCGTCGCGACCCGCTTGGGTGTAGGCGGCCACCGAGTCTTTGCGCTGCTTAATGAGCTTGTCCACCAACGCGACGATGGCGGCCTCATCCAGCACGATGCGCTCGTCCACCTCTTTTTGCTTGCAAGCGGCCAGCAACATGCGGATGGCGGTGAGCTTGTCGGCTTCCTTGGCGCGCATGGCGGCTTTCATGTCGTTGGTGATTTGGTCTTTGAGGCTCATGGGGGCTGTTCAGGTGAATGGGAACGGGAAAAACGAGGTGAAAGCGTGATTGTGCGGGTGCAAAGCACAATGCACGCCGAACATTAGGCTCGGGGAAACACACCATGCTTGCTGCTTTCACGCTTCGTGACTTTAAGAGTTTCCGGGATGCCACATTGCCGCTGGGAGCGCTGACGGTGATGATCGGCGCCAACGCAGCGGGCAAAAGTAATGCCATTGAGGCGTTGCGTTTGTTGAGCTGGTTGGCACAAGGGCACAAGCTCAGCACCATTCGATATGGCGGATATGAGCCCGTAGTGCGTGGTCGCATCGAAGACTTGTTCCACCGTGGCAGCGATGACTTCAGCCTGGGGTGTTTGAGTGATGACGAGGATTGGCATCGACTCAGCTTGCGCATCGGTTGGCGCGATGGCGATCTGCACATCCAACAAGAAACCGTGGATCAACTGGGCGGCCGAGTGCCGCTCTACCTTCTGGATCGTCCGTCGGTGGGGATGAGTACGGATGCGGGGGTGGCCTACAACAACTTTGCCAAGGGAGGCACCAAGCCCCATGTCACGGTGAGCGACCAGATGGCGGTGTTCACCCAGCTTGATAGCCCTGCCCGGTT
Source organism: Vitreoscilla filiformis (assembly GCF_002222655.1). GTDB lineage: Bacteria > Pseudomonadota > Gammaproteobacteria > Burkholderiales > Burkholderiaceae_C > Ideonella > Ideonella filiformis. The sequence continues at coordinate 2,741,270 of NZ_CP022423.1, read as the reverse complement.
TGAGGCAGGGCACCGCAAGGCTCAGGAAGTGATCCCTGTCGTTGCGCGTCGCTACCAGCGTTTGCTGTCCGACATCGTATTTTTGGATCCAGTACCTGCCCGGATGCGTGAGTACAGCTTCACGAACGACCGGCGCTTGCGGGGCGATGGCAGCCATCTTTCGAGCGTGCTGCACCACCTGTGGGGCACAGACTCGCAAGCGCATGACGAACCGGTGCGCAGCCAGCGCGAAGAGATGCTCGCATTCATTCAGAGCTTGCCCGAGCAAGAAATCACCGGACTGGCGTTTCTCACTGGCCCACGGGGGGAAGTGATGGTGCAGTTGCAGGAAACCTTTGGTGGTTTATGTCGCTGGGTGGATGCCTCGCTGCTGTCCGATGGCACCTTGCGTGTGCTGGCGATTGCGGCGGCGATGCTGTCGGCGCCACAAGGCAGTTTGGTGGTCATCGAGGAAATCGACAACGGCGTACACCCAAGCCGAGCGCATCATTTACTAGAGCGCCTCCGGACTTTGGCGCAACAGCGCCAGCTCCGCGTTCTGCTTTCGACCCACAACCCGGCGTTGTTGGATGCCTTGCCGGATGCTGCTGTGCCCGATGTGGTGTTTTGCTACCGCGATCCCGCCGATGGGGCCAGCCGGTTGGTGCGGTTGAGTGACGTGCCCGATGTTCCTGAATTGTTGGTGCAAGGCCCACTTGGGCGTTTGATGAGCACTGGGATCTTGGATCGTTTCATCAAGCAGCACCCAGGCCCTGAGACTCGCCGGCAACAAGCGCGGGCTTGGCTGGCGTCATTGCGGCTGTCTGGCGAAGAGGTTCGTTTGTGAGTGCCATCGTTCTCATCGACACCTCGGTACTGCTCAACGTGCTGGATGTGTCGGGGCGCAATGCGCAGCGTCAAGCGGTGCTGGTTGAGCTTGAGCAGTGGATAGAGATGGGCGCGCATCTGTTCATCCCAATGGCGGCGATCATTGAAACTGGCAACCACATTGCCCATGTGGCTGATGGGCGAGAGCGCCGTGCTGCTGCGCTGCGTTTCACCGAGGCGGTGGAGGCGGCACTGGCCAACCAAGCGCCGTGGAAGCCGATCAACTTCCCATCGGCCGAGAGCGTGTTGGGCTGGCTGAGTCGGTTTCCTGAGGCTGCGACCCGAGGCGTGGGTTTGGGCGATCTGTCCATTCAGCAAGAGTTTGAAACTTGCTGCCGCCGTTACCCCATGAGCCGCGTGTGCGTTTGGACGCTGGATGACGACCTGGCTGGGCTGGATCGGCCAGGGCGCTGAGGCGTCGTTCAGCAGTCTTCCAACGCCAACAACTCCGCCACTGTCTGGCGGCGGCGGATGAGGCGGTGGCCCTCACCGTCCACCAGCACTTCGGCAATCAGTGGCCGGCTGTTGTAGTTTGAGGACATGGAGGCGCCATACGCGCCCGCGTCGTGCAGCACCAGCAAGTCGCCCACGCGGGCCTGGGGCAGTTCACGGGTCAGCACCACGCCGCCTTCCCCTTGGGTGAACACATCGCCGGATTCGCACAGCGGCCCGGCCACCACGGTCGGTTGCAGCGGGCGCTCGCCTTCGCTCATGGGGATGACGCTGATGCCGTGGAAAGCGCCGTACATCGAGGGGCGCATCAAGTCCGAAAAGCCCGCATCCACCAGCGCAAAAGCGTTCTGGCCCATCGCCTTGGTGGCGCGTACTTCGGTCAGCAGCGCGCCCGATTCGGCCACGAGGTAACGCCCCGGCTCCAGCTCCAAATGAACCGGGCGGCCCAGGTGGCTGGCGATTTCGCGCCGCGCCGCATCCCACAGGCTGAAGTAATGCGCGGTGTCGATGCGGTCGTCACCCTCGCGGTAGGGAATGGAGAGGCCACCACCTGCCGAAATGGCTTCCACCGGCACGCCAGCGCGTTTCACCAGTGCCACCATCGCGGCGCAGACTTGCTGCAAGTGCCCGTAATCCACGCCCGAGCCGATGTGCATGTGCAAGCCCACCAAGCGCAGGCCGTGGCGCTGGATGGCGGCCAGCGCCGCGCCCAGATCGGCGTGCCAGATGCCGTGTTTGCTGTGCTCACCGCCGGTGTTGGTCTTGTTGCTGTGGCCATGGCCGAAACCGGGGTTGATGCGCAGCCACACCGTGTGGCCAGGCGAGCGCTGGCCCAGTTGCTCCAGCATGTCGATGGAGCCGGCGTTCACCGGCACGCCGTGGCGCACCACGGTGTCCAGCGTCGCGGCGTCGAACAAATCGGCGGTGAAGACGATGCCGGAGGTGGCGCCGGGGGTTTGATCGGCGGTGTAACCGGCGGCCAGGGCGCGTTCGATCTCACCGCGTGAGACGGCATCCACCACCACACCCTGCGCCCGCATCAGCCGCAGGATGTGGGTGTTGGAGTTGGCTTTTTGCGCAAAGCGCACGGTGTCGAACACCTGCAAGTCCGCAATGCGTTGGCGGATGGTGTGGGCGTCATACACCCACAGCGGGGTGCCGTGCTGCTGGGCCAGGGCGCGCAGCAGGTCGGGGGTGAAGGAGGTAGGCAGGCTCATGGGGTGGCATCTTGCCGGGTTGGGTAATGCTTTCACAATACTTTTTCATGCTTGAGCTATGTATGCGTGATATGGGTTCGCGCGCATGCATGGCCGCATGGGCTCAAGCGTTGGTGCCTCTGCGACATTCGTCGCTGATCAGTTATTGGGCTGTGAAATGCATGGAGATATTTTGAAAATGGACTAATTTTATTTATTGACTGGTGGTGCAATGTTTGTGCACTCTGAGTAAATATTCCCGTCGATATATTGCTGTAGCATCAATGCCCTCGGTTTTTGAATATTCATTGAGGATTTTGTGAATCATATTGTTCAGGTTGCAGGCATTATCGACGAGCGCGAAGCTAATCTTCTCTTGAGTGAGGGGGGCGATTGGTTGGGTTTTCCTCTGCGTCTGCCGTCGGGCAAGGACGATATTTCTGAAGCTGCTGCTGCTGCGATCATCTGTGGCCTGCCTACCCCTCATCTCGGGGTTTTGATCAGTTACATGACCCAGGCGCGTGACTTGGCTGCCTTTTATTTCGGCACGACCGCCAAGAGCACGGTTTCCGGGAGCATGGCATGAGCCGCAGCCATTCGTCCCCGCTCTGGTTCGATGTGCTGCTGACGGCGCTCGCCCCCATCGTCTGGGGGAGCACCTATCTGGTGACCACCGAGTTGTTGCCGCCCAATCGCCCGCTGCTTGCAGCCGTTATGCGTGCCTTGCCCGTGGGCTTGCTGCTGGTGGGGTTGGGTCGGCGTTTGCCCGAGGGGGCGTGGTGGTGGCGCATGGCCGTGCTTGGGGTGCTCAACATAGGGGCCTTTTTCTATTTCCTGTTTGTCGCGGCTTACCACCTGCCCGGTGGTGTAGCGGCACTGATCATGTCCTCGCAGCCGGTGATCGTGCTGATTCTGGGGGCCTTGCTGCTGAGTCAAGCCATCGCGCGGGTGCAGCTGCTGGCTTGCGCGCTGGCCATGGCCGGGGTGGGACTGGTGGCGGTACAGCCCGGCGCCCGGCTGGATGGCGTGGGCATCGCCGCTGGGCTGGCCGGGGCGCTGTCCATGGCTTCGGGTTTGGTGCTGGCCAAGCGCTGGGGGCGACCGCCTGGTATGGGGGTGATGACCTACACCGGCTGGCAGCTGAGCATTGGCGGTGCGGTGCTGCTGCCCGCAGTGCTGCTCGGCGAAGGTGTGCCCACCAGCCTGAGTGCGGCCAATTGGCTGGGCTTTGGCTACCTCTCGGTGGTGGGCGCGCTTGTGGCCTATTCCCTGTGGTTTCGGGGCGTCGAGCGCTTGCCGGCGCTGACGGTGGCGTTCATCTCACTCGCCAGCCCGCTCTCGGCGGCCATGTTCGGCTTCGTGTTCCTCGGCCAGCACTTGAGTCCGACGCAGTTACTGGGCGCGGCCTGTGTCATCAGCGCCGTCATCCTGGCCCAGCCCAGCATGCTGAAGCTGGGACGGATGCCCATGCCCAATACCTTCAGCAAATTTCTTGAGAGGCAAACCAAACATGATGTCTCGCGCTTTTGAACCTACATCCCTGGGGGCCATGACCCTGGCCAACCGCCTGGTGATGGCTCCGATGACCCGCAACCGCGCCACCCCCGACGGCCAGGCCACCGCGCTCATGGCGCGCTACTACGCGCAACGCGCCAGTGCAGGGCTGATCATTTCGGAGGGCATTCAGCCCAGCCCCGTCGGCCAAGGTTTCATGAACACACCTGGCCTGCACGACGCGCGGCAGGTGGGCTCCTGGCGGCAAGTGACGCAGGCGGTGCACGCCCAGGGGGGGCGCATCGTCGCGCAGTTGATGCATGCCGGGCGCATTGGTCACCCCTCGCTCTACGCCAGCGCTCATCAGCCGATTGGCCCTTCGGCGCTACCGGCGGCCGGGGTGGCTTTCACACCGAGCGGCCCACAGCCCTATCCGGTGCCGCGTGCCCTCAGTCTGGACGAGATCCGCCAGACCTGCGCCGACTTCGCCCAAGCGGCTCGCAATGCCCTGGACGCTGGTTTCGACGGGGTCGAAGTCCATGCCGGCAATGGCTTTTTGCTGCACCAGTTCATGGCGCGCAACTGCAACGCTCGCACCGATGCCTACGGCGGCAGCCCGGCCAACCGCGTGCGTTTCACCTTGGAGGTCGTGAACGCGGTGAGCCAGGCCATTGGCGCCGAGCGCACCGGCGTGCGCATTTCTCCGGCCAACCCTTACAACGACATCGATGAAGGCGAGAGCGCCGCGCTCTACCGTGCGCTGGTGCCCGAGCTGCCTGCGCTGGCCTACCTGCACATCATGGAGGCGGGTAATCGGGCGCAGACGCTGGAGATTCGCCGACTCTGGGCCGGGCGCCTGGTGCTCAACCCGCACGCTGATGCCAGAAGCTGGCCGGCCACACCGCAGGTGATCGAACCCCTCTTGCGCAACGGGGTGGTCGATGCCGTGTGTTTTGGTGCGCTCTTTCTGGCCAATCCGGACTTGGTCGAGCGTCTGAGCCGTCAGGCTGAACTCAACAGCGCTGACCCCACGACCTTTTATGGTGGCGGCGCCAAGGGCTACACCGACTATCCCACCCTGAGTGAGGTTGAATCCGCATCACTGGGCTGACACAGCCCCTACCGTCACGTCCGGTGCATTGCGGTGGTTGAAGCGCTGGGCCAGAAAATCGATAAAGGCCCGCAGGCGCCGTGGCACGGAGGGTATGCAGGGATACAGCACGAAAATCTTCACGCAGGGGCTGCGCCAAGACGTCATGACGGGCTGAAGCCGGCCTGCGGCGATGTCTTCCCGCACGATGACTTCCGGAATCCGCACGATACCCAGGCCCTGGAGGGCCGCGTAGCGCAGAGCCAAGCTGTTGTTGCAATTGATGGACGCGTTGATCGTCACGCCGCACTGGTGGCCAGCGTTCTCGAATTCCCAGCGAGTGGGTATTCCAGAGTTGGAGTAGGACAGGCAGTTGTGCTTCACCAGATCCTGGGGCGATAGGGGGGATTGCCTGTCGGCCAGATAAACAGGTGAGGCGCACAAGACATGGTCAAATTGACCGATGGTGCGCATCATGATGTTGGCGTCCGTCAGTTTTTGCGTGCTGCCCCGGATGGCGACGTCGTAGCTTTGGGCGAGTAAATCCACCTTTTCGTCGCTCAGCATCAAGTCAAGAGTGATGTCGGGGTGGCGCGCCCTGAATTCCAAGATCAGCGGAATGAGGCACGTCAGCCCCAAGGACATCGGAACTGAGATGCGCAGCTTGCCGCTCAAGGTTGTGCCTGAGGAGCGCAAAAAATCGTCCGTGTTTCGCATTTGTGTCAGCAAGTGCTGAACGCGATCGTAATAAATTTCGCCTTCATCGGTAATAGAAACATGGCGCGTGGAGCGGCGAATCAGCGTCACGCCTAAGTATTCTTCTAATTCCCTGATATTCTTGCTGACTGCCGAGCGTGATAGGCCCAGCTGTATGGCTGCACCAGAAAAACTGCGCTTTTCCACCACCATGCAAAATGTTTGTAAAGCTGTCAGTTTGTCCATGTCAATATTCCCGTGGGTGGTCTCAAGTTCGAAGTGCAACACCGCAACGGTCTAATTATAATGGGGGGTATATGAGTGTGCAGCATCTGCGCAAGCTTGCCACCCTTGGTGCAGAGGATTGGCACTGTTCTCCTGGCTGGTGAGGCTAGACGTAGGCTAAGCTCCCTGGGGATCTCTCGATGCCCTGGCCGAGGCAAACTGCGACAGTTCACTCGTTGAGCCATCGGCCACAGCGGCACGACCATCGAACCAACGAGCCTCCGTGGTTATCGGGGTGATTCACAAGGAGTTACTGGCATGGCGAGTCGAAGGCTCAATTTGCTTTTGCGAGTTGAAAAGGCAGCAGCAGGGTGAACAAGTCCCCATCTCTCATTACCCACCGCCTGATCGAAGTGTTCCGCGCCGTGATGCTCACCGGCCACGTCACCCGAGCCGCCGAGTTGCTGCACACCTCGCAACCCACCGTCAGCCGCGAGTTGGCGCGGTTGGAGCAGGTGCTGGGTTTCGCTTTGTTCGAGCGCGTGCGCGGTCGGCTGCAACCCACCGTGCGGGCGCTGGCACTGCGCGAGGAGGTGGAGCGCTCCTTCGTCGGGCTGGAGCGCATCGCCGCCACGGCCAGCGGGCTGCGCGAGTTCGCCCAAGGTCGGCTGGAGCTGGCTTGCCTGCCGGCGCTCACCCATGCGCTGCTGCCGGCGGCGCTGGCGTCGTTCGCCGCGCAGTGGCCGCAGGCCAGCGTCAGCCTCACGCCGTTGGAATCGCCCATGTTGGAGGCGGCCCTCACCGAACAGCGTTTTGACCTCGGTTTGACCGAGCAGCGCGAAGCCCCACGCGGCACCACCTTGGCGCCGCTGTTTCAGGCCGACGAAGTCGCGGTGCTGCCCGCCGGCCACCCGCTGGCGCAGCGCGAACGCCTGCGGTTGGAGGATTTCGCCCATCACCCCTTCGTCAGCCTGGCACCGGGCGACCCGTACCGCCAGCAGATCGACGCGCTGTTCACCCAAGCCAGCGTGCCGCGCCAGTTGCGACTGGAGACGGCCAGCGCCGTGTCCGTGTGCGCCTTGGTGCGTGAGGGGCTGGGGTTGGCCATCGTCAACCCGCTGACAGCGCTGGCGATGGCGGGCGAGGGCAGCGGGCTGGTGATGCGCCCGCTGGCGGTGAGCATCGCATTCCAAGTGGCAGTGGTGTGCCCGGCGCTGCGGGCCGAGCATCCGTTGCGGGCACCGTTGCTGGCTGCGTTGCAGGACGCTGCACGCCAAGCCCAAGCGCAACTCCAAGCCGCCTAAGATCGCCACCCATGGCCACGCAATTCATCCAGATCGAAGAAATCCGTCGCCCGCCGCCGTCCAACCACTTGGCGCTGTGGGATTTGGGTTTTCGCCCGTTTTACCTGCTGGCCGCGTTACAGGCCGTGGTGTCGGTGCCGCTGTGGGCGCTGCAATTTGTGGGCGTGTTGCCGGGGGCGGTGCTGCCCTCCGCGCTGTGGCATGCGCACGAAATGGTGTTTGGCTACACCTTGGCGGTGGTGATCGGTTTCTTGTTTACCGCTGGGCGCAACTGGTCGGGCCAGCGCACGCCCACGGGGCGGCCCTTGATGGCGTTGGCGGCGTTGTGGCTGCTCGGGCGTGTGCTGGTGTTCACGCCCTGGGGCTGGGCGGCGGCGGTGGTGAACGTGGCCGTGCCGTGGCTGGCGGCTTGGGGGTTGTGGCGGGCGTTGCACCGAGGCGGCAGTCATCGCAATTATTTTTTCGTCGCGCTGCTGGTCTTGATGGGCGTGGCGTGCGGCGTGCTGCACCTCGGCCAGTTGTTGAACTGGCAGGCGCCAGGCGGCTTGGGGCTGCCGGTGGCGCTGGATGGGGTGCTGTTCATGATTGCGGTGATGGGTGGGCGTGTGATCCCCATGTTCACCAACAACGGCGTGCCTGGCCTGAACGCCGTGCGTCACCCCAAGCTGGAGCCGGTGGCGCTGGGCAGCGTGCTGGCGCTGTTGGTGGCCGATGCCCTGGGGCTGCGCGGCGTGTGGCTCATGCCGGTGTTGCTGCTGGCGCTGGTGGCGCACGCTGCCCGGTTGGCCCTGTGGCAAAGCTGGAAAACAGGTCGCAACCCCTTGGTGTGGGTGCTGCATGTGGCCTACGCCTGGGTGCCGATTCACTTGGCGCTGCGCTTGGGCGCTGAAGCCGGTCAGGTGATGCCAAGCTTGGCCACGCACGCCCTCACCGTCGGCGTGATCGGCACCATGACCCTGGGCATGATGACCCGCACCGCCATGGGCCACACCGCCCGCCCCTTGCACGCCAGCCGGGTGGAAACGGCGGCTTACGGGTTGGTGAGCCTCGCCGCGCTGGTGCGGGTAGGCTTGCCGCTGCTGTGGCCGGCGGGGTTGATGGTGGCGGTGGGCGTTGCTGCCGTGTTGTGGAGCGCGGCGTTTGCGCTGTACCTGTGGCGTTACACGCCGTGGCTGTTGCGTCCGCGTGCGGATGGCCATCCGGGTTGAGCATGGCACCGCAGCGGCGTTTTCAGAATTTACCCAGTGCGCAGCAGACGATCTTGCGGCGCCAGTTCGCGTGGTTGCTGGCAGTCCACGATGCGCAACCACTGCCGCCGGGGGTGTCGGGCCTGGCCGTTTCGGTGTTCGACCATTGGTTGAGTGAGGACGAAGCGCGTGAGCATCTGGCCCATGTTCCCCCAGCCGAACAAGCGCGGCGCGATGGGTTGCACGCCCGCTTTGCCCAGCTCGTGCTGGCGCAGACAGAAGCGTTGACTTACGTTTGGCGCGGTCGGCGCAAAGACAGGGCCGTGTTTCGGCGTTTTACCGATGTGGAGGCGCCGCGCACCGGCCAGCGGCCTTTCCGGCTGGTGTTGCCGGCGTGGCAAGCGGTGTTTTTGGAGGGGTGGGATGACACGCACTCTGTTTTCAGCACGTCACCCGAAACGGTTCAGCGGGTGAAAGACTGCGCCGCAGCGTGTGGGCTGTTTGTGCTGGACGTGGCGTGAACGGAGTTCCTGTGTAAAGGGTTACCCCGGTTACGAGGGATCTTCTTCTGGAAGCGGGCCGCGCAAGGCCGCCTGGACGGTGGTTTCGATGGCATCCAGTACCTCGGCGGGCACGTGCTCGGCAAATCGCTTGCGGCGGTTGTTGGAAAGAACCCCGGCGTTTTGATGAATGGTGACGATCAGCGTGGCCAGATCGCTGCCGCGCAAGTCATAACGGGCATCGATGTGACGCTTGACCCGGTCAAACAGCGCCAGAAACGCGACTTCTTCACGCAGATGCACATCCAAAGCGGCCTGAGCCATGGCCAGCACGAATTCCACACCGGGCGTCACGTCCATGTACCGAAACCAGGCAGCCGCCCCATCCACCCACGCATAGCTGTAGTGCTCATCGCCTGCCCAGGTGACGTTGCAGAGCTGGCGAGCCGGGCGACTGAATGCTGTGAGAGCCGCTAAGTAATGCGCCTCGTGTTTTCTCATGGCGACCGAAATGGGCAGCAAAAATGGTGGCGGCAAGCGCCCGGATTGCCCCAAACAGTGGTGAATGAGGTAACGCGACAACCGCCCATTACCGTCCATAAAAGGGTGGATGAACACGAAGGTGAATGACACCACCGCCGCATGTGCCAGCACATCCAGCGATGCCGGGCGTTGGTTGGCCAGGCGCATCAGCCCGGCCATCAGCTCCACCGCCAGATCGGGCCAAGGCGGCACATAACTCACGCCAGCGGCCCCCAGGGCGGCCCCTTGCAGGCGGTTTTGTTCGGTGCGGAATTGCATCTCCTGTGCCCAAGGCGTGCTGATGAGGGCGTTTTGCAGCTCGGCCAACCATTCCTCGGTCAGTGCTCGGGGTTCATGGGCGCGCCGAAGCACGGAGGCAAATCGGGCGGCTTTGTCCGCAGAAGGGGCCTCACCTTCAATGGCTAAAGAACCTTCGGTTTCGCTCAAATAGGCCCAGTGGATCGCACGATCCAACATGGCTTGTCCCACGCTTTCGGCAAAGGCGTGCGCCTGGCCCAGAACGTCCTGATTCAGCAGGGCCAGCAATGCAGGCGTCTTGCGGACTTGGGGGCAGAACGTCCAGTCACCCAAACCGTTGAAGTCGATGCGCCAGCGTGGATCGCGGCGGATGGGGCCGGTCAGCCACTCATCCGGGTCGAATAACGGGGCGTAGGCAGCCGCGACACCAGGGTTGTCCAGGCCTGGCAGGGGTTGACCGCGTAGACCCTCCCAAAGGTGGCAGAGCTTGCGGATGTACACCCCATTGGGTGCCGCTTGGAAGGCTTGCACCAAGCTCTGAGGGTTCAGGCGAGGCAGGCAAGCGGCCAGCACGTCCAGCCGAACCCCCTCATGTTTGAGGGCGAACAAGGCGTGCTGGAGCAAATCACCTGGTGGGGGAGCCAGCCTGGGTGGAACCAGCAAGGTGCCATCCGGCAAGCGCTCGATGCGTTGAGTGGCCGCCAGGCGGGCTTGCCAGGGCCCGAGAAAATCGGCTGATCCGGGCAACTCGGCCTGTGCTTGCAGGTAGGCATAACCCACGGCATTCATGTTCAGACGCCCCTCTTCCATCGCAAAAATCTTCAGTGGCCGGGAATTATGTTCAGTCTGGGTGGGGGCCGTGTTTTTTTGTTCAGCCAAATGAAAAAGCCCGCCACGGCGTCCCGTGCGGGCTTTTCAGTGAGGCTGAAAGCGGTTCGGCTTAGTACAGCTTCTTGGGCAGTTGCATGCTGCGAACGCGCTTGTAATGACGCTTGACGGCCGCAGCCTTCTTGCGCTTGCGCTCGGCGGTCGGCTTTTCGTAGAACTCGCGGGCGCGCAGGTCGGTCAACAGACCCAGCTTTTCGATGGTGCGCTTGAAGCGACGCAGGGCGACATCAAACGGCTCATTTTCCTTGACGCGGATGGTGGTCATTTAGCAAAGAATCCTAGGTTGGCGCTCGGTGCCCGACGCCGGAAGCAGTTTCCGGAATTTTCCGGGGCCGGATCGACTCGCACGGTTGCTAGCAAAAGCTGGCGATTCTAGCCCGAAAAATCACGATTTCAACGCAAGCACCGTAAACCGCACGAGCGTTCGATTCGGCTAGACTCACAGGGCGTCATGTTGCGGCGCAGCATTTTCACAGAGACAGACTAGGAGCACATTTCATGAGCATCACGCAAGTGGGCGTCATCGGCGCCGGCACCATGGGCAACGGCATCGCGCAGGCCTGTGCGGTCAGCGGCATCAAAGTGGTGATGGTGGACATCAGCGACGCCGCCGTGCAAAAAGGCGTGGCCACCGTCTCCGGCAGCCTGGATCGCCTGATCAAGAAAGAAAAGCTGACCGCAGAAGCCAAGGCCGCCGCCATGGCACTGATTCAGGGCAGCACCGACTATGCCGATCTGGTGGGCTGCCAACTGGTGATCGAAGCAGCCACGGAAAACGAAGGGCTCAAGGTCAAAATCCTGCAACAGCTCGACACTTTGCTGCCCGCCGACACCATCGTCGCTACCAACACCTCGTCGATCTCCATCACCAAGCTGGCTGCGGTGACGAAGCGCGCCGACCGTTTCATCGGCATGCACTTCTTCAACCCGGTGCCGATGATGGCGCTGGTGGAAATCATCCGGGGCCTGCAAACCTCGGACGCCACCCACGACGCCATCAAGGCCCTGGCCGTGGCCCTGGGCAAGACGCCGATCACCGTGAAGAACGCGCCGGGCTTCGTCGTCAACCGCGTGTTGATTCCGATGATCAACGAAGCCTTCTTCGTGTTGGCCGAAGGCACCGCCAGCGCGGAAGACATCGATGCTGGCATGAAGCTGGGTTGCAACCAACCCATCGGCCCGTTGGCGCTGGCCGACATGATCGGCCTGGATGTCTGCCTGGCGGTGATGGACGTGTACATGAAGGAGTTCAACGACTCCAAGTACCGCCCCTGCCCGCTGCTGAAGGAAATGGTGGCCGCCGGTTGGCTGGGCCGCAAGACCGGTCGCGGCGTCTACGTGTACTGAGCGGGCGCCGGGTTCAACCCGCCCACGCTTTCCACAGCATGTACGCCGCCAAGGCGTACAGCAGCACCGCAAAGGCTCGTTTGAGCTGGGCCACGTTCATGGCGTGGGCGGTGCGAGCCCCCAGCGGGGCCATGAGCACGCTGCAACTGGCGATCACCGCCAGCGCCGGCAGGTACAAATAACCCAGCGTGCCGGGCACCCCCGGCGGCAAGTTCCAGCCGCCGACGATGTAGCCCACGGTGTTGGCCAACGCGATCGGAAAGCCCAGCGCGGCACTCGTGGCCACGGCGTGGTGAATGGGCACGTTGCACCACGTCATGAAGGGCACGCTGATGAAGCCACCGCCCGCGCCGACCAGCCCCGAAATGAACCCAATGCCGGTGCCGGCAGCGGTTTGGCCACCCCATCCGGGCATTTGGCGGCTGGCGGCGGGTTTTTTGCCCTGAAGCATTTGCGTGGCCGAAAACGCCACAAACAGGCCGAACACCAGGGCCAACGTGTGCCCTTTCAGCACTGCAAACGCGCCGGCCCCGGCCAACAAGCCGCCCAGCACGATGCCAGGTGCGATGCCGCGCACGATTTCCCAACGCACTGCGCCGCGCCGGTGGTGGGCGCGCACGCTGGAGAGCGAGGTGAACAAAATGGTGGCCATCGAGGTGGCGATGGCCATCTTCACCGCCATGTCCGCACCGACGCCTCGGCCACTTAGGATCATGGTGAGAAACGGCACCATCAACATGCCGCCGCCGATGCCCAGCAGCCCAGCGAGAAAACCGGCGCACAGGCCCAATGCGGCCAGCTCGGCCAGCAGCCACAACGAAACATCCATGGGGGAGGGAACAGCGAGGAGGGGAGAGAGAGGGGGGTGTCCGCCACACGCTGTGGGCCGCATTCCTGAACCCAGGGGATTCAGGTGGGCGAGGTCAGCGAGGCTTCGGGTTCATCTGACGCGAGACGATCGCACCAGCCAGGCGATGTTCCAAGCCCGGGCTCGCGAGAGCATCGGTTCAAGGAAATATAAAACCCACACGGGTGGGCGGACGCCACCATTGTAGGCGGCACCGCGCCACGCGCAAGCCCGGTTCAGGTTGGAGGCATCCACGGAGTGGTCAAGATGGGAACATCGGCTGGGGGGCCGCTGCGCACATCGGGCTCCGGTGGCGGCGGTGGGGGGGGGATGTCGGTTGGCCAGTTCGCGGGGGGCAACGCGGCGTCGATCTGTTGAATCATCAGGTCGATCATGGCGCGGTCGGTTTGCTGGCCTTCGAGCAGTTCCTCGGGCGAGGGCGGTGGGGCCACCAACTGCTCAGCCAACCGGAAGGCTACATTGAGCGCCGCTAAAATCGCCATGCGTTCGCGGGTTTTGATCTTGCCGGCGTCGCGGATGGCGGTCAGCTCGTCCTCGACGGTTTGCACCGCCAGACGCAACATGGGCTCGCAGCCGGGGGGGCAGGCCAGGGTGTAACTTTGGCCCAGCAGTTCACATTCCATGTAACTCATTCGTGAAACCCCCCGGGAGACTCCTTTGACAAACGATCCAGCAGCGCATCCACCCGCGCTCGGGCGGCTGACAGGCGTGAGCGCAGGCTGTCGCGCTCTGCGGTCAGATCGGCGATTTGCTGTTCCAGCGCCAGGCAAGTGGCCTGCAAGTCGGCGTAGCCCTGGAGCAGGGACTGCACGCGGTCGGACAATTCGGGTAACCGGGTCAAGACCCGTGTCGGAGGAGGGGAGGATTGCATGATCAGATGGCTCATCGATCCGGGGTGCGGGGGCGCTGTTGGGGGGCTGCGGCCATGGCGCGGGCTTGCCGCAGCTCGCGGGCCAGCTCAATCACCGCCATCGCATAGTAGGCCGACCAGTTGTAGCGCGTGATGGTGTAGAAATTTTGCGTGGCGGCCAAGTACAGCGGCGCGTCATTGCCATTTTGCAGGGAGACGAAGGCCAGTGGGCCGGCATGATGCTGGCCTTCTTGATCCACCAGCGCCCCACGGGCCTGCATCTGCGCCACGGTGAAGGTGGGTTGGATGTCCGGGCCCATCAACTCTGCCAGTTGTTGAGCATCGGTGGGCGGACGCACGGTGTAGTGGGTGGGCATGTTGGGCTGCCAGCCAAACTGCGCCAAGTAGTGCGCCACGCTGCCAATGACGTCGGCGGGTTGCTGCATCAAATCGATGTGGCCATCGCCGTTGAAGTCCACCGCGTATTTCAGGATGCTGCTGGGCATGAACTGCGGCAACCCAATCGCCCCGGCATAAGAGCCCAAGACGCCCGTCGGATCGCGGCCTTCGCGATGGCACCACTGCAAGTAGGCGGCGAGTTCGTCGCGGAAGAACATGCGTCGGTCACTGCGGCCCGAAGGGAAGTCAAATCCCAGTGTTGTCAGGGCGTCCAAGATGCGGAAGGTGCCCGTTTGGCGTCCGTAGATGGTTTCCACACCGACGATGGCCACGATGACCGAGGCCGGCACCCCCCAGCGCGTTTCGGCTTGGGTCAGCCAGTCCTGCTGGGCGTTCCACCACTGTACGCCCTGGCGGATGCGCGTGGCGTCGATGAAGCGGGCGCGGTAGTTTGTCCAGTTTTTGGCGGTGCCGCTGGGCGCCGGCATGATGAATTTGGCCACCTTGGGTTGAAATCGCGCCTGGGCCAATTGGCTCATCACCCAAGTGGGTTCCAGGTGCTGGCGTTTGGCCATATCGTGGGCCCACTGCTGCACTTCGGGGCGATCCGCGTACGGCACGATGACGGTTGAGGCCGCCGCCGGTGTGCTGGGCGAAGCCACCACAGGCGCGGTGTGGGCGGGCCCGGCAGCCAGCAGCACGCAGGCGGCGCACTTGCTGGCCAGAGAGCGAAGCAAAGAAAAATCCAGACGCATGAAAGTCAAAGTGTTTGAGCGCGCAGGCGGCGGGCGGCGTCCATGAACTGGCGCTGCCAGGCCCGCAGCGCGACGGAGGGGGTCGAGGCGCTCGCGGTGGAGTCTGAGCCCTGAGCGTAACGCAACTGTTCCAGGGCGAGGAAATGGGCCACCAGTTCTTGGGCCGTGCTGCCGTGGCGGGCGGCCAGCAAATCGGCGAGCTGGGCGGGGCTGTGGTGGGGCTGGGCCGCCACGTCCAACTGCTGGAGGCGGTCTAGGATCAGGGTGCGCAAGCGTTCCCACGGGGTGCGACGGCGACCGTCCCACCAAGCCCACAGTGCCCCGCCCAGCGCGCTCGCGCACACCAAACCCAGCAAAATCTGCGCTAAACCGAGCAGGGTGTCGCCCTCCCAGCCCAGGTGTTGCAGCAGGTCGTTCTGCTGCAAAGCGCCGTAGCCCAAAATCCACTGATTCCAGCGGTTGTCCAAGATCTCGAACCACAACCGTGATTGCAGCAGCCAGTCCGTGTACCACGTGCCCATCATCCGATCCATGGCGGTGGGTGCTGGCGACAAGGCCTGCCCGGTTTCGACCCGGTTGGGGGCCACAGCGGCAGTCGGATCGAGGCGAATCCAGCCGTGACCTTGCTCCCAGTATTCAACCCAGGCGTGGGCATTGCTCTGGCGCACGATGTAATAACCATCGACCGGCTGTGGATCGGTGCCCAGGTAACCCGTCACGATGCGGGCAGGTACGCCCATCATGCGCAGAATCAGGGTGACGCTGGCGGCATAGTGCTCGCAGAAGCCGCGCCGTTGGTCGAGCCAAAAGGTGTCCACGGGATCAGGCCCCAGGGCGCCCGGCGACAGGGTGTAACCGTACCCCCCCGTGCGGATGTGCGTGAGCAGTGCTTGAGCGCGCTGGCTGGCGCTGGCCCCTTGGAGGTCGGGGCGCTGGGCCAGCGCGTCGGCCCAGGCGCGTGTGCGGGGATGGCGCTTGGAAGGGGTGGCCGTGAAAGTGCGGTGCCACAGCGGGCTGAGTGGTTCCAGTTGGACGAACCGTGGCCAAGCCTCACCGCGCAGGCGAAAGCGCTGGGCAGCAGGCGCAGGCAAGCGCCACTGGCCCCACCGATCGGGATGGCTGGGCCAATCGCCTTGCAGCGGCAGTCCTTCAGGGCGTTGCAGGGTGTGCTCCGGCAAGGGCAGCAGGGCCAAGCGCAGCGGCTCCAGGGTGATCTCATAACGCACCGGTGTGGTGCCAGGGGGCGGCACCCAGGTGGTCAGGGGGGCGGCTTGTGGCAGGGTCAGCCAGCGTTGCCCGTCGTAGTGGGTCAGCACGGGGCCGCGCAAGTACAGCGGCTCGCGAGGTGGCGCCCCTTCAGGAAACCGCAGGCGGGCGGCAATGCTGCGGTCTTGCGCCAGTTGCGTGATGTCCCCCAGGCCCATCTCGTCAGACAGCCCGGTGACGCCTTGGTCATTGGGCATGGCCCACAGCGGGCCGATGCGCGGAAACAGCACGAACAGCGCCACCATCACCGGTGTGCCGATCAGCGCCGCCCATCCCGCAAGGCGGCCAGCTTGCCACAGGCTGGGGTAGCCGGCTGGCATGTGGGCCAAACTCAACGCCGTGAGCCAGCCCCACACCGCCAGCGTCATGCCCACCGTAACGATGAGGCTTTGTGAGTAGAAAAACTGCGTGAGGATGAGAAAAAACCCCAGAAAAAACACCACCATGGCGTCTCGGCGGGCCCGCAGCTCCAGGGTTTTCAGGGTCATCAGCAACACCAGCAGGGTGACGCCGGCATCGCGTCCGAACAGGGTTTTCTGCTCCCACCAGACGATGGCGGTTCCCGCCACCAACACCCCAAGCAGCGCCCAGCGGCCAGGCAGGGGGCGTTGTGTCCACGCCAGCAGGGCACGCCACACCAGCACAACGGCACACAACCCGCTCAAACTCGGTGACAGCCAAGCGGCGTGAGGCACCAACGTCCAGGCGATGACGGCCAGCAAGAACAGCGTGTCGCGCATGTCTCGGGGCATGCGGGAGGGAGAAGAAAACCAGCTCATCGGGGATTCAAGGTTGCCACTCGGCCAAGGCTTGCAGGGCCGCTTGGCGTTGTGGGGCTCCACCACTGCATGGCAGCTCCCGGCCAGGCAGGCGCAGGCCAAATGGCCGTTCTTCAGCAGCACACACCAGCACCCACGCTGCCAGGCGGGACAAGCGCGCTTCCGGGTCGCGCAGTTGGGTGTCCTGCCAATCCAGCCAGCGTTGGGGTTGGACGGTGGCGGGTGTGTCGCGGCTCACGAGTTCACCGCTGCGGGCCACTTTTTTCCAGACGATGTGGCGCAGGCTGTCGCCTCGGCGCCAAGGGCGGACACCCTCAAACTCCGAGCCGGTGACATGCCGGCGCTGCGCGCCACTGGGGTTGTCGTGCGGATGGGCCGGCAGCGGCGGGCTGGGACGCTCGGGACGGGGATACACCCACGCCCCGCCCAGGGGGCGCCACACCGTCCAAGCGCGAAACAACCCGAAGGGAAAACGGCTTTCCAAGTGCAAAAACGGCAGAAGCTGGTAGCCCCGCTGCGGGGCCGCCAAGCTCAAATGCACGCTCGTTTGTGCGCGGGCGGGGACCTCGGCCCAAGCGAGTTCCCCCACCGCATCCCAGGTGGCCGGGCCCAGGCTGAGGCCGTGGCGTGTGGCGCCTGGGTTGGTCAACACCACTTCCAAGCGAACGCCTTCGCCACAGAACGTGGGCGAGGGGGCGCGCACATGCAGGCGCAGGCCGCGCAGGCTGGCGTGGGTCATGTGCATGGAGGCCAGGGCGCTGCCCGCCAGCAAAAACGTCAAGGCGTAGCCCAAGTTCAGTTGGTAGTTGATCGAGCCAATCAACAACAGCAACAACGTGGCGGCAAACGCCCACCCTGCCGGCGTCGGCATGATGTAGATGTTGCGCTGGGTGAGTGTCCACGATTCGCACACGGGCAGGCGCCCGAGCCACCAATGCCGAAGGCGCCGGCGCCAGCGCAGCGCTTCGGGCCAATGCCATGCAGATACAGCCATGGATAAGGGGGATCAGGGCAGCGGCACGGCGGCCAGCATGGCCAGCACCTGTTCGCGGGCGCCGCGTTGTGCGCCGGGCACCGGCACCAAACGATGGGCAATGGCCTGCGGCAAAACGGCCTGCACATCATCCGGCGCGACGTAGGAGCGACCTTGCAGCAGCGCCCGGGCCCGGCTGACCCGCAGCAACGCCAACCCGGCACGCGGGGACAGCCCTTCCACAAACCAACGTCCTGAGCGCGTGGCCTCGATCAATGCTTGCACATAGTCCAGCAGCGCGTCGGAGGCGCGGATGCGCGGCACTTCGGCCATCAGCTCGGTCAATTCTTCGGGTGTCAGCACCGCCCCCAAGGTGGTGAGCATGGCACGCCGATCCTGCCCGGCCAGCAGGGCGCGTTCGGCGGCACGATCCGGATAGCCCAGCGAGATGCACATCAGGAAGCGGTCGAGCTGGCTTTCGGGCAGTGCATAAGTGCCGAGCTGCTCGCTGGGATTTTGGGTGGCAATGACGAAAAACGGCGCCGGCAGCTTGCGTGTGCGCCCTTCGATGCTGACTTGACGCTCCTCCATGGCTTCAAGCAAAGCGCTCTGGGTTTTGGGGCCGGCGCGGTTGATTTCATCGGCCAGCAGCACCTGCGCGAACACCGGGCCAGGGTGGAAGACGAACGCGTCGCGGCCTTTGTCGAACACACTGACGCCGAGCAAATCCGAGGGCATCAAGTCCGCTGTGAACTGGGCGCGTGAGAAGCGCAGCCCCAGCGACAGCGCCAGCGCTTGCGCCAGCGTGGTCTTGCCCACGCCCGGCACGTCTTCAATCAGCAAATGACCGCCTGCCAGTAAGCAAGCGATGGCATCCTCGATTTGCCGGTCTTTCCCGACGATGACCGTGCCCATCTGACCCTTGAGCTGAGTCAATTTAGTTTGCAGTGTTGCGCTCATCATCAAGCCACGATAGCTGATTTCAAAAGGAGACGACGCGTCGGCGTTTCAGCACCCATGATCACCGCTTACTTCACCCATCCAGACTGCCGCTTGCATGACATGGGCTCCGGCCACCCCGAGAGCCCGCAACGTTTGGACGCGATTGAGGATCGCTTATTGGTGTCCGGTCTGGACATCGCGCTGACCCGCTTTGACGCGCCCCTGGCCCGACATGCCGACTTGATGTTGGCCCACAGCGAAGGTTACTTGCTGGAACTCGAAGAGTTCATGAAGCAGGCCACCGAAACCGGTGAGCACCGTGCGCTGGATCCAGACACCCTGGTGTGCCCCCACACTTGGCGGGCTGCGTTGCGCTCGGCGGGTGCGGCTGTGGCGGCCACCGATGCGGTGATCGATCGCAAAGCGGCGAACGCGTTTTGTGCCATTCGCCCGCCGGGCCACCATGCCACGCGGTCGGAGACCATGGGGTTTTGTTTCTTCAACAACATCTGCATTGCGGCGCGCCATGCGTTGGATGTGCGTGGGCTCAAGCGCGTGGCCATCATTGATTTCGATGTGTGCATCACGGCAACGGCACGGAGGACATCGTTGCGGGCGACGAACGCATTCTGATGGTGAGTTTCTTCCAGGACGGTATTTACCCCTTCAACGGTGGCGTTCCGCTGGGCACCAACATGGTGAACCTGCCGATTCCGGCCTACACCCGAGGCGAGGCGATTCGTGAGTTGATCACCGCCAATTGGATTCCTCGGTTGGAGGAGTTCAAGCCGGAAATGATCTTCATCTCGGCGGGTTTTGACGCACACCGGGAAGACGACATGGGCCAGCTCGGGTTGGTCGAAGCCGATTACGAGTGGATGACGCGCCAGTTGGTGGCAGTAGCGGAGAAGCATTGCCAGGGGCGCGTTGTTTCTTGCCTCGAAGGGGGCTATTCGCTGAGTTCACTGGCACGCAGCGTGGCGGCGCACATCCGGGCGCTGGCAGACGTGTAGGGCCCTGTCAGGGTAACCGGGCGTCTAGGAAGCGCTTCTGCGCTCATAAGGCGTACGACGGCAGGTTTCTAGCGATGAGTTGGTAGGCAGTTTTTTCCCGGAGGAGCCTCTGTGCGTCCGTGCATTTCAGGCTCCAACTGGGATTCGCATTGAAACCGAACTGTCACGCCCGTTGGGGGCTGGTATAGCTATGTTTTCAGAATAGGCCCGTTGGAGTACGTAGGCGATAATTTGTCCAATTTTGGTAGCCAGCAGGGGAGGGACAGCATTGCCGACTTGCGTGTATTGGGATGTTCTGTTACCGAGAAATACGTAAGAGTCTGAAAAAGTCTGAAGTCTGGCGGCTTCTCTAACGGTCAAGCTTCGACACTGCAACGGGTCATAATGGATAAAAGCGTGACCATCCTTGCCAATATGGCTCGTGATAGTCTTGCTGTGCATATAAGCCAGCTGGACGCGGAATCGATCTTTGAAAATGGCAGTTTCTAAATTACTTGGATCGACGTTTTTGTGTCTGGGTAACAAGCAGGGCGGAAAATCTGCTAAGCGTGGGCTGCTGCCACGGAGACCGGCTACTGCCATGAAGAAATAGCGCAGTAAATCCTCGGGCATGTGAGCGCGTGATTCGTGATTAGTTAGCAGGTTAGAAGAGCGATCCAAGTACCAATCGCGCAGCACATGCGGCGCTGTTTGACAGCGTATACGGTTGGAGCCTGGGCCTGGGTCTTTCGTGCTGGCTCTTACCTGCATGTGGTGGTGAACCATGCTGGCTGCAAGTAATAAGCCTTCTTCTCCGCGCTCCCTAAGTTGTTTCAATGCTTCATCCATTAGCGGGAGTGACAAACTTTGTTTCCAGGACAGTCCTTGACCGCGAAAACTCACGTCTGGCCGCAGCCGTGGAAGATCACTGATGGCGTCGAATACCGAAATGGAGTCCGCTGGAGTCAGCGGGGGAACGTGGTTGCCTGCCTTGTAGAAAATGTCTTCCCGGACGCCACAAATGACGACCCGATGTCGGGCTTGTGGTAAGCCCAATTTTTCCGTTTGAATGATGAAGTCCTCCGCCGTATGTGCGGGCTTTCTGATTCCGTCTGCACCGCGCGCCAGAGCTACTAGGACGTATCTAGGGCCATCTGTGCCGCCATTGCATGCCATACTTGGGTGGCGCAGATCATTGGTGATGGTCTCGAATATCTGCCGCCCTTCAATTGTTGAGCTGAGAATACCCTTGACGTTCTCCATGATGAAGACGGCAGGTCTGAACTCATTGATGACGTCGAGGTACTCGCGATATAAGAAGTGTCGGTGATCGTTTTCTGCTTTGTAGCCATCCTTACTCCGATTCCGAGCTCGACCTACGATGGAATAAGCTTGGCAAGGGGGGCCGCCGATTAGCACGATGTTGTCAGGAAGTCCGCCATCGACTGCGTATGGAGTCAGTCGTTCTCGAATCCGGGTGGAAATGATCTTGCGCTGGGTGTGCCCCAATTCAAAATGCCAAGCCTCTCGATCGGCCTCCTTGCATGCATTGCGGATTGTCTGACCCCCTTTGGTCATTAGCTGATCGAAAACGATGTTCCATGGTTCGACTTCGACGATTTCATCCCATATGGCCCATTCACTGGCCTCTCGTGTCACCACCCGCAACAAGGCGCGGTGTGCTGCACGCAGTCGTAGGGTCTCGAAGGCCATACCGTCCTTCTCGACAGAAAGCACGATGCGGAAATCTGTACAAGAGCGGCATAAGCCTTCACCGAGCCCTCCTGGGCCGGCAAACAGATCGATGACAGGAATGGTCATGAGACGATGAGCGGGGATACTTTTTGAGCCGGTTTTTCGAAGGGGCGCGAAGTTCGCGACCAATGTTCCACGGGATCTTCGGGTCGGTCATGAACTGAGCGCCAGTGTCTAGAAGGTGCTGACGATCTGAGAATGCCTGTCATCCGATCCACTGGCTCCGAATTAGCTGTTCTGGCAAATCGTGGTGCCCTCATGCTCCGATCTCGATGATGTCGGTGGTGACGGCGGGTGAGTAACTCGCGTCCCGGATGGCTTGCCAGCACTCCGGACGTTTAGCCCATTCGGAAATCATCTTGCCTCTGGCCGAGTCATGCAGATGCTTATTGACCTCATCGGACCAGGTTTCGATCTGTCGCCGCAGTCCGTGCGAGATGCTCTGGGCTTCCCAGATCCTGTCGAGATTGATGCGTGAGCCCAGCTTGTGCGCCAGCAGAGCGATGACGTAGGTGGTGACGTTGGCCTGGAATGAAAGGAAACGGGTACGCATGAATGCGGACGTCCGTTTGAACAGGATGGCCTTGGCAACGGCGTGCTTCCAAGCCTGGACATCGGGCTTATTGTTGCCGGAGGAAGTCTCGTCACCAGCTTCGGCGAGCTTTTCCATGAATTCGGCGAAATTTTTCTGGGAACCCTTGCTGACCACGTGGGGCAGCTGATCCCAGGTGTTCAGATATTTCGCCAGATCTGTCTTGGTGATCCGTTTGGTCGATGGGATGTCCTTCTTCAGCTTGGCGAGCTGGGTGGCCGTCTTGCCGTTGAGGGCCAGCATCGTGGCGTAGCTGCCCGAGGCACGCTCGTAGAACCACTTCTGCTCGCCATCAGGGCAGTAGACCGTCTGCGACAGACGTTCCATATCAATGTGATAAGGTTGGTTTGCCGACAGATCCGACACTTTTACGGCTGACTGGCTGTTGGCAAAGCGCGAGATGTCGGAAATGAGGTTTTCCTCGGCAGTGCCGCTGCGAGATTTGAGGATGATGATCTTGGCGGGGACGCGCACTGGTGCCAGATTGATGGATGGATCCTTGCGCTTGGAAAAGTAGATCGAGGCAGTGGTCTGCCCACCATTGACGATCTGCATGCCCTTGAGTGCTGCAATGCAGTCGTGTCCGGTGACTGATGGCTGCATCACGGCCTCGTCAGCAACGATGACGATGCCGTTGTTGTAGGCAAGGAAGCGATCCGGCTGGCTTTTCAAGGTCTCCCGGATGCCCTTATTGACCTTGTTGGTGCTGTTGAGGAAAGAGCGGACGTTGGCCTCCAGTAAGCGGGTGCTGAAGCGCTCATACAGCAGTCGCAAAGCTTCACCAGGGATAGCTGCCAAGGCGTAGTCGTATCCGGACTGTTCAGCAGGCACGTAGACGCATGGCAGAGGCTCGCCGCAGACGTCAGCAAAGTTGATCACCAGCTCGTCACGCGGGTTGCCTTCTGAGAGGTGACGGAACAGGCGCTCGATATCCATCATTTCCAGCCGGATCAGCTTGCCGCCGATCTCCTTGGCAGCGAACTGGCGGTTCTTGGCCCGTCGATCCGTCAGCACGAAGACGCGAATCTGGTCGAGTGTCGGGTAGGCATCCCGGATGGTGACGGCCAGTGCGTAAGCTTCCGTCGAAGCGTCGATCTTTGCCAGCAGCTTGCCGTCGGCACACGCGCTCAGAAAGCTCAGGCAGTGCTTGATGGCCGTCTGTGCATCAGCGTCAGGGATCTCGCGCAGGCTCGTGGCACCTTCGTAGAGGCTGACGAACAGATCAAGGCGCTCACCCTCATCCATGACGGCGTAGCCACTCAGTCGCAGCTTCTGGTTGCCGAGCTTGAGCGAGATGTGACACAGCTCCGGGTCTCCGGTCATGCCGATGTCGGCCATGTGCTGCATGACGATCTCGGTGAACACCGACTCCGCGTGCGGATAGCTGGTGGTTTCGCCCAAGATTCGTGCCTCGATCTCGGAGCGGACGCGGGCCTGGGTGGTCTCCAGGAATTCTTCCAGGGTCATGTTCTTGTGGCTCCCATGTGTGTAAGCACCTGATCCAGCGAGCAGGACGGGGCGTCAATGAGATCCAGGGCCAGCTCATACGAGGCTTGCCGGATCGACGTGGGCACGTTTGCTCGGGTCAGGCGGGGGAAGGATTCTCCGACGTGCAGGAACCAGGTTTTATGGTTCTTGCACCGGCGGGTGTAATGGCTGGCATGTGCATCGGCATAACCTGCTTGCAGCAGCAGGTGATCCAGTTCCTGTCGTGCTGTTGTCTGGGCATCGGCCAGCAGGCGCACACGGGCAACGATGTCGGGCAGGCTGGCGCCAGCTGGGTCAGCTTGCAAGCGGGTGGCACAAACGTACAGCGGACGGTGCGCTTGCTCATCCAGCTGTTCCAGCGAGCCAATGCGAGCAGGAAAACCTGGGGAGGAGAAGGTGGTCTTCACCTCGATGGCTCCTGCGCCGATGACGAAGTCATGCAGACCCCGTGTCGGGCCATGCCAGGTCTGGATGGCAGCCGGGCCGCCCAGGCTGGGGTGACTGATCAGTTGCGCGAGCAGGAGCAACTCTCCGATCAGCCCGGTTTCAGCCTCAGGCCCGAGCGTGCGTTCGCCAGTCTGGCGCATGAAATCCAGCCAGGCTCGCAGGCGGGCCAGCAGCAGACCGTGACCCAGTACAGGGTTGGCGGCAGCTCCGAGCACGTCCATCACGTCCGAAACCATGGCGTCAAACAGCTCGACACTGGCACCAGCCTGGCGAGTCAGTGCGAGCCAGTGACGCCCGTTTGTCACCTGCGGGCTGGTTCTGAGTACCGAAAACCCCTGGGCTTCCGGCAGTTTTTCCCCCGGGAAGGGTTGCTGGCGAAAACCGATCAGCACGGATTCCAGGGCACCCGGGAAGAGTCGGCCGGCACGGACACCAATGTTTCCGGATGAGTCCTCGGCGACCGGAATCGTCTGCCAACCGTCACTGCCGCCAGACTCAAGCGCTCGCCAGGCGATCCGGACGGACTGCATGTCAATCGGCATAGTCGAGTTCCCAGCCCACGTTGTTCACCTTGTATTCGACGACGCAGTTTTCCAGGCGGCTGTCCGGGAAGCTGATGCCGAAAGCGGCCACAGGAGGCAGCAAGTGGCTGTTGAGCGAAGCCCCGGAGCGTTCCGGATCCAGGAGATAGAGCAGCAGCAGCCCGCGCTGTGGTGTTGCCGGAACACCGGTTCCACCCTGTCCCCTGACCTTGCGAAGGGCCACTCCGCTGGGTGCAGAAGGAGCGGGTGGCGCGTTGCCGGTCGCAGGTGCTGCGCTTCCTTCGGGCATGGCCTGGGTCACTTCTAGCGCGGCATTCCAGGTGGCTTCATTAACATCAACTGCTTCGTCCTGAGGTGACAGGAGACGCTTGATCACGTAGCCGTCAGAACCCCTGCCTGCTTGCGTGCGGATCAGCTTGGCAACACGGAGTGTGTGAGAGAGGTCGAAGTACTGCGTGGTGACGTATTCGCTCGCAGGCTTCGGGGTGGGGCGCTTGGCCATTTCCGCGTCACCCATGCCGATAAGCGCGACGCTCCACTCGGTCAGCTCGCCGGCGCTCACCATGGTGCGGATGAACTGGGCCAGCATGGTGGAGTTGGCCTTGTAGGCGTCCGGGTGCGTCCTGTAGTTGTCCAAGAATTCCAGGATATCGTCGGCCATGGCATTGCGCCACAGGAAACGGCCTTCGAGTGTCTGTTTCCTTGTCTTCCAGGGCCGCTCCAGCTGGGTCTCGGGTTTGCCGAGCTGTGTCACGAGATTGCGGACAGCGGCAAGATTGGCGTTCAGTGTGGCCGGGTCGAGGAAGAAGTTGATTGTTTCCTGCACGTGCCCGCTGAACGAGAGGCGCAGAGTCCGGGCCGAGCGCATCTTCACGCGCGAGGTGATCATCAAACCGGGGTGTGCTTTGACGCGCAGGCCGTACTCCCGGGGCGTTGCGCCGATGCGGGCCATGATCTCGAACTCCTCACGCAGTTCATCTGAGGCGTCGGAGATCAGCCCGAACCAGTATTCCAGCTCGGGTGTCGTGTAGAGGCGGCACAGATCGAGATAGCCCGGGCGGTAACCGAACCAGCGTCCCATCTGCATGAGGGTGTCGTACATCCTGGAGGCTCGAAGGAAGTAGCTGACACACAGGCCTTCCAGCGTCAGACCTCGCGCCAGCTTGTCGCCGCCGATGGCAATCACCTTCAGACCTGTGCTGCCCTGTTCGGCATAGTCGAGCGCATCCTTGGCGGTGCCGTTGATGGTGCGGGTGTCGATGCTTTCCAGTACGTCGGGCAGGATGCGCTCCACCTCTTCCCAGGTCGGCATGGCCATGCGGCTGTCCGGCTCGACGCTGGCCACCACGGTTTCGTGCGTGGGAAGGAAATCCGTCTCCCAGAGCTGACGCAACCGTGCCAGATGCCCGGTCTGACCGATGCGCCGGTGCAGACGCTGGCGCATGCCCCGGACGTGTTCTCGCACCTGCTCGTGTACCAGTCGCTGCACGGCATTGAAGCGTGTCACGTGGATCAGCATCGAGCAGTGGTCTGCGCCTTGTCCCCGGAGCTGGCGCGCTGCGCAGGCCAGGATGAAGGCGTCGATGGCCTCGACCAGGGATTGGGGCAATCCGTACTCGTTCGGACACACCGGGTGGTGGGTGTTCTTGTGGCCGGTGGGCATCCAGCCCTGCTTGCCGTCCTCGCTGGCGTGATCGCTGACTTGGCGGGTCAGGGGCAGCTCGCCCTCCCTGCCGTCCGACCCGGTTCTGCCAAAGACACGGGCAGGGCCGACGTAATTGGACGGCGCACCCAGGTTGACGATGAAGGCGGAGGGAAAGATGTCCGGCCCCTCGTCGCTGGTCTCGCTGCGCTCGTGGATGAAGATGTTGGCAAAGGGAGTGGCGGTGTAGCCGACGTAGGCCGATCTGGCAAAGCTGTTCAGGATGCGCCGGATACGACTGTTGATGGCGGTCGGCTCATGATCTAGGTCAGGCTTGCCGTTCTGGTCAAAGGACTGCTCGCCGGTATCGACCGAGGCGTGATCTGACTCGTCGTCGATCAGCAGCAAAGGGAACGCCGTGACCAGGCGCCGGTCGCCGTCCTGGGTGTCAGCCACGTGGTTGCGTATCCAGCGACACAGGCGCTCAAGCACGGTCTTGTTCTTCTTCACCACGAACAGCCAGGGACGCTGCTCCGGGCTGATGCCCAGCGTCTTGGCCGTGGATGCGTTGAAGTCGCCGCTCTCGGTGCGGTTCGTGGCGAAGTTGGGGCGGATCGAGGGGTCGGTGTCGATTTCACCCACGCCGATCGGGCGGAAGTTGTCTTCCTGAAGTGGGCGGGTCTCGTAGCCCAGAAAGCCTTCGTCCAGCCGCATCTGCGTCTGGGCGCGCAGGTTGTTGTGCAGGCCAGCCAGCACGATGATGATCTTGTAGCCAGCGTCGGCGGCCTTGCCGATCAGGGCGGTGTAGTTGCTCGTCTTTCCGGACTGGACGTGACCGACCACCAATCCCTTGCGGCACCAGCGACCGGGTCGCACAGGATCCTCCAGCAAGCCAAGGATGCGATCCGTGCTCTGATCCAGTGCATCCACAGCATTCAGCGAGAGACGGCGTTCTAGCCATTCGCGGTAGCGCTGCCAGTAGCGCCAGTTGCGTTTGCGTTCGGGAACCAGCCAGCTTTCGTGGTCACTGCTGTCTTGGAGGGTCGAGTCCTGCCCGATCCACTGGCTGTTGCGTCGGATCAGCTCATCCAGCACGGCTTGCCGGTTGACGCTGTCGCGCCAGCGAGGCTGGATGGTGAGCACGCGCTCGATGATCTGCTCGAAAAGATCTGGCGTCAGGGCCGTGCCGGCAGGCTCGTCCTGGATCAGCTCCTGCACGAATTTCACGACTCTTTCGTCACTCACCTGTCCGCTCCCCTGGGTTGTCCGGCAGCCGGTTGATCAGCTCCGGGAAATTGCTGAAGGGCTCCATCTGTCGCAGGCGCTGCCTGGCCAGCTCCGGGGCGATCTGCTTGCGCAGCACCATGCCCCGGTAGATGCCGGTCATGAGTGCCAGCACTTCCTCGTCAGGTGTTTCCGCGAAGCCATTGCGCGGGGTTTCCTTCGATTCGGCGGTGTCCAGCCAGATGCGCTGGACGGGAATGCTCTCCTCCAACACACGCAGCATCGCTAGGATGTCCCCTTTGAGCCCGCCTGCGCGCTCCAGTACCTGTTCGACAACTGGGTGGCTTGTGTCCACGCGATAGCGCACGCCACTACGCAGCGGCTCAGTGCGCCAGGCCTGCTGGACTTCGACAGACCCGGTGCGGGATGAGGGAGCCCCTCGGTGTGCGAATACGCGTCGGGCGCGCTGGCGGGTGTCCTCGGCCAGATGCATCAGGTGGAGCCGCAGGTTGGCTGGTGGTCGAGCCGTCGACTTGCGGATGTCGATCTTCCATTCCGCGTCGCTGTCATTGGTGATGTCGATGCGGATGCGGGCCAGGCGGTGGGATTCCTCCCGCGCCCATGCTCGACCCCGCCCCAGTCCCAACCAACCACCAGCTAGTAGCAATCGCTGGTTGCGGTAGACATAGAACCCCTGCTGTGATGTCCAGCCCTCAGGGCCGCCGCCCTGCTCGTATTCGTCCCTTTCTAGCCTGTCGCGATGAGGCAGGACATGGCACTGCACTCTGACTGCTCCGGTGGGCGGAGGCAGTCGGCTTTCAGGTGATGACCAAGTGGCTGGATGCTCGCTCAGGAATGGATCCCAGGCCTGGATGGGCCGGCCATTGATGCGCAGCCTCAATCGGGGATCGGGTTCCTCGATGAAACGGTGGAAGACCATGGCCAGGTGCTGCTCCACTTGGTCGATCAGGTCAAGAAAGTCTTGTTCGCGGACGCCAGGCGTGACGATGCGATCCAGTCGCTCCCACAGCACCCGCGTGCCTTGCCGGAGTTGATCCAGTGGAGCCATGCGCGCATCGGAGCCAGGATGGGTCCCTTCATAGAGATGCCAGCCGTCATCGGTGGCTTGTGCCAGCTTGTCCAGATCCCAGCGCAGACAGGATGTGCCACTTCCACTTCGTCTGGAGGCTACTGACAGGCGACGGGCCTGCGAGAAGGAGGCCGTCTTCAGACCCAGGCCAAAGCGGCCAAGGTCTGAAGCGCTTCTGGTTTCCAGCGGGCTGCGTCCGCCCATGCGCATGGCGTTGAGCAACGTACCGCGAACCATGCCGCAGCCGTCGTCCGTGATGGCGATCCATGAGTCTTCACCCTGCCAGTTGAACTCGACATCCACGCAGCCGGCACCCGCAGCGATGCTGTTGTCGATGATGTCCGCCAAGGCGGTGGCAGTGGTGTATCCGAGGCCGCGAAGAGCTTCGATCATCGCGCCTGCCCTGGGTGGCAAAGGAATTCCCCTGCTGTTTCCGGTTTTCATTCCATGAACTCCTCAGTCACGAGAGCAGCCAAGGATTCCGGCATATCCGTGTGCGGCGCGGGTCCCTTTTCTGCCTTTCTCCGTACCGGGGCCTCTGCTGAAAACATCTTGGCCGCGATTTTGCTGATGTGCCGGAGAGCCTTGGCTTCAATTTGTCGGATGCGCTCTCTTGTGACGTTCAGCGCCTGCCCGATCTCTTCCAACGTGTACTCCCGATCCAGTCCGATTCCGAACCGCATTCGGATGATGTTGGCAGCTTTAGTGGGCTTGAGGCGACCGAGCAGTGCTCCAATGCTCCTGCCCAGTATTTCCCGTGCCATGACGGTTTCCGGGGCATATGCATCACCCTCAGAAAAGACGTCTTGCGGGCTCAGCGTGTCGAGATCACGTTCCTCGATCTGAACGCGATTCCAGACGCGGAGAGTCGATCGCACTTCATCAGGAGTCCAGTCCAGTTCAGTTGCCAGCGTTGCAACATCAGCGGTTAGATTAGTTTGATGTTCCTGATTGTGCAGCGCCCTTTCCAGATGCCAAAGGCGGTTGTGCATATGCACGGGAACGCGAATAACCCGACAAGTGTCGGCAAAACTTCGACCGATGGCTTGGCGGATCCACCAGCAGGCGTAAGTCGAGAATTTGAAGCCGAGTTCCGGGTCATACTTGTCTACGGCCTTGATCAGGCCGATGTTTCCCTCTTGAATCAGGTCGGATAACGGAATATTGCCAAAGCGGTATTTGTTGGCGAATTGGAGAACCAGCCGGAGATTCTTGGTGATGAGAATTTCTCGTGCCTTTGAAGCCGTCCGCAGGTGCTGTTCCAGTGGCGTGCGCAGTGCATCAGGCAAGCCGGTTTTTAACAGTGACCCCAGCAGACGCGTGGCTTGGGGCAGGGTCAGATGAGGGGCAGTCGCTTGTGTCTCGAGGGGGCAAAACTCATCTTCGTCGCCAGATGGCAAGTCGCTGGCCAGTTCAGGGTCTGGTGAGGTGTCAGTCGGCAGATCGTCGCTCCGGTCGTCTCTGTCGATGCACAGCTCTTGTGCTTCCTTGGCGAGAAGAAGCTGGCCGTTGGGGTGTCCTTGCATCAGAAGGAAAACGTGCTCCAGCGAAGTTCTGAGAGTCCGCCCGTGCTGGATTTCCTCTTCGTGACTCAGCAGCTTGTCATCCAGAGCCAGTTGATAGAGACGATCAGGATCCCAGCTGCTCCAGCCCATGTCGAGAATCAGAGCTTCGACATCCGAACACTCAGGGAGTTCATACAGGGGGGGCCAAGCTGTATCCTCTGCAAGCTGCTGCGGTAGCTCCGGTTCTGGTGCATCGTTATCAAGCAGCACACCTAGATCAGTAAGGCTCTGGCAAAAGGTAGATTCAAGTGCGCGGATCTCTAGTGTGGTCAACTGCTCTTTGATCCAAGTGGGAGATACTTGTCCGGCCTTTAAGGAGGTCGTGAAAAGTGCCCGGATGATCTGGGCTGCACGGTTGTCCGCCAGATCGTCGAGGCTGGCGATTTTGCGGATCTCTGGCAGCGTGATGCCTTCCGCTGACCACACCTCCCAGTCATCTTGGGCGCCGTGTGTGGTAATCCTGCGCTGAGCTTCTTCTGCTCGCTGAGTGCAGCTAGCATCATGTTCGGGGAGTGGTGTCGAGACCTCCGGTTGCCATGCTGCCGCGTCCGGGGTCGTCAGCTCAAAATCCCAGCCTGTCAGATCAACGCTGACCTCTGACGGTGAAAATGGATCGTCTGGCACGGGAGCAGACGCAGAGGGGGACAAGGCATCTGCCAAGACGAGAAAGCCCGCAGCTCTAGCGATCTCGGCGGCTGTATGGTGCCGATCATCGATAGCAGAAGGATCAGCGCCATTGGCGATTAGTAGTTCAGCACACGCAACACTTCCCCATCTGGCTGCTAGCATCAGCGGTGTGTTGCCGTTGCTGTCCCTGCTGTTTAGAAAATTGCCTTTTTCTAGGCAAGCCAGTAGAGCTTCTGCGGATCCGGAACGGATAGCAAGCCGTAGCAGGGGAGGGATAGTGTTTTTTGCTTTCAAGATCCGCGTGGGTGGGTGGGAGTCGTGCGCCCGCGTCTTCCCTAACTCTTCCGGCTGTGTCGAAAATGGTCGGTGTGACAAACTCCGAGGAGCTGTCGCAGACAGTTTATCGGGGTTTTAACCCCTGAATGCAGGGGCCGTGTCCAGCATCGGATGCGGCCCCCGTGTGCTTTGGGGACAATCTCCGCCATGACAGACACTTCTTCCTTGACCATTCAACTGACATTGGCTCAGTTTCTCGCCGCGCTGACCCACCCGCTGGCCTGGGCCGAATTGAGCGCCGTGGCGGTGAGTGTGTTGCTGGCGTGGTTCGTGGTGCGCGTGTTGCGTGGGCCCAAAGCGCCGGAGGGTTCGATTTGGTTTGGCCGTCGCATCATCGACGGCGTGCTGTTCCCGACCCTGCTGCTGGCCCTGACCTACGCGGCCCGTGCGCTGCTGGTGACGCTGGGCATGCCGGTGACGCTGTTCAAAATCGCTTTGCCGATGATGGTGTCCTTCGCCGTCATCCGTCTGTCGGTGCAGGTGTTGAGCGTGGCGTTTCCGCGTTCGAGTTTGGTGAGGCTGGCCGAGCGCACCATTTCGTGGATGGCTTGGGCGGCGGTGGTGGCGTGGATCACGGGGGTACTGCCCCAGGTGCTCGATGAGTTGGATGACATCCACTGGAAACTCGGCGCTTCCAAAGTGACGCTGCGCAACCTGCTGGAAGGTGCGCTGTCGGCCGGTTTTGTGCTGGTGATCACGCTGTGGATTTCCGCCGCCATCGAGGCCCGTTTGCTCAAAGGGGCCGAAGGCGGGCAGTTGTCCTTGCGCAAGGTGGCGGCCAATGTGGTGCGGGCGCTGCTGACGTTCGTCGGCTTGCTCATGGCCCTGTCCGCTGTGGGGCTGGATTTGACGGCGTTTTCCGTGCTCGGCGGGGCGGTGGGCGTGGGCGTGGGTTTCGGTTTGCAGAAGCTGGCGGCCAACTACGTGTCGGGTTTTGTGATTCTGGCCGAGCGCAGCCTGCGCATCGGGGACATCGTCAAAGTCGATCAGTTCGAGGGCCGCATCACCGACATCACCACGCGCTACACCGTGCTGCGCGCACCCAATGGCCGCGAAGCCATCGTGCCCAACGAAACCCTTATCACCAGCACGGTGGAGAACCTTTCGCTGGCCGATCGCAACATTTTGCTCACCAGCCCCGTGAGCGTGGCCTATGGCACCGATGTGCCGACGTTGATTCCGCACATCGTAGAGGCCATGCGCCAAGTGCCTCGGGTTTTGAGCGAACCGCCGCCGCAGGTTCTGCTGAGCAACTTCGGTGCCGATGGGCTGGATTTGACCCTGTGCTTCTGGATCGCCGATCCAGAAAACGGCCAAGGCAACGTGCGCTCAGCCGTCAATTTATCGGTGCTGGCGCTGTTCAACGAGCGGGGGGTGGACATTCCGTATCCGCAGCGTGTGGTGCGGGTGGCGCCGCCGCCTCCGGTGGTGGAGACAGCGGCAGCGGGGCTGCTGGTGCAGCCGCCGCGTGCGTGAAGGGTCAGAGGGTCAGGCCACGGTCACGGGGATTTTGCCGATCTTGGCCTGCCAAGTCTTGGGGCCTTCGATGTGGGCGCTGGTGCCGCCAGCGTCCACGGCCACGGTCACGGGCATGTCCACCACGTCAAACTCGTAGATGGCTTCCATGCCCAGGTCGGCAAAGCCCACCACCTTGGCGTCCTTGATCGCCTTCGAGACAAGGTAGGCACTGCCACCCACAGCCATCAGGTAAGCGGACTTGTTGTCCTTGATGGCCTCAATGGCGACGGGGCCGCGCTCAGCCTTGCCCACCATGGCAATGAGGCCGGTCTTCTCCAGCATCATGCGGGTGAACTTGTCCATCCGGGTGGCGGTGGTCGGGCCAGCCGGGCCCACCACTTCGTCACGCACCGGATCGACCGGGCCGACGTAGTAAATGATGCGGTTGGTGAAGTCCACCGGCAGCTCTTCGCCCTTGGCCAGCATGTCTTGGATGCGCTTGTGTGCAGCGTCGCGGCCCGTCAGCATCTTGCCGTTCAGCAGCAGCACTTGGCCGGGCGTCCACGAGGCCACTTCTTCCTTGGTCAGCGTGTTCAGGTTGACGCGGGTGGCCACGTTGGTGTCGGCCTTCCAGGTCACATCGGGCCAATCTTCCAGCTTGGGCGGTTCCAAGTTGGCCGGGCCAGAACCGTCCAGGTGGAAGTGAACGTGACGGGTGGCCGCACAGTTCGGGATCATGGCCACGGGCAGCGAAGCGGCGTGGGTTGGGTAGTCCATGATCTTCACGTCCAGCACGGTGGTCAGGCCACCCAAGCCTTGCGCGCCGATGCCCAGGGCGTTCACCTTCTCCATCAGCTCCAGACGCAGCGATTCCACACGCGTCAGCTCGGCGCCGCTGGCGGCTTTGGCCTTGAGTTCATGAATGTCCACCGGGGCCATCAGCGATTCTTTGGCCAGCAGCATTGCCTTTTCCGGCGTACCACCGATGCCGATGCCCAAAATGCCGGGCGGGCACCAGCCCGCACCCATCGTCGGCACGGTCTTCAGCACCCAATCCACGATCGAATCGGACGGATTCAGCGCATAGAACTTCGACTTGTTTTCCGAGCCACCGCCCTTGGCAGCGCAGATCACTTCCAGGTGATCGCCCGGCACGATCTCGTAGTGGATCACCGCCGGGGTGTTGTCCTTCGAGTTCTTGCGGGCGCCCGCCGGGTCGAGCAGCACGGAGGCGCGCAGCTTGTTGTCCGGGTGGTTGTAAGCGCGACGCACGCCCTCGTTCACCATGTCCTCGACGGACATCTCGGCGTCCCAGCGCAGGTTCTGGCCCACCTTCAGGAACACCACGGCGATGCCCGTGTCCTGACAGATCGGGCGGCGGCCTTCGGCACACATGCGCGAGTTGGTGAGAATTTGAGCGATGGCGTCCTTGGCGGCCGGGGATTCTTCGCGCTCATAGGCTTCGCCCAGGGCCTTGATGTAGTCCAGCGGGTGATAGCAACTGATGTACTGGAAAGCGTCGGCAATGCTCTGGATGAAATCGTCCTGGCGGATGGTGGTCATGGCGGGGATCTCGGTTGGATTGCGCGGTTGCGCTCAATGGCGCGCGCCGGTCTGTCTCGCGCGCAACCCGCAAGTGTGACAGCTCGGGCTTGCGCCGGGCTGGCGCAAGCCTTTTCGGAGGGAGCTTGGGGCAGGTCTCAGTGCTTGTCGCCGTGGGCTTGGGGCGGATGCAAAAGGCGATCCGCCGCCGCGATGGCCAGCGCCGACGCCAAGAACGCCAAGTGGATGCAGGTTTGCCACAGCAGCGTTTTTTCGCTGTAGTTGTCAGCGTTGATGAAGGTCTTGAGCAGGTGAATCGAGCTGATACCGATGATGGCCGTGCCCAGCTTGACCTTCAGCACCGAAGCATTCACATGGCTGAGCCATTCCGGTTGATCCGGGTGGCCATCCAAGTTGAGGCGCGAAACGAAGGTTTCATACCCGCCCACGATCACCATGATCAGCAGGTTGGAGATCATCACCACATCGATCAGCCCCAACACCACCAGCATGATGATGGTTTCGTTCAGAGCGGTGGGCGGCGCATCCTTTTGAACGTAGCCGATGCTCTTGACCAGAATTTCCAACGCGTGCTGATTGCCAAACGCTGCCTCGATCAGGTGTACCAGTTCGACCCAGAAGTGGAACACATACACCGCTTGGGCCAGTATCAACCCCAGGTAGAGCGGCAGTTGCAGCCATCGACTGGCGAAGATCAAGTTGGGCAAAGGGCGCAACTTGGCGTCAGTTGGATCAGGAATCTGTTGCATAAGCCACACGAAGAAGGGGAAATCGAGCAGACATTCTAGGGCTGGCATGTGACATGCTGACTTCTACGGAGGCCGGGCCGAGAGTAAGGCCATCGTCAGACGCTCGGCCCACAGTTGCCCCCCGTTGCACACCCTGTGCACGACCGGATTGCACCGAGCATCAGGAGACATCTCGATGAGTGAAGAACTGAAGATTTACAACCCCGATCCCGCATTTGTGGCCCAAGCCAACGTGTCTGGCATGGCGGCCTATGAAGCTCTGTGCAAGGAAGCCGAAGAGGACTACGAAGGCTACTGGGGCCGCCTGGCCAAGGAACTGATTTCCTGGCAAACCCCGTTCACTCAAGTGCTGGACGAGTCGGAAGCCCCGTTCTTCAAGTGGTTCGCAGACGGCAAGCTCAATGCTTCCTACAACTGCTTGGATCGCAACGTCGAGCGCGGCTTGGGTGACAAGACCGCCATCATCTTCGAAGCCGACGGCGGCGAAGTCACCAAGGTGACCTACAGCGAATTGCTGGCCAAAACCTGCCAGATCGCCAATGGCCTGAAGTCCATTGGTGTGAAGAAGGGTGACCGCGTGGTGATCTACATCGCCATGTCGGTGGACGGCGTGGCCGCCATGCAAGCTTGCGCCCGCATCGGTGCGACGCACTCGGTGGTGTTCGGTGGCTTCTCGGCCCAATCGCTGCGCGATCGCATCAATGACACCGGCGCTGTGGCGGTGATCACGGCGGATTGCCAAGTGCGCGGTGGCAAGAAGCTGCCCCTGAAGGGCATCGTGGACGAAGCGCTGGCCCTGGGTGGCTGCGAGTCGGTGCAAAAAGTGCTGGTGGTCAACCGCGCCAATGCCGCCGTGACCATGCAAGAAGGCCGTGACGTCTGGATGGCCGACGTGGCCGACAGCCAGCCCACCACGTGCGAACCGGAATGGGTCGAAGCTGAACACCCGCTGTTCCTGCTGTACACCTCGGGTTCCACTGGCAAGCCCAAGGGCGTGCAGCACAGCACCGGCGGCTACCTGCTGCACGCAGCGCTGACCACCAAGTGGACCTTCGACCTGAAGGACAACGACGTCTTCTGGTGTACCGCCGACATCGGTTGGGTGACGGGCCACAGCTACATCACCTACGGCCCGCTGGCCCTGGGTGGCACCGAGATCGTGTTCGAAGGCGTGCCGACCTACCCGGACGCTGGCCGCTTCTGGAAGATGATCCAAGATCACAAGGTGTCGGTTTTCTACACCGCACCGACCGCCATCCGTTCGCTGATCAAGGCCGCAGAAGCCAACGATGCCGTGCATCCGAAGAGCTACGACCTGAGCAGCCTGCGCATCCTCGGTTCGGTGGGTGAGCCGATCAACCCGGCGGCTTGGGAGTGGTACCACCAGCACGTCGGTGGCGGTCGCTGCCCGATCGTGGACACCTTCTGGCAAACCGAAACCGGTGGTCACATGATCACCCCGCTGCCGGGCGTCACCCCGCTGGTTCCGGGCTCCTGCACCCTGCCGTTCCCGGGCATCCAGTTCGCCGTGGTGGACGAAGTCGGCAACGACATGCCTTGGGGCAAGGGCGGCATCCTGGTGTGCAAGAAGCCTTGGCCGTCGATGATCCGCACCATCTGGGGTGACCCGGAGCGTTTCAAGAAGTCCTACTACCCGGAAGACTTCAAGGGCAAGTACTACCTGGCTGGCGATGGTGCCATCCGCGACGAGAAGACCGGTTACTTCACCATCACCGGTCGCATTGACGACGTGCTGAACGTCTCGGGCCACCGCATGGGCACGATGGAAATCGAATCCGCCCTGGTGAGCTGCACCGAGCTGGTGGCTGAGGCTGCCGTGGTCGGTCGCCCGGATGACACCACCGGTGAAGCCGTGGTGGCCTTCGTGGTGCTGAAGCGCCCCCGCCCGACGGGTGACGAGGCCAAGGCCATCGCCAAGCTGCTGCGTGACCACGTGGGCAAGGAGATCGGCCCGATCGCCAAGCCCAAGGACATCCGCTTCGGCGACAACCTGCCCAAGACCCGTTCCGGCAAGATCATGCGCCGCCTGCTGCGCTCGATCGCCAAGGGCGAGGCCATCACCCAAGACACCTCGACGCTGGAAAACCCGGCGATCCTGGATCAGTTGGCCGAAAACCTCTGATGTGTCTGAAGCCAGCCGGGGTTGACCTTGGCTGGCCGTGAGGCCCTGACAAAAAAGCCCCGCAGTTGCGGGGCTTTTTCATGGGACGGAGAAACTCACTTCACCGTCAGAACCCAGGTGGTCAGGGCCTTGGCTTCCGCGTCCGTCACGGCGTTCGCGGGCATCGGCACCGTGCCCCAAACGCCAGAGCCTCCCTTTTGAATTTTGGTGGCCAGGGCAGCCACGGCGTCCTTTTGGCCTTTGTACTTGGCCGCGACGTCTTTGTAGGCGGGGCCGACAATCTTGGTGGCTTCAGCGTGGCAGGCCAAGCAGTTTTTCTGTTGAGCCAACTCTTTGCTGGCCAGCGCCGGGGAAGCAGCAGTGACGGCCAAAACGACAGCGAGCAGAGTCTTCATGGGATCCTTCATGTGGTGAGGGGGTCAGAGGGCGGGACAAAAGAGAGCTACAGTGCCTCCACAACGCAGTCTAGCGATTGGCGTTGACGGATGACTTGCGCAATCTCACCTTGTGCCTCATCCTCACTCGAAAGGGAAAAACGGATGTTGTTCGTACTGATTGGTGTAGGGCTTTTGATTGCCCACTTTGCGGGTTGGGGGCCGATGGCCACCTGGAATTGGGACTGGGACGGCGATGCGTGGAAATTTGCCACCCCGTTCGTGCTGGCGCTGCTGTGGTGGAAAGGCTTGGACGTTTCTGGCGTGTCCGGGCGTCGAGCCACGGCCAAAGAACAAGCCCGCCTGGCCGAACGTCAGCGCGAGCGCGTCCAGAACTTGGGGCGCTCGGCGGGCGGCGGTGAGAACCGTCGGCCACCGGGCGGCTCCCGCTGAACCTCAGTCGTCCAACTGAGACAGATCGCGCACGGCGCCCTTGTCCGCGCTGGTCGCCAGCTTGGCGTAGGCCTTCAAGGCGGCGGACACCTTGCGCGGGCGCGGCAGCGCCGGCTTCCAGCCCTTGGCGTCTTGCTCGGCGCGGCGCACGGCCAGTTCTTCATCGCTCACCAGCACGTTGATGCTGCGGTTGGGGATGTCGATGCGGATGCGGTCGCCGTTCTTCACCAAGCCGATGGTGCCGCCCGCAGCGGCTTCCGGCGAGCAGTGGCCGATTGACAGGCCCGACGTGCCGCCCGAGAAGCGCCCATCCGTCAACAGTGCGCAGGCTTTGCCCAAGCCCTTGGACTTGATGTAGCTGGTCGGGTAGAGCATTTCTTGCATACCGGGGCCGCCCTTGGGGCCTTCGTAGCGCACGATCACCACATCGCCGGCCTTGACCTTGTCGGCCAGGATGTCGGCCACGGCTTCGTCTTGCGATTCGGTGACGTAGGCCGGGCCTTCAAACACCAGCAGGCTGTCATCGACGCCAGCGGTCTTCACCACACAGCCGTCCAGAGCGATGTTGCCGCGCAGCACGGCCAAGCCACCCTCTTGCGAGAAAGCGTGTTCGCCCGAGCGGATGCAGCCTTCGGCACGATCCAGATCCAGGCTGGGCCAGCGGGTGTTTTGGCTGAAGGCCACTTGCGTCGGGATGCCAGCGGGGCCAGCCTTGTAGAAGGTGTGGACGGCTTCGTCCTGGGTGCGGGTGATGTCCCACTGCGCCAG
The DNA here is from genome assembly GCF_002222655.1 of Vitreoscilla filiformis. Lineage (GTDB taxonomy): Bacteria > Pseudomonadota > Gammaproteobacteria > Burkholderiales > Burkholderiaceae_C > Ideonella > Ideonella filiformis. The sequence continues at coordinate 2,702,603 of NZ_CP022423.1, read as the reverse complement.
GGCTTCGCCCAGGGTTGGGGTGTGGACGGTGGGCACGTCGGTGTGCAGCTTGCCGGCGCGCTCCAGCTCACCCAGGATGGCGTAGATGCCACCGGCACGGTGGACATCTTCGATGTGGTACTTGTTGGTGTTCGGCGCCACCTTGCACAGCTGCGGCACGACACGTGAGAGGCGGTCGATGTCGGCCATCGTGAAGTCAATCTCAGCTTCTTGGGCGATGGCCAGCAGGTGCAGGATGGTGTTGGTCGAACCGCCCATGGCGATGTCCAGCGTGATGGCGTTTTCAAACGCCTTGAAACCCACGGCGCGTGGCAGCACGCTTTCATCGCCGCCTTCGTAGTAGCGCTGGCACAGTTCCACGGCCAGGCGGCCCGCACGCAGGAACAGTTGTTCGCGGTCGGCGTGTGTGGCCACCACGGTGCCGTTGCCGGGCAGGCTCAGGCCCAGCGCCTCGGTCAGGCAGTTCATGGAGTTGGCGGTGAACATGCCCGAGCAGGAGCCGCAGGTCGGGCAAGCGGAGCGTTCCACTTCAGCGACATCGGCATCCGAGACCTTCGAGTCAGCGGCCATCACCATGGCGTCGATCAGGTCGAGTTTCTTGATCTGCACGGTTTGCGTGCCCGGCACGGCCAGCTTGACCTTACCGGCCTCCATCGGGCCACCGCTCACAAACACCACGGGGATGTTCAGGCGCATCGCGGCCATCAACATGCCTGGGGTGATCTTGTCGCAGTTGGAGATGCACACCAGCGCGTCGGCGCAGTGGGCGTTGACCATGTACTCGACCGAGTCGGCAATGATGTCGCGGCTGGGCAGCGAGTACAGCATGCCGTCGTGGCCCATGGCGATGCCGTCGTCCACGGCGATGGTGTTGAATTCCTTGGCCACGCCGCCGGCGGCTTCGATTTCACGCGCCACCAGTTGCCCCAAATCCTTCAGATGCACGTGGCCGGGCACGAACTGGGTGAAGCTGTTGGCAATGGCGATGATGGGCTTGTCAAAGTCGCCATCCTTCATGCCGGTGGCGCGCCACAGCGAGCGCGCACCAGCCATGTTGCGGCCAGCGGTGGAAGTCTTGGAGCGGTAGGCGGGCATCGGTGGAGCCTTTCTGGGGGCTGCGTTGGAACATCGAAGGGCGTGATTCTCGCCGAGCTTGTTCACATGCGGCGCTTATGATCTGGCCATGCTGACCCATCCACAGTTCGATCCCATCGCCCTGGACTTGACGTCTTTGGGCCTGCCCATTCAGGTGCATTGGTACGGCCTGACCTACTTGGTGGCCTTTTTGCTGTTTCTCTGGCTGGCCTCGCGGCGCGTGGCCAAGCCCTGGTTTGCCGAACAAGGCTGGAGCCGCCGGGATGTGGAGGACATCCTGTTTTACGGTGTGCTCGGGGTGATCATCGGTGGCCGTTTGGGCTACGTGCTGTTCTACAAACCGGCCTACTACATGGCACATCCTCTGGAGGTGTTTTATGTGTGGCGCGGCGGGATGGCGTTTCACGGCGGCTTGCTTGGGGTGGTGGTGGCGTTGTGGATATACGCCCGTTTGCATGAGCGCCCCTATCTCCAACTGATGGATTTGATTGCGCCGTGTGTGCCCACGGGTTTGGCCAGCGGGCGCATCGGTAACTTCATCAACGGAGAGTTGTGGGGTCGGGTGGCCGATCCGACGCTGCCCTGGGCGATGGTGTTCCCGCAGGCACAAGACGGATTGGCACGTCACCCGTCGCAGCTCTACCAGTTTTTGCTGGAGGGCTTGCTGCTGTTCGGCTTGATGTGGTGGGGCGTTGGAGCCAAGCGGCGACCCTGGGGACAGGTGTCGGCGGCCTTCCTGATGGGTTATGGCAGTTTGCGTTTTGTGGCCGAGTATTTCCGTGAGCCAGACAGTTTTCTGGGGCTGCTGTCCCTGGGCATGAGCATGGGCCAATGGCTGTGCCTGCCGATGATTTTGCTGGGTTGGGTTCTTTGGATTTGGGCCGCTCGTCCCAAGGGGCATGTGGGATGAGGCAGATTTTTCTGGACACGGAAACCACGGGCCTGTCTCCTGATGCTGGGGATCGGGTGGTCGAGCTGGCGTGTGTGGAGATGGATGGCCGGCGGTTGACGGGGCAACATCGGCACTACTACCTCAACCCGGAGCGTAAAAACGGCGAAGAGGCGGTGCGCATCCACGGCCTGACCGATGCGTTTCTGGCCGATAAACCCAAGTTTGCGGAGGTTGCCGATGATTTTCTGGCGTTCGTTGCGGGCGCTGAGCTGATCATCCACAACGCGGCGTTCGACATGGGCTTTTTGAACGCCGAGCTCAAACGCCTTGGGCGCCCGCCGTTGAGCCAAACCGTGGCGGCGGTGACCGACAGCCTGCAAATGGCACGGGAAACCTACCCCGGCAAGGCCAACTCGTTGGATGCCCTGTGCCGGCGCTTGGAGGTGGACAACTCCAGCCGCACCTTCCACGGCGCTTTGCTGGACTGCGAGTTGCTCGCCGAGGTGTACATCCGCATGACACGCGGCCAGCACTCGCTGGTCATCGACGAGGCGCAAGCGGATGCCTCAACCGTCCAAAAGACCGTGCAGACGCTGGATGCGCTGGATTTGCGCAGTGTGGTGTTGCCGGTGATCGAACCCGATCCCATCGAGGCCCAGGCCCACGAGATGGCGCTGAAAGAACTTGACAAATCCAGTGGGGGACTTGCGCTGTGGAGAAATCTTTCCCATAATCGCAGTCTTTCCTGATTGCTGCTGATTTTTCAGCGCAGCAAGCAGGGCGGTTAGCTCAGCGGTAGAGCACTGCCTTCACACGGCAGGGGTCGCAGGTTCGAACCCTGCACCGCCCACCAGGTTCCCGGCCAACCCGGCATCGCAAGATTCCGGGCAGTTAGCTCAGCGGTAGAGCACTGCCTTCACACGGCAGGGGTCGCAGGTTCGAACCCTGCACTGCCCACCAAATCAGCCCCAAGTTGCAAAACTTGGGGCTTTTTTCGTTTAGGACGTTGAACGTGTAACGGGTGTTCAGCCTCCCGATTGGTGTGGGTGCGCTCAAAAACTCAGCGCGCAGGTGTTTTTCACTTCTTCCATCACCGCATAGGTGCGCGTTTCCCGCACACCGGGCAGTGACCAGATGACGTTGCCAATGAAGGTGCGATACGCCGCCATGTCCGCCACCCGGGTTTTGAGCAGGTAATCGAAACCCCCGGCCACCAAGTGGCACTCCAAAATTTCCGGGCGAACCTGCACGGCGGCACGGAAGTTGTCCATCACGTCTTGCACGGTGCGGTCTAGCAGCACCTCGACGAACACCAGCAGCCCCGCCCCCAACTTCGCCGGGTTGAGCCGCGCTTCGTAGCCCAGGATGTAACCCTCACGCGTGAGGCGCTTGACGCGCTCCAGCACCGCCGTGGGCGACAAATGCACCTCCTCGGCCAACTTCAGATTGCTGATGCGCCCATCGTTTTGCAGCACACGCAGGATGCGCAGGTCGATCTTGTCCAGATCGCGGCTGTCGATTGTGTCGTTCATCGTTTTCATGGTTGTAAAAATCCGGCAACTCTTTCAAAACTACGAATTTATCTCTATCAGATCATCTTTAAGCTGACGATTGTTCCAGCCAAGGAGATTTGCCCATGAGCTTCGTCACATTTGCCCCCACGCAAGCTGCGCGCCAGCGTTTGCCGTTTCCCTATCAAGCGGAGTCGGCGCCGCTGACGCAGGCGCTCGGGCGCTTGGAGGGCTTGACGTGGGCCAGCGTGGTGGCGCGGGCCACACCGTGGGTGGAGCAGGTGCGCGTCCACCCGGCGCCGTTCTGGGCCATGGAAAGTCTGCTCAAGGAATACCCGATTTCCAGCGCCGAAGGCTTGGCCCTGATGCGCCTGGCCGAAGCCCTGCTGCGCGTGCCGGACGCCGAAACCGCCATCGCTCTCACCGCCGACCAGCTCGGCCACGCCCAGTTCTCCGGCGAAGGCGAACACGCGATGCTGGCCAAGCTGTCCTCCCAAGCCATCGCCCTGGCCAAACACTGGCTGCCGGCCAGCGAGGGCGACGGCGCCCCCGCCGCCAAACCCGGCCTGTTGCAACGCCTGGGCGCCCGCACCGTTGTGGCGGCGACGGTGCGCGCCATCCAGTTGCTGGGGCGCCAGTTCGTGCTCGGGCGCAACATCGATGAAGCCATGGGCGAGGCGGACAGCCAACGCCGCCACCAGCCGCGCCTGCGCTTCTCCTACGACATGCTGGGCGAAGGCGCCCGCACCCAAGCCGATGCACGCCGCTATCACGCGGCTTATGTGCAGGCCATCGAAGCCCTGGCCCGCCGCGCCGCGCAACAGCCAGATGCTGGCCCGCCCGATCAGGATGGCATTTCCATCAAGCTGTCGGCGCTGCATGCGCGCTACGAATGGGCGCAGCGTGAGCGCGTGTTGGGGGAACTCGTGCCCGAGGTGATGCGCCTCATCGATCTGGCCGCCGCCGCCGACATCAATCTCACCATCGACGCGGAAGAAGTGGATCGGCTCGAACTGTCACTGGACGTGTTCGAGGCGCTGGCCGAGTGGGTGGCACAGCGGCATCCGCGCTGGCGCGGTTTCGGGCTGGCAGTGCAGGCCTATCAAACCCGGGCGCTGGCGGTGGTGGAAGAAGTGGCGCGCATCGCCCGCGCACGCGGCTTGCGTTTCATGGTGCGCTTGGTCAAAGGCGCGTACTGGGATGGTGAGATCAAACGCGCCCAAGAGCTGGGTTTGGCGCATTACCCGGTGTTCACCCGCAAGGCCCACACGGATGCGAATTACCTCGCCTGTGCCTCGGCGCTGCTGGCGGCGCGGGAGGTGATTTATCCACAATTCGCCACCCACAACGCTGGCACCATCGCGGCGGTGGCGCAACTGGCTGAATTGGCCGGCGCCCGCCCGGGCCTCGATTACGAAATGCAGCGCCTGCACGGCATGGGTGAAGGGGTGTACCGCGAAGTGCTGGGCGCCACCGGCGCCACGGTGCCGACCTGCCGCGTTTACGCCCCCGTGGGAGAGCACCGGGATTTGCTCGCCTACCTCGTGCGCCGGTTGTTGGAGAACGGCGCCAATTCTTCCTTCGTGCATCAGTTGGCCGACCCGCAGGTGGACGCCGGCGAGCTGCTGGCCTCACCGCTGCGGGCTGCCCGCGAGGCGCTGAAAACCGGCGTCGAAGGGCTGCCGCTGCCGCCGCAGTTGTTTGGCCCGGCCCGCGCCAACGCGGCGGGGTGGGATGTCACCTGCCCGGCGCATTGGGCGACCTTGCACACCGCGCTGGCCAGCACGCAAGTGGAGCGCATCCCCGAAAGCGCCCCCGCCAGCGTGGCGGACACGATGACGCGCCTGGCCCACGGTTTTGAAAGCTGGGAAGCGTACCCGCTGGCCGAACGCGCTGCCGTGCTGCGCCGCGCTGCGGCGGCGCTGGAAGCGCGGTTGCCTGAGTTTTGCGGCCTGTTGGTGAAAGAAGCCCACAAAACCCTGGGCGATGCCGTGGCCGAAGTGCGCGAAGCCATCGACTTCTGCCGCTACTACGCCCAGCAAGCTGAGGAGCGTTTGGGCGAACAGCTCTTGCCCGGCCCAACGGGCGAGCGCAACACCTTGCGTTGCACTGGGCGCGGGGTGTTCGTCTGCATCAGCCCGTGGAATTTCCCGTTGGCGATTTTTGCCGGCCAGGTCGTGGCCGCGTTGGTGACGGGCAACAGCGTGGCCGCCAAACCCGCCGAGCAAACGCCGGCGGTGGCGGCACGCTTCGTTGCCGTGTTGCACGAAGCGGGCGTGCCCGCCGATGCCTTGGCGCTGCTGCACGGCCCCGGTGACACCGTCGGCGCTGCCCTGGTGGCGGACGAACGCACCGCCGGCGTGTGTTTCACCGGCTCAACCCAAGTCGCCAAACTCATTCAGCGGGCGCTGGCAGCGAAGGACGGCCCCATCGTGCCGCTGATCGCCGAAACCGGGGGGCTGAACGCCATGTTGGTGGACTCCACCGCCCTGCCCGAACAGGTGGTCGATGCCGTGGTGCAAAGCGCTTTTCGTTCAGCCGGGCAACGGTGTTCGGCGCTGCGTTTGCTGTGTGTCCACGAAGCCATCGCCGACGGGGTGTTGACCATGTTGGCCGGCGCCACCGCCGAGCTGCGCCTGGGCGACCCTGCGCGCCTGGACACCGATGTCGGCCCGCTGATCGATGGTGAGGCGCACGCGCATCTGCGGCAACAGGTGGCGCGTTTGGAGGGTGAAGCGCGGCTCATCGCTCGCTCACCGATGCCAACGCTCGCGCAGGCGGTGCCGAATCTGCTGGCGCCGGTGGCGTTTGAGCTGGCGCGCATCGCCGATGTGCGCCAGGAGTTGTTCGGGCCGGTGCTGCACGTTGTGCGCTGGGGGCCGGGGCAAACCGCCAGCGGCGCCACCGACGCGGCGGCGGTGGTGCGCCAAATCAACGCCCTGGGTTACGGCCTGACGTTGGGCGTGCAAACGCGCATCGATGGCCGGGCGCAGCAGCTCGCGCACGCGGCGCGGGTGGGCAATGTGTACGTGAACCGGAACATGATCGGCGCGGTGGTCGGGGTGCAGCCGTTTGGGGGCGAGGGGCTGTCCGGCACCGGGCCGAAGGCGGGTGGGCCGCACTATCTTTACCGTTTCTGCGCCGAGCAAACGGTCACGGTGAACACGGCGGCGGCGGGTGGCAATGTCGCTTTGCTGGCGGGATCGTAAAATTCGCGGTTTTGTTCGCTTCGAAAGCCCCGGATGAAAGCCTCCGAGATTCGCAACACCTTCCTGAAGTTCTTCGAGTCCAAGGGCCACCAGATCGTGGCCTCCAGCCCGGTGGTGCCGGGTGATGACCCGACGCTGTTGTTCACCAACGCTGGCATGAACCAGTTCAAGGACGTGTTCCTGGGCTTTGACAAGCGCCCCTACACCCGCGCCACCACGGCGCAAAAGTGCATCCGCGCCGGTGGCAAGCACAACGACTTGGACAACGTCGGCTACACCGCACGCCACCACACCTTCTTCGAAATGCTGGGCAACTTCAGCTTCGGGGACTATTTCAAGCACGATGCCATCAGCTACGCCTGGGAGCTGCTGACGGGGCATTTCAAGCTGCCGGCGGACAAGCTTTGGGTCACCGTCTATTCGGAAGACGATGAGGCTTACGACATCTGGAACAAGGTGGTGGGCGTGCCCGCCGAGCGGATCATCCGCATCGGTGACAACAAGGGTGGCCGCTACATGTCCGACAACTTCTGGATGATGGGCGACACCGGCCCCTGCGGCCCCTGCACCGAAATTTTCTACGACCACGGCGAAGGCATCCCCGGCGGCCCCCCGGGCAGCCCGGATGAAGATGGCGACCGCTACATCGAAATCTGGAACAACGTCTTCATGCAGTTCAACCGCACAGAAGACGGCGTGATGCACAAGCTGCCCAAGCCTTCGGTGGACACCGGCATGGGCTTGGAGCGCATCGCCGCTGTGCTGCAACACGTTCATTCCAATTACGAGATCGACACCTTCGTCGGCCTGATCGGTGCGTCCAAAGCCGCCGTCGAAGCCGCAGGTGGTGCCGATGTAGACGCCGATTCCCCCAGCCTGAAGGTGATTGCGGATCACATCCGCGCTTGCTCCTTCACCATCGTCGATGGTGTGATTCCGGGCAACGAAGGCCGGGGCTACGTGCTGCGCCGCATCGCCCGCCGCGCCATCCGCCACGGCTACAAGCTGGGCGCCCGCAAGCCGTTCTTCCACGCCATCGTCGCCGAGCTGGTGACGCAAATGGGCGAGGCTTACCCCGAACTGCGCGCCGCCCAAGCCCGTGTGACCGAAGTGCTGAAGGCCGAGGAAGAGCGGTTCTTCCAGACCATCGAGCGCGGCATGGAAATTCTGGAAGGCGCGCTGTCTTCCGGCACCAAGCAAATCGACGGCGAAACCGCCTTCAAGTTGCACGACACCTACGGCTTCCCGGTGGACTTGACCGCCGATGTCTGCCGCGAGCGCGGCGTGACGGTGGACAGCGCCGGTTTCGAAGCTGCCATGAACCGCCAGCGCGAACAAGCCCGCGCCGCCGGCAAGTTCAAGATGGCCGCTGGTTTGGAATACAGCGGCGTGGCCACCGCCTTCCACGGCTACGAGCATCTGACCTGCGACACCTCCACCGTGGTGGCGGTGTACGTGGACGGCACACAAGTTGAAGCCGCCAACGCCGGCGACGATGCCGTGATCGTGCTGGATCACACCCCCTTCTACGCCGAAAGCGGCGGCCAAGTGGGCGACGCCGGCGAGCTGCGCAACCCCACCTCCCGCGTGCTGGTGGAAGACACGATGAAGATTCAGGCCGACGTGTTCGGCCACCACGGGCGCATCGTCGAAGGCAGCGTGAAGGTGGGCGACGTGTTCGCCGCTCGTGTGAACGCCGAGCGCCGCGCCAAGATCGTGCGCAACCACAGTGCCACCCACTTGATGCACAAAGCGCTGCGCGAAGTGCTGGGCGCGCATGTCCAACAAAAGGGCTCGCTGGTCACGCCCGAGCGCACCCGTTTCGACTTTGCCCACGGCGCTCCGGTGACGGATGCGCAAATCCGCAAGGTAGAAGCCCTCGTTAACGCCGAAATCCTGGCCAACGCTGGTGCCGTGGCGCAGGTGATGGCGCTCGACGACGCGCAAAAGTCCGGCGCCATGATGCTGTTTGGCGAGAAGTACGGCGAAACCGTGCGCGTGCAAACCATCGGCAGCTCGAAGGAACTGTGCGGCGGCACGCACGTCAAGGCCACGGGGGACATTGGCCTGTTCAAGATCGTGGCTGAAAGCGGCGTGGCTGCGGGCATCCGCCGCGTCGAGGCTGTCACGGGCGACAACGCCTTGGCCTACCTGCAAGGGCTCGAAACCACCGTCACCCATGTGGCCGGCACCCTGAAGGCTGCACCGAGCGAGCTGGAAACCCGCGTCAGCGCCGTGCTCGAACAAGTGCGCGCATTGGAAAAGGAAGTCGCGGCCCTGAAGGGCAAGCTGGCTTCGGCCCAAGGCGACGAGCTGCTGAGCCAGGCTGTGGACGTGAATGGCGTCAAAGTGCTGGCCGCCAAGCTCGAAGGTGCCGACGCCAAGACCCTGCGCGAAACGATGGACAAGCTCAAGGACAAGCTGAAAACCGCCGTCATCGTGCTGGCCGCTGTGGACGGTGCCAAGGTTCAACTGGCTGCGGGTGTCACGGCTGACACCACTGCCAAGGTCAAGGCCGGTGAGCTGGTGAACTTCGTCGCCCAACAAGTGGGTGGCAAGGGCGGTGGCAAGCCGGACATGGCCATGGCCGGTGGCACCAACGCGGCGGCGGTGCCGACGGCATTGGGCTCGGTGTTGGCGTGGGTGGGAGATCGGTTGTCCTGAGATGCCCCGAAAACGTTCCCGAACCACCACACTTTAGGGGTTCAATCGTGGCAAGATTGTGCAACCACAACGCGCTTGCCACATAATCGAACCGTGGTGACATAGTAGAGTCGCTAGGCAGGCAGTACAGCCGGCAGCTTTGGAGCAGTGCTACCCCTGGTGCTCCAGACTATGTTGGGTTTTAAAGGGTAGGAGAAAGCAATGAAGACGACTTTCGCAAAGACTCTGGTTGCTGCTGCTGCATTGGCTGCTACCTCTGCATATGCAGGCACGGTGACATACACCGATTCCGGCGCAACGCAAGTGCCGAACTGGACGGATAACCTCCTGGTTTCGCAGTTCGACAGCTCTCTCGGCACGCTGGACAGCGTCACCATCACGTTCTCGGGTTACAACACCGGTACGCTGTCGGTTGAAAACCTGTCGGCGGGCGGTGGTTTGATGGAGCTTGCGGGTTCCGCGACCTTCAGCCTGTCCAGCTCGGTGTGGAATTTCACGGGCAGTGCCGTGGCATCGCACTCCTTCAACGCTGGCGCGTTTGATGGTCGCTACGACTACGCTGGTACTTCCGGTGCCTCGTTCACGAACGCCACCGGTTCCTATGCGAACAGCATCACCCTGACGTCGCCCGCCGACCTGTCGGCCTTCATCGGCTCTGGTGATGTGTCGTTTGCCGTCGTGACCACGGGTGGTTCGTCGTACAGTGGCACGGGTGCCGCTGTGGTCGAATTCCATCAAGTGGCTGGCGCCAACGTGTCGATTCAGTACAACTACAGCCAGACCAGCGTGTCTTCGGTGCCGGAACCTGAGTCGTACGCCCTGCTGCTGGCCGGCTTGGCTGCCATCGGTGTGGTCAAGCGCCGCCGTCGCGATTGATTCGCGCTGACTCGGCTTGAGTTTCGAAGCCCCGCCTCGGCGGGGCTTTTTCATGTCTCACGCACAGAGAGACGAACGGTCAGCCTGGCTCTGTACCCGCAGATTCACTGGCACGCACCACTGTCACGGTGCAATCTGATTCCGCAACAACTTGGGATGACACGCTGCCCAAGTACCGGCGCAGCGCCGAGTTACCGCGTGCGCCCATGACCAAATGATCCACATGGGTGCGTCGGGCAAATTCCACCAATGCGGCGGCAGGATCAGGGGCTTCCAAGACGTGGAATGTCAGGCGGCCATCATCCAGGCTCAGTGCTTTGCTGATCGGTCGAGCCCAGTGTTTGAGCAGCACCAGCTGCTTCACATGAACGCTTTGCCCAGACTTGTCGACCAGCTCATCCATGCCGATGCGTGCGGTGCGCATCACACTGACGCACGCCAGGCGGGCACCCGGCTCGGTGAGCACCAAGCGGCGCACAGTTTCACGCAACTGGTTGAGCAGCCGCTCCGAAGCGCCTTCAACATCCACCGCTGCCATGATGATCGGGCTTTTGTGAACCAGCTCGGCTGTGCTCACTCCCGGTCGTGCATCGGGCTCCGACCCCAATGCAAAAAACCAGCGCTTGGTGCGAGACAGCAAACTGCTGCGGGCCATGCGTTCAGCGCGACGCGTTAGTGCCACTTGATCCGGGTTGCGCAAATCAAACACCAATTGCGCGGCACTTTGATAGCGTTGCTCGGCTTTGACTTCCAAACACTTGAGGATGATTTCCTGCAACCAGGGTGGGCAATCCGCACGAATGGCACGCGGCGGCACCGGATCAAGGTAGAGCCGTTTGCGCAAGCCATGCACCGAGCTGGGAGCGCCGAAGGGCCGCTCGCCGGTGGTCAGGTGGTAGAGCATCACGCCCAAGGCGAACAAATCGCTGCGCGGATCGTTGCGCACAAACTGCACTTGTTCGGGGGACATGTAAGGTCCCGTGCCCATGGGCAGGGTGAACTCCTCGTCCAGCAAGTCGGGCAGGTGGTCGTGGCGCGATAGACCGTAGTCCACCAACACCGCCGTACCATCGGCACGGAACAGGATGTTGCTGGGTTTGATGTCCAGATGCACCACGTGCTGGCGGTGCAAGTCGTTCAGGGCTGTGGCCACCCGAGCACCAATCGACACCACCTCATCGACGGGGAGAGGCACATCGTCCAGCCGGGGCCGGAGTGTGGCGCCGGGGATGTGCTCCATGACGATGTAGGGCTGGCGGGTGAAATCCCCTTTGGCCACGTAGCGTGGCACATGCGGCCCCGACAGCATCGGCATGATCATGCGTTCGACTTCGAAGCCGACGATGGTGGCCGGATCCTCCCCGCCTTTGATGCGAGGCACTTTCATGATCAGTGGCATGGCGTCAGGCCGTGCCACGGCTTGCCCTTGCACATCGACCCGCACCACGCGCCACAGGCTGGCCATGCCGCCCTGATGCAGACGCTCCTCCAAGCGAAATTGGTCGATCACCTCGCCAACTTCCAGTTGGCGCACACCGGCTGCACTGTCGGCGAACCGGGATGATCCACTGTCGAAGGTTCCGCTACTGTCCATGCGCCAGCCGATCCGCCAAGCGGGCCGGCAAACCGGCGGAGCGAATTTTGGCGGCTGCCAATTCGTGGTCGTAAGGGACTCGGTGGAAGGTCAGCGCCTGTTCAAGTAAATCGAACATGGCGTAACACGCAGCGGGGTTGCCGTCGCGCGGTTGGCCAGCCGAACCAGGCACCACCAACCACTGGCGATGCGGCGGGATGGGTATGGCCACACCCGGCGTCGGCACGAAATCGCCCGCTTTGCCCGTGCCCGAAAGGTGGAACAGTTTGGGCTCGTGCATGTGGCCGCAAAAGGTGTAATGGCATGTGGTGGCGTGCAAGCTGCGCACCGCCTCAATGCGGCCCTGGATGTACTCCCACTCCGCCGGGGCAAAAGCATTGGCATGCACGAACAACATGGTGTTTTCGGTGCGTGACAACGGCAAGTGGGTGAGAAAGTCCAACTGCTCGGCGGACAGTTGCGCCCGTGTCCACTCCAGCGCCTGGCGTGCTTCGGGGCGCATGCCAGGGGAGGGGGCTTGAGCAACGCCGGCGTCGTGGTTGCCACCGACCGCAATGGCACCATCGGCCACGTAGCTGCGGACGGTGTCAATCACCCAACCGGGGTCGGCGCCGTAGCCGACGTAATCGCCCAAAAAAGCGTAACGTTGGGCGCCATGGTTTTGAGCATGGTCAAGAACCGCCTGCACGGCCTCGCGGTTGGCGTGCAAGTCGGTGATCAGCGCGAGTTTCATAGGTCTGGTTGTCTCCTGCCGACCAAGGATGCGGCGCCGGACTGACAGCACGCTGTCCAGCCCAGCAACGCTGGGTTGCCCCCCCCCATAAAGTTACCCAATGCGTCCGATCAGCAGGTACTCCATCAGTGCTTTTTGTACATGCATGCGGTTTTCGGCTTCATCCCAAACCACGGATTGCGGGCCATCGATCACCTCGGCGGTGACTTCCTCGCCACGATGCGCGGGCAGGCAGTGCATGAACAGTGCGTCCGGCTGGGCCACGGCCATCATGCTGGCGTCCACGCACCAATTGGCGAAGGCTTGAATGCGAGCGGCGTTCTCGGCCTCGTAGCCCATGCTGGTCCACACGTCGGTGGTGACGAGGTGAGCACCTCGGCAGGCTTCACGCGGATCGTCGAACACCTTGTAGCAGTCGGTGTTGCGAATACCGGCCACCTTGGGATCGACCTCGTAGCCGCTGGGCGTGCTCACATGCACCGTGAATCCCAGGATTTCTGCGGCCTGCAACCAGGTGTTGGCCATGTTGTTGCCGTCCCCGACCCAGGCCACCACCTTGCCTTTGAGGCATGACAGATCGAAGCCCCGTGCCCCCACCGGTGCGCGGTGTTCCAGGTACGTGAACAAGTCGGCCAAGATCTGGCAGGGATGAAACTCGTTGGTCAAGCCGTTGATCACCGGCACACGCGAGTGCGCCGCGAAACGTTCGATCTTGGTTTGCTCGAAGGTGCGGATCATCACCAAATCGACCATGCGGCTGATGACGCGCGCCGAATCCTCGACCGGCTCCGAGCGGCCCAGTTGGCTGTCCCCCGTGGTCAGATGCACCACCGAGCCGCCCATTTGGTACATGCCCGCTTCAAAACTCACGCGGGTGCGGGTGCTGGCCTTCTCGAAAATCATGGCCAGGGTGCGATCCGTCAGCGGCTGGTACTTTTCGTAGTTTTTGAAGCGCTGCTTGATGACACGGGCCCGTTCAAACAGATAGGCGTATTCCTCAGCCCGAAAGTCTTTGAATTGCAGGTAGTGCTTCATGAGGCTGTGTCCCGGTTTCATGCGGCGGCGGAGGTTTCGGCAAGGAATTGCTGGATCACGGGGACGAGCAAGGCGACGATTTCGTCCGCCTCGGCTTGCGTCAGGATGAGCGGGGGCACCAGGCGCACCACGGTGTCGGCTGTGACGGACAGCAGCAATCCCGCCTCCATCGCCCGGGTGAGGATCAAACCGCAAGGACGATCCAGCTCGATGCCCAGCATCAGCCCTTCACCTCGGATGTCCGCCACTCCCGGCAGAGTGCTTAGCTCAGCCACCAGTCGGCCCTTGAGATGTGCGCCAACGGTGGCCGCGTTGGCCATGATTCCGTCTTCTTCCATGATGCGCAGGGTCTCGATGCCCGCCCGCATGGACAGCGGGTTGCCGCCGAACGTGGTGCCGTGGTTGCCAGGGCCGAAGATGTTCTTGGCTTTCTCGCCCACGACCACGGCTCCGATGGGCACACCCGAGCCTAGGCCCTTGGCCAGCGGCATGACATCCGGCTGGATACCGGCCCACTGGTGGGCAAACCACTTGCCGGTGCGCCCGATGCCGCATTGCACTTCGTCCAGCATCAACAGCCAGTTGTGTTCGTCACAGATCTGGCGCACTTCGCGCAGGTAGTCCCAACGGGCGGGGTTGATGCCGCCTTCGCCCTGGATGGTTTCGAGGAACACGGCCACCACGTTCGGGCGCGAGGCTGCCACGTCGCGGATGGCTTGTGCATCGTTCAGTGGCACGCGCACGAAACCTTCCACCAGGGGGCCAAACCCAGCTTGAACTTTGGGATTGCCCGTAGCGGAGAGGGTGGCAATCGAGCGGCCATGAAAGGCTTTCTCGAACACAATCACTTCGGGGAAATCGATGCCCCGGTCGTGACCATACTTGCGCGCCAGTTTGAGGGCGGCTTCGTTGGCTTCCAGGCCCGTCGAGCAGAAAAACGCGGCTGACAAGCCGGACAGTTCACACAGCTTGGCACCCAATGCCTCTTGCAACGGGCTTTCGTAATAGTTGGACGCGTGGATGATTTGGGCGATTTGCTGTTGCAGTGCCGGCACCAGTTTCGGGTGGTTGTGACCCAACGTGTTCACGGCGATACCGCCCAAGCCATCCAAATAACGTCGGCCTGCGGTGTCCCAAACGCGGCAGCCTTGGCCATGCGACAGCGCAATCGGCAGCCGGCCGTAGGTGTTCATCACGTGGGGCATCGAGGCGGTCATCAGCTCTCTCCAATCAACAAATCAGGGGGGAGGTAAGGGAGAAAGCGGCTGATTCTAAGGCTCAGCCATAAGCAAACGATGACTGCAAGTGTTCGCACCGAGTCAGGGGAGGGTGGCGCGGGAATTGCTGCGTTGCAGCAGCTACGGGCGCACAATAGCGTCTCTGCGTCACAGACGCCCGGGACAACCCCTAACCGGAGACAGCGTCTTGCCAGTTTGCGCCCCTACCATCGCGCACCCCCTCCAGAAAACCACTGTCCATTCCCCCTGCCCATGTCTGTCACCAAGCCCCGCGAGTTCTTCATTCAGGGCCTTACCTCCCAAGGCCGTACATTCAGACCAAGCGATTGGGCAGAGCGATTGGCCGGTGTGATGTCCCCCTTCCGACCGGGAGGCGCCAAGATGGGCATCGGTGCGCACATCGGCTATTCGCCGTACTGTGTGCCGCGTGTCATCAATGGCGTGAAGTGCGTGATCGTGAGCGAATCCCTCAAGGCGTTAGAGCCGATGGCTTGGGAGTTCGTCATGAATTTTGCGCGTGACAACGATCTTCAAGTCACGGAAGCCTGTTTGTTGCCCGAGCCGGGCGAGGCACCGCGTCGCTGAGGTTGCGACGCTTGGGCAGCCTGGGTGCTGCCCTCGTTTCAATTCAACACGAATCGGGTTTGAACGCATCCCTGCGCACCAAGCAAAAAGGCCCGCCGAAGCGAGCCTTTTTGACATCCACCCGGAAGCCGTATCAAGCAGCAGCGAGGCCGATGGCCTTGATCTTGGCCGACAGACGGCTCTTATGACGAGCAGCCTTGTTCTTGTGGAAGATGCCCTTGTCAGCGATCGAGTCGATCACGGCTTGAGCCGTCTTGAACACTTCGACGGCTGTGGCCTTGTCGCCAGCGGCAACGGCCTTCAGGACATTCTTGATCGAGGTGCGGAACTTAGAGCGCAGCGACGAATTGGCTGCGTTCAGCTTCACATCCTGGCGAGCGCGCTTGCGGCCCGACGCCAGGCGCACGGTGCGCTTCTTGGCTTTGGAAGAGGTGGCCATTGTGTATTTTGTTTCCAGGTGGGGAAAGACCGTCGATTCTAGCACCTGTTCTCGGAATGAAGCAAGACATCGACGGGCTGGTGATTTTTATAATGCCGTTTTGTGTCCCTCTGCCTCTTGCCGGGCAGCTTCCCCATGAACCTGCTCAAGGCCGCTTCGACGGTGTCGTTGTGGACGCTCATGTCCCGCGTGACGGGTTTGGTGCGAGACCAGCTCATCGCCTCCGCTTTCGGTGCCAGCGCGCTGACGGATGCGTTTAACGTGGCGTTTCGCATTCCCAATTTGTTGCGCCGCCTATTTGCAGAAGGTGCGTTCTCGACGGCGTTCGTGCCGATTTTGGCTGCTTCGCGTGCAGGGCAGGGGGATGATGCCACCCGCACCCTGATTCACGCTGTGGCCACGGTGCTGTTCTGGGCCTTGGTGCTGACGTGTACCCTGGGCATCCTTGGTGCGCCCGTGATCGTGTGGCTGTTCGGCGCCGGTTTGCAGGAGCTGGATCTGGCGGTGGTGATGACGCGCTGGATGTTCCCCTACATCGGGTTCATGTCGCTGGTGGCCTTGTCGGCAGGGGTTCTGAATACGTGGAAGCGCTTTGCCATTCCAGCGGCGACGCCCGTGTGGCTGAATGTGGCCATGATTGGCTGCGCTTGGTGGGCCGCTCCTTGGCTAGAGCGCCAAGGCATCGCCCCCATTCATGCGCTGTCGATGGGGGTGATCCTGGGGGGCTTGCTTCAGTTGGGATTCCAAGTGCCGGCGTTGTGGCAAATCGGCTGTCTGCCGCGCATTGGCATGACGCCTGCGGCCATCCGGCGGGCTTGGCAACACGACGGCGTGCATCGGGTGTTGCGGCAAATGGCGCCTGCGCTGTTGGGGGTGTCGGTGGCGCAGTTGTCTTTGCTGATCAACAGCCAAATTGCGTCGCACCTGGGGCCGGGGGCCGTGTCGTGGATGTTCTACGCTGAGCGCTTGATGGAGTTTCCAACGGCCTTGTTGGGGGTGGCATTGGGGGTGGTGCTGACCCCTGGGCTGTCCGCCTTACAGGCCAAAGGAGATGCCGCTGGTTACTCGGGGCACCTGGATTGGGGGCTGCGCCTGGTGTTGCTGCTGGGCCTGCCCTGCGCCATCGCCACGCTGGTGTTTCCCAAACCCATGCTGGCCGTGCTGTTCCACTACGGAAAGTTCAGTGCGCACTCGGTGGACATGTGTGTCTTGGCTCTGCGGGGCTACGGCTGCGGGTTGCTGGCCATGGTGGCGATCAAGGTGCTGGCCCCCGGTTTCTTTGCGCGGCAAGACATGCGCACGCCAGTTCGGATTGCCGTCGCCGTGCTGGTTTGCACGCAGTTGCTCAATTGGGTGTGCGTGCCTTGGCTCGGACACGGTGGGCTGACGCTGTCGATTGGCTTGGGCGCGGTGATCAATGCCACTTGGCTGTACGTGGGGCTGCGGCGCTGCGGGGTGTACCGTCCGGAAGCGGGATGGGGCGGGTTTTTGATGCGGGTTGGCGTGGCCAATGTGCTTCTGGGTGGATTGCTGTGGCAGGCCAGCGAGCGCTTTGACTGGATCGCCCTGCAAGCTCAATGGGCGTGGCGTGCGGGTTTGCTGGCCGTGGTGATGTTGACCGCTGCCGTGCTGTACTTCGGTGCATTGCGGCTGATGGGGTTGAATGTGCGCCAGTTCGCCCGGCGCGGTTGAGGCATGTCAAGTCGGCGTGACCCCTACAATGCGGCGCTTCCGGCGCGCTCGCGCCCTTGCTGCTGTTGCCGATGAATTTGTCTGCCCCCCAACGTCAGACGCTGGCATGGCTGGTGATCGCCCTGGTGCTGGGCGGGTTGCTGTGGGCTTTGGCCCCGGTGATGAC
Organism: Vitreoscilla filiformis; assembly: GCF_002222655.1. Classification (GTDB taxonomy): domain Bacteria; phylum Pseudomonadota; class Gammaproteobacteria; order Burkholderiales; family Burkholderiaceae_C; genus Ideonella; species Ideonella filiformis. Next base: position 2,684,874 of record NZ_CP022423.1, on the reverse strand, counting down.
GCCTTTTCTCATCGCTGCCGTGTTGGCCTATGCCCTGCATCCCGTCGTGGAACGGTTGGTGTACCGCCGTGTGCCCCGCGCCCTGGCCGTCGGCTTGACCGTTGGCAGTGTGTTGCTGGGGGTAGCTGTGCTGCTGTTGTTGGTGGTGCCGATCTTGTCACGCGAGTTGCCGTTGTTGCGCGAGCAAATCCCGATGCTGGCGCGACGCCTCAACGATTGGGCAGCACCTTGGTTGGCGCACACGGGCATCAAGCTGCAACTGGACGTGGCCGGCATTCAAAACCTGGTGCGCAACGCACTGAGTGGCAACCTCGAAGAGTGGTTGGGCACGGTGCTGAGTTCGCTGCGCATCGGCGGCAGTGTGGTGCTGGCGGTGGTGGGCAATGTGGTGCTGGTGCCCGTGGTGTTGTTCTACTTGTTGCAGGATTGGCCGTCGGTTGTCACGCAGGCTGGCCGGTTGGTGCCGCCGCGTTACCGTGCGCAGGTCGAAGACTTTTTGGGTGAGTGTGACGAGCTGCTGGGACAGTACTTGCGCGGCCAGCTCATGGTGATGTTGAGCTTGGCGGGTTATTACATCCTGGGGCTGAGTTTGGCGGGGTTCGAGCTGGCTTTGCCAGTTGGGTTGCTCACGGGGTTGCTCATCGTCATTCCCTATCTCGGTTACGGGCTGGGGTTGTTGCTGGCGTTGCTGGCCGCGTTGCTCCAGTTCTCTGGCAGTTATGGTTTGATTGCCGTGGCGATCGTGTACGGAGCCGGCCAGGTATTGGAGAGTTTTGTGCTCACGCCCCGGCTGGTGGGTGAGCGTGTCGGACTCAGCCCAGTGGCGGTGATTTTTGCCCTGCTGGCCTTCGGTCACCTGCTGGGTTTTGTGGGGGTGCTCATTGCCCTGCCGCTGGCCGCTCTGACGGCCGTGGCTTGGCGCCGTGCGCGAGCGACCTATCTTGAGAGTGAGCTGTACCGGGGATGAAGCAGATTCCGCTGCCCATCGGGTTTGAAGCCGAACCGACGTTTGACGATGTGATCCCCGGCGAAAACGCGTTGGCGCTGACGTGTCTGCGCCAGATGGCGTTGCCCGGGCCGCCCGTGTACTTGTGCGGCCCTGCGGGTTCGGGCAAAACGTACTTGCTGGCTGCCTTGGCGCACGATGTGCGTCACGCTGGGGGCCGCACAGGCTGGTTTGACGCAGAAGCCCCCCTGCCGTGGGAGTTCGACGAGGGCTGGTCACTCATCGTCATTGATGGCGCGGAGCGGCTGGACGCAGCACATCAGCACGCGGCGTTTCGGCTATTCATTGAGGCGTCCACAGCGGGCATCCAGATGGCTTCGGCGGGGCGTCAACCGCCGGTCAGCTTGAATGTGCGCGAGGATTTGCGCACACGTTTTGGCTGGGGCCCGGTGTTCATGCTGCAACCGCTGTCGGATGCGGGCATGCGCTACGCCTTAGACCGCGAAGCCCAGCGCCAAGGGCTGACCTTGCCCGACGAGGTGCTGGACTACCTGCTCGGCCACTTCGAGCGCGATCTCTCCAAGCTGATGGATGTGTTGCATCGGCTGGATCGTTTTGCCCTGGCGCGCAAGCGCCCTGCCACCGTGCCGCTGCTCAAGCGCATGCTGGCGGAAGAACAACAGGATGGATGGGATGAATCTCGCCCTCTTTGACCTCGATGGCACTTTGCTGCCCGGGGATTCGGATCATGCGTTCGGCCAATTCATGGTCGACATCGGCTGGGCTGACGCGGCCACCTGGCAAGCGCGCAACGACGCCTTTTTTCGCCAATACCAAGCCGGCACGTTGAATCTGGCGGAGTACATCGAATTTGCCACCTCGGTGTGGCGCTCGCGCCCACTGGCGGAGGCCGAGGCCGCCCACCGGCGTTTCATGGCCGAGGTGATCACCCCCATGATTCACCCGTCGGCCCTGGCCTTGGTGGCGCAGCACCAGCAAGCAGGTGATTGGGTGGCGGTGGTGACAGCCACCAATGAGTTTGTCACGGCCCCCATCGCTCAAGCGTTCGGCATTGCGCATTTGCTGGCGGTGCAGTTGGAGCGTGATGTCCACGGCCATGCCACGGGGCGCATCGCTGGGGTGCCAACATTCCAAGCTGGCAAGATCACCCGGGTCACGGCTTGGCTGGCCTCCCAGGGCAAAACCCTGGCCGATTTCGACGATGTGGTGTTTTACAGCGATTCCACCAACGATTTGCCCCTGCTAGAACGGGTGCGCACGCCCGTGGCCACCAACCCGAGCCCTGCGCTGAAAGCCATCGCACAAGAGCGCGGTTGGCGTGTTTTGAACCTGTTCACGGAGGCGGCATGATCCGCAAATTCATCAAGAAACTGTTGGGCAAAGCCGAAGCACCGGCGCCCGAAACTGTGGCGCCTCCCGTGCCTGTGATCCCGCTGGGCCAGCGGGTGGATGTACCGGTGGCGGCACATGGCATCGATCCCAAGTTGCTGGACGATCGGGCCATCAAGGTGGTGACCACGTTGCAAGACGCTGGGCACGCCGCCTACATCGTGGGCGGTGCCGTGCGGGACTTGTTGGTCGGGCGGCGCCCCAAAGACTTTGATGTGGCCACCGACGCCACGCCCGAGCAGGTCAAGGCGCTGTTCAAGCGAGCGTTCATCATCGGGCGGCGTTTCCGCATCGTTCATGTGGTGCATGGGCGCGGACGTGAGCACGAGGTGATCGAGGTTTCGACCTTTCGCGCCTACTTGGATGCGAGTGCCGCCGAGCAAGTTTCGGGCAACGAGCGTTCGGCCAAACAGGACATGGCGGGCAAAAGCCATGTCGTGGACGCCAGTGGCCGGGTGCTGCGGGACAACGTTTGGGGCCCACAAATCGAAGATGCGGCCCGGCGTGATTTCACCGTCAACGCCATGTACTACGACCCGCGCACCCAGACCGTGGTCGATTACCACCAGGGTTTGGCCGATGCCCAAGCCCGCGTGCTGCGCATGATTGGCGATCCGCCAACGCGCTACCGGGAGGATCCGGTGCGCATCCTGCGTGTGGTGCGCTTTGCGGCCAAACTGGGGTTCTCCATTGAGCCGGCCACGCTGGCGCCGCTGCGTGAGATGGCACCGTTGCTGCGCAACGTGCCTGCATCGCGCATGTTCGATGAGATGCTCAAGCTGTTGCAGACCGGCCATGCCTTGGCCAGTCTGGCGCAGTTGAAGGCCCTGGGGCTGGATCGGGGAATTTTTCCGGTGTTGGACGCCGCATTGGCCGACGCCCCGGAGGGCAGCGAGCGTGCCCGTTTCATCGAGCTGGCGTTGCAGGACACGGATCGCCGCGTGCAACAAGGCCGTGCGGTGGCGCCGAGTTTCTTGCTGGCGTGTTTGCTATGGCACGAGGTGTCGCAACGCTGGGCGGTGCTGCGCGCTGACAGCGAGCAGCCGATTGCGGCGTTGTCGCAAGCCATTGAAGCGGTGTTCGAAGCCCGTGTTGGTGATCTGTCGGGCCGGGGCAAACTGGCCACCGACATGCGCGAGATCTGGATGATGCAGCCGCGTTTTGATCGCCGTGGGGGACGCCAGCCTTTCAGTTTGGTGGAGCAGCCTCGTTACCGTGCGGGTTATGACTTCCTGAGGTTGCGTGCCGATGCAGGCGAAGCCAGCTCGGATCTGGCGGATTGGTGGGAAGACTTTGCCCTGGGCAGCGATGCTGATCGGGAAGCGCTGCAAGACACCGTGCGGCAAGTGCCGCGTGCAAGCCGCAAGGCGGCCCGCCCTGCGGCGCCTGCGCCCGCTGCGCCTGTGGCCGAAGGGGACGTTTCGGAGGCAGAAGCCCAGCGCAAACGGCGGCGGCGTCGGCGCAAGCCGGCTGGGGCCGAAGGGAATGCACCCGCCGGTGACGCGCCATGATCCCCGCCCCCGTGACGGGGGTGTGGGTGGGTCTGGGGGCCAATTTGGGGGAAGCTGAGGCCACGCTGCGTGCGGCCTTGCTGGCGCTGGCCGAGCTGCCCCAGACGACGCTGCGGCGCCACTCCAGCCTGTACCGCACCGCACCCATCGATGCCGGTGGCCCCGATTACCTCAATGCCGTGGCAGAGCTGCACACGGCCCTGGCCCCGTTGGCCTTGCTGGATGCCTTACAAGCCTTGGAGCTGGCCCATGGCCGCGAACGGCCTTACCGCAACGCGCCGCGCACACTGGACTTGGACGTGCTGCTTTGGGGCGATCGGTGCATTCAGCACCCGCGCTTGAGCGTGCCACACCCCCGCTTGCACGAGCGAGCCTTCGTGTTGATGCCGTTGGCCGAACTGGTGCCGGATCTGTTCATCCCTGGCGTTGGCCTCTTGCGCGAGAGTCTGGCTGGCGTCGCGGAGCAGCGTATCCAGCGCCTCTGAATCGTCAAAATCGATGTGCTGACAATGGGTTGGCGGTTGTCATGAAGCGGTCATGGACTGTCATGAGACTGTCATATTTCAACCAAGAGGGCTGACTACAATCGCGGGTTTTCGAGAGTGTGACATCTCGATGAAAACTTGATGACAAAACGCCGGCTGACTCTGGCGCGTCCGGCCCACCCAGCAGGGCACCCCACGCCCACACGCTGGCCCCGCTTCTGACCCATCCCCCGAGGAGAACCGAATGATTTTCGGCAAGCTGTTGCCCAAAGACGGCAACTTCTTTGAGCTGTTCAACGAACATGGCCAACAGATCGTCGAGGGGGCACGCGCCTTCGTGTCGATGATTCAGTACTACAACACGCCGGATCTGCGGGAAAAATATGTGGCCGAGGTGGACGACGCCGAGCGCAACGCCGACAAAATCACCACCGAAGTGCATCGTTTGCTGCACCGCACCTTCATCACGCCCATCGACCGCGAGCAAATCCACAGCCTCATCAACTCGATGGATGACATCCTCGATTTGCTGCAAGACTCCAGCGAAGTCATGGCGCTCTACGACGTGCAGCACATCACCGAAGACGTGCAGCGCCTGGGCGAAATCTCGCTCAAATGCTGCGAGCGTGTGCAACACGCCATCACCCTGTTGCCCAAGCTGAACCAGCCGGAAGTGACAGAAGCAGCGCTCAAAACCTGCGAAGAAATCGACAAACTCGAATCAGACGCCGACCGCGTGATGCGCAGCGCCATGTCCAAGCTGTTCCGCGAGGAAACCGACACCCGCGAGCTGATCAAGCTCAAGGCCATCTACGAGCACTTGGAGTCGATCTCCGATTGCTGCGAAGACGTGGCCAATCTGATCGAGGGCATCGTCCTCGAAAACTCCTGATCTGCTGACGGGTCAACAAGCATGGAAGCAGCTTCCATTGCGTTCTGGGTCGTGGCCTTGCTGGTGGCACTGGCACTGGCATTCGACTTCATGAACGGTTTCCACGACGCGGCGAATTCGATCGCCACCGTCGTGTCCACGGGTGTGCTCAAACCGCAGCAAGCGGTGTTGTTCGCCGCCTTTTTCAACGTCATTGCCATCGGGATTTTTCAGCTCAAGGTGGCGAGCATGATCGGCAAGGGCATCGTCGAGCCCGGCGTGGTGGATCACTACGTCGTGTTCGGGGCACTGGTCGGGGCGATTTTCTGGAACGTCTTCACCTGGTGGTATGGCATCCCGTCCTCCAGCTCGCACGCCTTGATTGGCGGCATCATCGGTGCGGTGATGGCCAAAGCCGGGGTGGCCAAGCTGATTGGCGCGGGCATTTTGAAGACCGTGCTGTTCATCTTCGTGTCGCCATTCCTGGGTTTCACGTTGGGGTCACTCATCATGGTGGCGGTGGCGTGGTTGTTCCGCCGCACATCGCCGATGCGGGTGGATCGGTGGTTCCGACGGTTGCAACTCGTTTCGGCGGGCCTGTACTCGCTGGGCCATGGCGGTAACGATGCGCAGAAAACCATCGGCATCATCTGGATGCTGCTGGTGGCCGCCGGCTACATGACCACGGAAGACAAGCGTCCGCCCGATTGGGTCATCTGGTCGTGTTACCTGGCGATCGGTGCAGGCACGATGTTTGGCGGTTGGCGCATCGTCAAGACCATGGGCCAGCGGCTGACCAAGCTCAAGCCCGTGGGAGGGTTGTGCGCAGAGACCGGGGGCGCCATCACGCTGTTCTTGGCTACGGCGATGGGTGTTCCAGTGTCCACCACCCACACCATCACCGGTGCCATCGTGGGCGTGGGCTCGGTGCGCAACGCTTCGGCGGTGCGTTGGGGCTTGGCCAGCAACATCGTCTGGGCTTGGATTTTCACCATCCCGGCTTCGGCCTTCGTGGCGGGCACGTTCTACTGGATCGGCACCCGCATCTTCTGAGGTGTCAGGCCCGGCGCGGCGCCGTGGCTTCGGCCACGATCTGCCGTGCCAGCGCCGCCACCGACAGCGGCGCGCTGCCCTCGGCCTTGTTGTTGATGCACAGATAAGCTGCGTGCCCCGCGTGCGCAGTGGCGTGCAGCACCCGCGCCAGCGTTTGGCGCGTGGCGACATCTTCATCCACCAGTTGGTTGAACGGGGCGTAACCCGCTTTGGCCTGCTCGTAGCCGTGCGCGCCGTGCATGCGATGCAGGTTCCAACGCCCCACAAACGGCCCTGGCCACAGCGCCCGCAACAGCGGCAATTGGGCCTCCAGCGGCGGCAAACGTGGATGTACGCTCAAGCAGTAACGCGCCCCGTGATCCCGCAACAAGTCCCGCAATGCGGGGGTGAGCCACTCGGCGTCGCGCACTTCAACGGCCAACACCCCGTCGGGCGTGTGCTCGGACAGGCGCGGCAGTGCGGCCAAAAAACGCGCCAAACGTTGCAGCAACGCGTTCATGTCACGTTTCAAGGCGGTCGGCAGCGGGCTGATTTCGATCACCAACGCGCCGGTGCGCTCCCCCAAACCCGCTAACACCGGCGTGATGAACTGTTCCATCGCCAAAGCCGGATCCAGCCAATGAGGGTTGAGCCGCTGCACGCGGCCTTGCGCATCGCGCTCGGCGGCGTCGCTGAACAAGGCCGGCGCTTTGACCATGAAACGAAAATCCGCCGGCACCTGCTCGGCGTAAGCCGCGTAGGCTTCGGTGGGCATCGGTTTGTAAAAACTCCGATCCAAGCACACGCTGGTCAGCAGCGGATGTTGGGCATACGCCGGCAGGCCTTGCTTCGACAACTCGCCGCTGCTGTGCTCACCCGCCCACACCAAGCCCTGCCAGCCCGGAAAACTCCATGACGATGTGCCCAAGTGCAACCGAGGCGGCAAGCGCCGGGCCAGGGCCAACACCGACGGATCGACGGGCGCCGGCAGCACCGGCACGGCCTCGTTGCGACGGGGGCGGCGTTGCATCACGTTGGGCACGTCGGGCAAGGTGTCGGGGCCGAACAGGCCCGGCTGTGTGGGATCAGGCATCGCGTGGGGCGCTGCGCTCGCCCAAACCGAGGGGGCGCTGCATCATCACCACATCCAGCCAGCGGCCAAACTTCCAGCCCACGCTCCCCAACGTGCCGGTGTGCTCGAACCCCAAACGGGTGTGCAAGGCAATCGAACCTTGGTTGGCACTGTCCCCGATCACAGCCACCATTTGCCGAATGCCCAAAGCTTCGCAGCGGGCGATCAGCTCGGCCAGCAACAGTTTGCCGGTGCCGCGTGCGCGGGCGTCCGGATGCAGGTAGATCGAGTCTTCCACACAGAAGCGAAATGCCAGGCGCGGTCGGAAAGGGTTGGCATAGGCATAACCCAGCACCTGCCCACCCGCTTCGGCCACCAGCCACGGTAAATTTTTGGCGAGTACATCCCGGCGCCGCTGCGCCATGTCCTCCACGCTGGGCGGTTCCAGTTCGAACGTACCGGTGCCGTGGCGCACCGCATCGGCATAAATGGCGGTGATGGCGGGCAAGTCAGCCTCCGTGCTGGGGCGGATGAGCAATGTGTCGTCGGACATGGTGTTCTCCATCAGGAATCGATCTATAATCCTACGCTTTGGCTGCGGCCCGTTGGGTTTTCAAAGGGTGTATCTAACCAGCCGAAAAAACAAACGTTTCGATGTGGCGCCGTGTGGCTGGCCGCATCGGTGCCGGCCCGGTTGCGCTGAGTGTCTCCAGCCGTGACAGGCCACCCCAAACTCTGCAAGGAACGACAAAATGGTCGTGATTCGTCTGGCTCGTGGTGGCTCCAAGAAGCGCCCTTTCTACAACGTCGTCGTGGCTGATTCGCGTGAGCGTCGTGATGGCCGCTTCATCGAGCGCGTGGGTTTCTACAACCCGATGGCCCAAGGCAAGGCCGAAGGCCTGCGCATCGCGTTGGATCGCGTGACCTACTGGCTGGGCGTTGGCGCTCAACCCTCGGACGTGGCCGTTCGCTTGATCAAGCAAGCCCAGGCCCAAGTGGTCGCCGCTCCGGCTGTTGAAGCCGCTGCCGCCTAAGGCCTGCTGCGCTCAAGCCACATTCACAACTGGAGTTCACACATGAGCACCTGGGGTTCCGACGATGTGGCTTGGCCTGACGATGCGGTCGAAGTCGGTCGCATCCTTGACGCTTGGGGTATCAAAGGCGAGTTCAAGGTTCAACCCTTCTCAGCTGACCCCAAGGCGCTGTTTTCTTCCCGGCGCTGGTTCCTGAAACCCGCCGAAGCCACCGCCCAACGCCCGGCTGTGCCGGTGCCGCCCAAGGCGGGTGTGGCTCCGCTGCCCACGCTGCTCAAAATCACCGTTGCCCGTCAACACGGGGACGTGGTGGTGGCCCGTGCGCAGGATGTGCCCGATCGCAACGCCGCCGAAGCCCTCAAGGGCGTGCGCGTGTTCGTGGCGCGCAGCAGTTTCCCCACGGCGGGGAAAGACGAGTTTTACTGGGTCGATCTCATCGGCCTGAATGTGGTGAACCGCGAAGGCGCCGATTTGGGCGCGGTGGTCGATCTGATCGACACCGGCCCGCACTGCGTGCTGCGCATCCGCCCAGCCGGTGCAGCGGCGGACGCCGACGAGCGCCTCATCCCCTTCGTAGCCGCTTACGTGGACGACGTCGATCAGGTGAACAAACGCATCCTGGTGGACTGGGGCCTGGACTACTGACAGACTCGGATGCGTTTCGACGTCATCACCCTGTTCCCCGAGCTGTTCGCGCCGTTCCTGACCCAGGGCATCAACCGCCGCGCCTTCGAATCCGGCCAAGTGAACGTGACGTTCTGGCCGCTGCGCGACTTTGCCGCCGACAACTACCGCCGCGTCGATGATCGCCCCTATGGCGGCGGCCCCGGCATGGTGATGTTGGCCGAACCGCTGGAACGCGCCCTGTCCGCCGTTCGCACGGCGGCGGAGGCCGCAGGCGCCCCGGCACGCCCCGTCATCCATTTTTCCCCGACGGGCCGTCGCATCGACCAAGCCTTGATGCGCGAGATGGCCGCGGGCCCCGGTGCCGTGCTGCTGTGCGGGCGCTACGAGGGCATCGACCAGCGCGTGCTCGATCGGCATGTGGACATCGAACTGAGCCTGGGAGACTTTGTACTCTCCGGTGGCGAGTTGCCCGCGCTGGCCTTGCTGGATGGCATCGCCCGCCTGCAAGATGGCGTGCTCTCCGACGCTCGCTCGCATCAGCAAGACAGCTTCGAGGACGGCCTGCTGGATTGCCCGCACTACAGCCGCCCCGAACGGCTGTGCGTCGAGGAGGGCGAGTGGCCAGTGCCGCCGGTGCTGCTGTCCGGCCACCATGCGGCCATTGCGCGCTGGCGGCGCGAGCAATCGCTGACGATCACCGCGCAACGCCGCCCGGATTTGATCGACGCCGCTCGGGTCGCGGGCCGTTTGAGCAAAGCCGACGAACGGTTTTTGGCAAACCTCGACAACGCGCTATAATCGAAGGCTTTTCGATCCTCTGCCGGGCATTTCGGTGCAGGCCCAACCGGGTGGGCACCAAGCTCCTTCAACCAGCGCCGGCACGATCTTTGGAGAAAACATGGATCTGATCCAGACCCTTGAGCAGGAAGAAATTGCTCGCCTGAACAAGACCATCCCCGCTTTCGCGCCTGGCGACACCGTGATCGTTAGCGTGAACGTCGTGGAAGGCACCCGCAAGCGCGTGCAGGCTTACGAAGGCGTGGTGATCGCCAAGCGTAACCGTGGCCTGAACTCCAGCTTCATCGTGCGCAAGATCTCCAGCGGCGAAGGCGTGGAACGTACGTTCCAGCTGTACAGCCCGCTGATCGCCTCGATCGAAGTCAAGCGCCGTGGTGATGTTCGCCGTGCGAAGCTGTACTACCTGCGTCAGCGTTCGGGCAAGTCGGCTCGCATCAAGGAAAAGCTGGCCTAAATCGGCCTGCCGCTCTGGATCTCCCCGGAAAAGAGGATTCAGAGTTTTCCGTTTTGAATACCGCCTTCGGGCGGTTTTTTCATTTCTGGGTATGCTGAACCGCATGAGTTCACACCGCCCGATCCCTCGACCGCCGATTCGCAACCCCCGCGCCGTGCCGGTCATTGGCACCGACAGCCACCTGCCGCCCGTTCCCGCCGAATGGCTGACCCCCTCGCACATCCGAGCGCGCTTGGCAGAGGCGGCACACTGGTCACCGCCCATCGTGGGCGATGCGGTGCATCAAATTCACGACCCGAGCTTGCCACCGCCCCGACCCGCTTCGGTGTTGATTCCCTTGGTGCCCCGCGCCGACGGTTTGCAGGTGCTGCTGACACGTCGCACAGACCATCTGCGCGATCATGCGGGGCAAATCAGCTTCCCTGGTGGCCGGGCCGAGCCAGAGGATCGGGATGCCATCCAAACCGCTTTGCGTGAAGCCGAGGAGGAGGTGGGCCTCGCGCCCAGTGATGTGCAGATTCTGGGTCAGCTTCCCACCTACACCACGGTGACGCGTTACTGTGTCACACCGGTGGTGGGGCTGCTCGACCCAGCGCACACGCTTCAACTCGACGCGTTCGAAGTGGCTGGGACGGCGGAGGTGCCCCTGTCATTCTTGATGACGCCCGCACACCATCGGCGTCACCGTTTTGAGTGGGAGGGGCAAGAACGGCACTTCCTGTCGATGCCTTGGGGTTCCGATCCTGACATGCCTGACGCCTGGTTTATCTGGGGGGCGACAGCGGCGATGTTGCGCAATTTCTACCACTTGCTGGCACGCTGAGTGTCCTTGTCAGAAGCGTGGTGCGGGCCGTGGGTATCATGGCCGGCAAATGAGTTTTTTCGCAGTTCTCCTCGCGCTCATCCTGGAGCAAATCCGACCGCTGCCACGCGACAACTGGGTGCATGATGGCCTCACCCTGTGGGTCGATGGTGCGGGCCGCAACTTCGATGCGGGTCATCCCCACCACGCCCGCGTGGTGTGGGCCATTGCCGTCGGCGTACCTGCCCTGGTGGCTTGGTTGGTGCATTGGGTGTTGGTGTCCCACATCAGCCTGTTGCTGGCGCTGGCGTTTGACGTGTTCGTGATCTACCTGTGTTTGGGTTTCCGGCAATTCAGCCACTACTTCACGGACATTCGCGAGGCGCTCGAACAAGGCAACGAAGATCGGGCGCGGCAACTGCTGGCCGAATGGCGCCATTTGGAAGTGGCCGATCTGCCTCGTACCGAGGTGCTGCGCCACGTGATCGAGCATGCGTTGCTGGCCGCACACCGGCATGTGTTCGGGGTGTTTTTCTGCGTGGTGGTGTTGGCGGCCCTGGGGTTGGGGCCTGCGGGAGCGATCCTGTACCGCATGGCGGAGTTTTGCAGCCGGTATTGGATGGTGGATCGCCGCACCGTGGCAGGTCTGTCGGTCAATGAAGGTCTGCGCGATTTGGCCCAGCGGCTGTTCATGTGGATCGACTACGTGCCCGTTCGGCTGACCGCGTTTGGTTTTGCCGTTGTGGGCAACTTCGAAGAGGCCATGGCCGGGTGGCGGCGGGATGCCGAGCTGTGGCACAGCCCCAACGAAGGCATTTTGCTGGCCGCTGCGGCTGGAGCGGTGGGCGTGCGTCTTGGGGGTTCGGTGCCGCACGCGGGGCGGCCCTCTGGGCGCACCACGGCGTTTGCGGCGGGGGTCGATGTGAACGTGTCGCAGTCGGTGGGATCGACCCCTGGGTTGCCACCGCAGATCGGTCATTTGGCCAGTGTGGCGGCGCTGGTGTGGCGCGCTGTGATCCTCTGGATGTTGCTGTTGGGCATGCTCAAGCTGTCCAACCTGCTGGGCTGATCACACGCCCGGGCCGAACGGTGCGGGCGGTGTCGGCACGACGCTGTCGGGCTCGGTCTGCGGGGCGCCAAAGGTTTGCACCACTGGCACCACGCCCGCCCAGACGGGCCAGCCCATGTCCTCCTCATCGTCCTTCGGGCCGCCGCTGCGCAGCTTGGCCGACGCCTCGGCCAGCGACAGGCGCAGCACCGTGGTGGCGTTCAGCTCTTTGGCGGTGACGGGGCGCAGCGTGTCCCAGCGCCCGGGGGCCAGTTTGTCGGTGAACACCTGCAAGGCGCGGGATTTGGCGGCCTCGTCCTCCACCTTGTCAAAGCGTCCGTAAATCACCACCGAGCGGAAGTTCATCGAGTGGTGAAACGCCGAGCGTGCCAACACCAGGCCATCGAGCACCGCGATGCTGACGCTGCATTCACCTGCCTCCAGCGCCTTGAGCATGCGTGACGCCTTGGCGCCGTGGATGTACAGGTGCTCACCCTCGCGCCACACAGCGGTCGGGATGCTGTGAACGCTGCCTTCGCTGCTGAAAGCAACGTGCGCCACCCACGCCGCATCGACGATGGCCGCCACCTGGGCGATCTCGTAATCGGCGCGGTCAGGCAGACGGCGCACGCGGGTGCGCTCAGAAGGGGCGGAATGGGGAGTGGCCATGGCAAACGCTCTCAAACATAACGTGAAACACGCCGGTGACGATACGGCCCCGGTGGCATCATCAACAGAGCCACCTGGGGCTGTTTGTGGGGAGCCACTGCCATCGATGCCGCTGAACTGACTTGGTTGAATGCCCCCTTGCCCGCCGAGCAAGGCCGCCAACGGGCGCTGTATGAACGCTTGCGCCAGGCCATTTTGAGCCGCCGACTGGCGCCGGGCGCCCGCCTACCGGCCAGTCGCACACTGGCGGCGGCGCTGGGGGTGGCGCGCAACACGGTGTTGTTCGCCTATGAACAACTGGTGGCCGAGGGCTGTTTGCTGGCGACGCGCCACGGCACCCGCGTGGCGACGTTGCCGGACACAGCCCCTGAGGTGGTGGCGCCCGCACCGTCGCCGGGGTTGTCGCGGCGGTCGGCGGGTGTGATGGCGCCTGACGCGGCCCCGGACGCCACACTGTGGCCGCTGGCGCTGGGCGTGCCGGATGTGGCATCGTTTCCGATCCGGGCTTGGCGTGCGAGTTTGGATCGGGCATGGCGCCACGCCACGGCGCGGCAGTTGAGTTACGCGCCCTTGGGCGGTGAGCCGGCGCTGCGGCAGGCGCTGGCAACGTACCTGTCGGGCGTGCGCGGCTTGCCGGTGACGGCGGCGCAGGTCATCGTCACCGCTGGGACGCAAAACGGGCTCGACTTGTGCGCCCGTCTGCTGGCCGATGAGGGCGACGCCGTGTGGGTGGAACACCCGGGTTATCCGGCGGCCCATGCGGCGTTTCGGCTGGCGGGGCTGCGTGTGCGTCCGATGCCGGTGGATGCGGCTGGTTTGTGCGTGACCCCGGACGATTGGGCGCAACATCCGCCCCGGTTGGTGTTTGTGACGCCGTCGCATCAATTTCCCACGGGGGCGGTGCTGCCTTTGCCGCGTCGCCTGGCGCTGATCGAGCAAGCTCAAGCCCACGGCGCTTGGATCATCGAAGACGATTACGACAGCGAGTTTCGCCGCAGCGGCCCGCCGCCGCCGGCGCTGTACGGGTTGCGTCCGGGGGCGCCGGTGGTGTATGCGGGCACGTTTTCCAAGACGCTGTTTCCGGCGCTGCGCCTGGGTTATGTGGTGGTGCCCGAGGGCTCGGCGGCGGCGTTTGCGGGGGCGATGGGGGCGCTGTCACGTCCCGGGCAAAGCATTGAGCAACAAGCGCTGGCCGATTTCATTGAACGGGGCGGCTACACGGCACACCTGCGCCGCATGCGTCCGCTGTACGCCCAGCGCCGCGACGCTTTGCGCCACGCCCTGGCCCGGCATTTCGGCGCCAATGCTGTGGTGACGGGCGGTGAGGCCGGACTGCACTTGATGCTGTGGTGGCAAGGCGCTCCCGACGATGCGATCGTGGCCGCTGCGGCCCATGCGTTGGGCGTGGCCGCACGGCCATTGAGCCGCTACACCGCCGGGGGCACGACGCTGCCCAACGGGTTGGTGCTGGGGTACGGGGCCACGCCGGTGGAGGTGATCGATGGGGCGGTGGCGCGGTTGGCGCAAGCGTGGCGGGTGGGAGGATGAGAAGACAAGCCCCTCACCCCGGCCCTCTCCCGCAAGGGGAGAGGGGTTGGGGTGAGGGGAATACGTCGCCAAACACACCGACAGTTGAAGCTTGACGCAACACTGGATTTGGTCGGCGGCTGGGTGACCGCCTGCTCGACCGTGAAATAGGGCTGCGGCTGGCTTCATCCAATAGCACATGGCGCCAAAAATACCAGCGTGCCTTTGCTGCCGAGCTGCTGGTGAAGACCCAGCGCGTCAACCACGGTTTAGAGGATCGGCAGGCGCTGGTGGCTTGAGGCTTGAGCCGCCAAGCTGTGCGGTGAATGGCTACTGTTCGCCTCGGTACGCCAGTGCTTCAAACGCCTCAAACCCTTGATGCGCCACCGCATCATGAAACGGCAGCAAATGCGTCGCCCAAAAGCCGCCCAAGCCGCTGGCCCGGTCGATCCAGAAGTGGCAGTTGCCCAGCCCGGCCCACATCAGTGAACCCGCCGGTCGCCCGGTCGGGGTGGCCTTCCGGTTCAGCAACAAGCTGTAGGCCCAGCCCTTGGGCGTGCCGGGGCAGAACTCCCCGGCGCGCGCCAGCCCCGGCAGCGCGCTGCCCCAGCCGCCCGCGCTCAGGCCCAGCGGCGCTAGGCCGTCTTGGCACATGGCGTGAACCGTTTCCGGGTGCAGCACGGGGCCGGCTGGGCCAGCACCGTCGTTCAACCACATGCGGATGAAGCGCATGTAATCCCCCACCGTGCCGAACAGCCCTTGCCCGCCCATGTCGCTGGCCGGCGCGTTGCGCGGGGTGGCTTGGGGCACCGCTTGCAGCGAGCCATCCGGCTTGCGCTTGTGCAGGGTGGCAGCGCGGGCGCGTTGGCTGTCGTTCAGGCTGAAACCCGTGTCCGCCATGCCCAGCGGGGTGAACAGGCGCTCGGCCATCACCTCACCCAGACGCTGGCCGCGCACGGCTTCAATCACGCGGCCCAGCCAATCGAGGCTCACACCGTACGTCCAGGCTTCACCTGGGTCATGCAGCAGCACCGTGCGCAGCGAGTCGGGCTTGGCCGTGCCCACCGACGGCACACCGCAGGCGCTGCGGTAACGCAAATCATCGGCGTGGAAAAACTCGTAACCCAGCCCGGCGGTGTGCAACAGCAAATCACGGATGCGGATGCGCCGCTTGGGCGCCCGGGTGCGCGGCTGGCCGGCGTCATCAAAACCGTCCAGTACTTGAAGCTGGTCGATTTCCGGCAGGGTGTCGCCCGCCGCATCGTCCAGCCGCAGCCGGCCTTCTTCCACCAGTTGCATCAGGCACACCGCCGTCAGCGGTTTGGTGGTGGAGTAGAGGGCGAGCACCGTGTCCGGTGCCATCGGCGCGGCCTGCCCCAGCTCGCGCACCCCGGCGGCGCCGGCGTAACAGACGCCCTCGCGGTCGGTGAGCATCGCCACCACGCCGGCCAAACCCTCGGGGCCGGGGGTTTGGGTGAGGCGGTGAAGCAGGGCGTTCAGTTCGTCGGTGCGAGGGTGGGGCATCGGGGTCTCCAAAGGGTTGGGCGTGGGAGGCTTCACCCGGCCCGCTGCCCGGCCTCCAGCTCGTCCCACAAGGCTTCGTACAGCCGATGGCGGTTCGGGTGAATCTGCCCAGCCTCCAGCGCGGCGCGCACGCCGCAGCCGGGTTCGTGCCGGTGCGTGCAGTTGTAGAACTTGCAGCCGCCGAGGTGGGTGCGCAGGTCGGGCATCAGTTCGGCCAACTGCGTCGGGGCGATGTGCATCAGGCCGAATTCTTGGAAGCCCGGTGAATCGATCAGCGCCCCGCGTGGCGCGTCGTCGCCCGCCGCTGCCAACCAGTACCAGGTGCTGGTGGTGGTGGTGTGCCGGCCACTGTTGAGCGCTTGTGAGATCTCCCCGGTTTGCGCCGCCGCTTCCGGCACCATCAAGTTGATGAGCGTGCTTTTGCCCGTGCCGCTGGGCCCGAGGATGAGCGTGGTGTGCCCCGCCAGCAGCGGCGCCAGTTGCGCGTGGGCGGCGGTGGGGTCGGCGGTGAGGGTGGTTTCTAGCACCGTCAAGCCCATGGCACGGTAGGGCGCGAGGCGCTCGCGGGCCAGCTCGGCGGCGGGCACGTCCACCTTGTTCAGCAGCAGCACGGCGCGGATGCCGGCATCCTCCGCCGCGATCAGCGAGCGCGTGAGCTGCGATTCGCTGAACATCGGCTCACCCGCCAGCATGATCAGCAGTTGATCCAGGTTGGCAGCAAAGGATTTGGTGCGCCACTCGTCCTGCCGGCGCAGCAGGTTGCGGCGCGGTGCCAGGGCTTCCACCACGGCTTCATCGCCCGCCGGCTGCCAGTGGACGCGATCTCCCACCACGCACTCGCTCTTCTTGCCGCGTGCGTGGGCGATATGGCGTTCGCCCGCATCGGTTTCGATCACCACATGGCGGCCATGCATCCCGACCACCAACGCCTGGGCCAGGCTTTGCGCAGCTTGGGCTTTGCGAGCGTGTTTGTGCCCTGCGCCCCGGCTCATGCTGCGGCCCCGCTCAGGCGTTGCATGGCGGCCAGGCGCTCGGCGGCGGGCGGGTGCGAGTAGTAGAAGCCGGCATAAACCGGGTCGGGCGTCAGTGTGGAGGCGTTGTCTTGGTAGAGCTTGAGCAGAGCGCGGCTCAGGTCGGCGCCGCTGGTGTGGGCGCAGGCGTAGGCGTCGGCTTCAAACTCGGCCTTGCGGGAGCTGCGCGCCATCAGGGGTGAAATGAAGAAGGTGAACGCCGGCAGCGCCAGGCTGAACAGCAACAGTGCCAGCGCGTGGTTTGGCACCATCATGTTGGGCGTGACCCCCAGGCCGACATAAAACCACGCCTGCCCGGCCAGCCAGCCCAGCAGCGCAAAGCCCGCCAAACTCATGCCGATCACCTGCACCGTGCGCAGCAACACGTGTTTGTGGTGGAAGTGGCCCAGCTCATGCGCCAGCACCGCTTCGATTTCTGGGGTTTGCAGGCGCGAGAGCAAGGTGTCGAAAAACACCACTCGTTTGGCGCGGCCCAGCCCGGCAAAGTAGGCGTTGCCGTGGGCGGAGCGCTTGCTGCCATCCATCACAAAAAAGCCCTTGGATTGGAAGCCGCAGCGTTGCATCAAACCGTTGACGCGGGCGGACAGTTCAGCGTCCGCCAGGGGCTCAAACTTGTTGAACAGCGGGGCGATGAAGGTCGGGTAAATCACCTGCATCAGCAGCATGAAGCCAGTGAGCAACACCCAGGCCCACAGCCACCACAGCCCGCCGGTGGCGCCCATCACCCACAGCACCGCCGCCAGCAGCGGCAGGCCGATGACGGCTCCCACCGCAGCGCCCTTCACCAAATCAGCGAAGAACAGCCCCGGCGTCATGCGGTTGAAGCCGAACTGTTGTTCGAGGCGGAAGGTGCGCCACCAGTCGAAGGGCAGTTCGATGACGCTGCCCATGACGCTGAACGCCGCGAACAGCGCGAGCTGGTAGGCCATGTCTCCCCAGCGCGGGGCGATGGCGTCGTGTACCACGCCGTTGAGCGCGTCCAGCCCGCCCAACAGCGTCCAGACGATGAGCACCGCCGCCGAGAAGCCTTCAGCCACCAGCCCGAAGCGCAGTTTGGCGATGGTGTAATCGGCGGCGCGTTGGTGGGCGTCCAGCGCGATGGTGGCGTCAAACGGCGCCGGGACAGCGTGGCGATGCTGGTGAACGTGGCGCATTTGCCGTCCGGCCAGCCAAAACTTGACCGCCAGCGAAGCCAACAACACCACACAAAAAACGAGGGAGAGAAGGGATGCCTGCATGGCCGGCAGTGTAGGGCGGCTGACGGACAATGCCCGCCCTGTTGCCTTTGTTGGAAAAAACCCTGCCATGAACGCCCCGACCCTGCCGCGCCACGAACAAAACCTGATCTGGATCGATTTGGAGATGACCGGCCTGCAACCGAACAGCGACCGCATCATCGAAATCGCCGTGGTGGTGACGGATGCGCAGCTCACCCAGCGCATCGAAGGCCCGGTGTTCGCGGTTCACCAAAGCGATGAAACGCTGGACAAAATGGATGCCTGGAACAAAGGCACCCACGGCAAAAGCGGGCTGATTGACCGCGTCAAGGCTTCCACGGTGAGCGAGGCCGAGGCCGAAGAGAAGGTCATCGAGTTTTTGGCGCAGTATCTGTACAAGGGCAAAAGCCCGATGTGCGGCAACTCGATCTGCCAGGATCGCCGCTTTTTGGCCAACTACATGCCGCGTTTGGAAGCCTTCTTCCACTATCGCAACTTGGATGTGAGCACCTTGAAGGAAATCGCCCGCCGCTGGCATCCGAGCGCGGTGGAGAGTTTCAAGAAAGCCCAGGCCCACACCGCGATGGCGGACATCCACGAATCCATCGACGAGCTGCTGCACTACCGCGCTCATCTGCTGAAGGTGTGAGGCGCTGAACATGCACGCGCTGCCCGCCAGCCTGGCCGCTTTGGTGACGGACTTCGTGCGCCGTCACGCCCGCGCCTACGTGCCGGCAGCGGCGATGTTGGCCTGCATCGCGCTGTTGACGGTGTGGATTCCGCACCACGTCGGCGCGATGGTGGATGGCTTGGTGGCGCAACGCTTGTACGGCGCGGCCCTGTGGCGTGAATTGGCGTGGCTGCTGGCCGCTGGCGTCGGCATTTACGGTTTGCGGGTGGCGTGGCGGCTGCGCCTGTATGGCGCCGCGTACCGCATGGGCGTGGAGCTGCGCGAGCAGCTTTACCAACGCTTGGCGGCACAGGGGCCGCGCTTTTTCCAGCAGCGCCGCACCGGTGATGTGATGGCACTGGCCACCAACGATGTGGACGCCGTCGAGTTGGCCGCTGGCGAAGCCGTGCTGGCCGGGTTTGATGGCACGCTGACCTTGATCCTCGTCGTGGCGACGATGGTGCTGGCGGTCGATGGCCGTTTGGCGGCGGTGGCGCTGCTGCCGTTTCCGGCGATGGCCTTGGCGTTCTGGTGGATTTCGCGCCATGTGCATGACGCCTCGCGCAACGCCTTGGAACGCTTCGGCCATTTGAACGACCAGGTGCAAGAAACCCTCACCGGCGTGCGCACCCTGCGCGCCCTGGGGTTGGAGGCGCGCAGCAGCGCCCGGTTTGCCGAACTGGCCCAAGCCGCCGCCGATGCCAGCCTGGACGCCCAGCGCTGGGAAGCGCGTTACGAACCGGCGGTTGGGCTGACCTTGAGTGCGGCGATGGTGCTGTCGCTTGGCCTGGGCGGCTGGTTGGTGTGGCACGGTGAACTCAGCGTCGGCCAACTCACCAGCTTCGGGCTGTACCTCGGGCAACTGATTTGGCCGATGTTCGCGGCGGGTTGGGTGCTGTCGCTGTGGGAGCGTGGCCGGGCGGCGTGGGGTCGCTTGCATGCCGTGCTGGCCGAACCGCTGGCGATTGACGATGATGGCCGCATCGCCCCCGTAACCGCTGGCGCGCTGCGTGTGGACGGGCTGCGTTTTTCCTACCCCGGTGCCACCGCCCCAGCGCTGGACGGCGTGAGCTGGACGCTGCCTGCCGGGCAAACGCTGGGTCTGGTCGGCCCCACGGGTGCGGGCAAAAGCACGCTGCTGCGCTTGCTGTTGCGGCAGTGGGCGCCGCAAGCGGGGGCCATCACCTGGGGCGGCGTGGCCTTGACGGACTACACCCTGGAAGCGCTGCGCGCTGGCATTGCCTGGGTGCCGCAGGAGCCGATTTTGTTTTCCGCCAGCGTGGCCGAGAACATCGCCTTGGCCCGCCCCGAGGCCAGCCGGGCCGAGATCGAACATGCCGCCCGCTTGGCGGCGGTGCACGAGGACATCACCCGCCTGCCGCAAGGCTACGACACTCCCGTGGGCGAACGCGGCGTGACGCTCTCGGGCGGCCAGCGCCAACGCGTGGCCATCGCCCGCGCTTTGTTGGCGGATGCGCCGTTGCTGCTGCTGGACGATGCCCTGTCCGCCGTGGACGCGCAAACCGAACACGACATCCTCCAGCACCTGCGTGAGCAGCGGCGCGGGCGCACAGTGTTGATCGTCAGCCACCGGCTTTCAGCGGTGATGGACGCGGACGCGATTGCCGTGCTGCGTCACGGCCACCTCAGCGAATGGGGCACGCACGCTGAATTGCTGGCGCGGGGCACGGCGGCAAGCTGGTACGCGCAGCAATGGCGCATTCAACAGTTGGAGGCTTCGCTGCATGACGACTGACGCCGCCCCCCCGACCCGCCGCGCCGCCAGCCTGCTGTGGCGTGCCGCCCAGCCCGACGTGCGCCAACTCTGGCTCGGTCTGTTCGGGCTGCTGCTGGCGGCTGGGCTGGATGCACTCGGCCCCGTGCTGGGCAAAGCGTTCATCGACCGCTACCTGTTACCGCGTGACCCGCAGCTTGGCGCCATGCTTGGCCTGTTGGGCGGGGCGCTGCTGGCCGGGTGCGTGGCGAGTTGGCTGCGGTATGTGCAGCTCATTCGCCTGTCTGGGTTGGCGATGCGGGCGGTGCAGCGCATCCGCGAAACCGTGTACGGCCATGTGCTGCGCCTGCCGATGCGCTTTTTCGACAGCGCCATCACCGGCCAACTCGTCAGCCGGGTGACGAACGACACCGAAGCCGTCAAACAGCTCTACATCCAGGTGCTGTTCGTGATGTTGGACAGCGTCATCATGGTCAGCAGTTTGTTGGTGACGATGGCGCTGCTGAACTGGCGCTTGATGCTGGTCGTGCTGCTGCTGGTGCCGGCGGTGTTGGGCATCGTGGCGCTGTACCGGCACCTGTCTGCCGCTGCGGTGGCGCAAACCCGTGCCTTGCGCAGCGATTTGAACGCCCAAACGGCGGAATCCATCGCTGGGATGCCGGTGTTGCAGGCCACTGGCGCTAGCGTCGCTTACGGAGCGCGTTACGCTCGTTTGAACGAAGCGCACTACCGTTCCCGCAAAGCCGAACTGCGCGCCAACGCCTGGCTGCTGCGCCCGATGCTCGATTTGCTGAATGTGCTGATGCTGGCGCTGGTGATCGCCGTGTTCGGCCTGCGAGAACACGGCGGGGCGTTGGGGGCGCTGGAGGTGGGCGTGCTGTATGCCTTTGTCAGCTACATCGGTCGGGTGGTGGAGCCGCTGGTGCAGCTCACCACGCAGTTTTCGCAGTTGCAGCAAGCGGTGGTGGCCGCTGCGCGTGTCAACACCTTGCTGGAGGAAGCCGAGGCCGAGCGCCCGCACGCCGCTGGCCGGGTGACAGCGGGCGAGGTGCAGCTCGATCGCCTCAGCTTCGCTTACACCCCCGGCACGCCCGTGCTGCGCGAGGTGAGTTTGCAGGTGCAGCCCGGCGAGTTCATCGGCATCGTCGGCCCGACGGGGTCAGGCAAAAGCACGCTGCTGGCCTTGCTGTTGCGCTTTTACCCGGTGCCTGCGGAATGCTTGCGGGTCGATGGCCACGCGCTGGCCGAATTGGATGAAGCCCACTTCCGCGAGGCCGTCGCCCTGGTGCCGCAAGAGCCCTTTTTGCTCGCCGCCAGCGTGCGCGACAACATCGCCATGAACCGCCCGTTGAGCGCTGAACGGGTGCGCGACGCCGCCCGCCTGGCCGGGGCGCTCGATTTCATCGAACGCCTGCCGCAAGGCTTCGACACGGTGTTGGGCGAAGGCGGCGCGCGCCTGGCCGTGGGGGAAAAGCAGCTCGTGGCCTTGGCGCGGGCCTTGGCGGGCGAGCCGCGCATCCTGCTGCTGGACGAAGCGACGTCTCACATTGACAGCGCCACCGAGCAAGTGGTGCAACGGGCGCTGTCCGGTTTGCGGGGCCGCTTGACGTTGATCAGCATCGCGCACCGGCTGTCCACCATCCGCGAGGCGGATCGCATTGTGGTGTTGAACCACGGGCAGGTGGCCGAGCTGGGCGCCCACGACGCGCTGATGCAGCGCGAGGGCGGGATTTACCGCCGCATGGTGGAGTTGCAGCAGCTCAGCAGCGACAACGGGGCGTTGGAGGAAGAGCGTCCCCGGGTTCAGGGGTGACGCCAAGGACGATAGTGAGGGCTGTCGGCCAGTGCCAACATTTCGCGATCACCTCGACTGTCCCCGTACGCACTGACGTGCGTGGGCGTGCGCCCCGCCAACCAATCTTGGATGCGAGCCACTTTTTCGGGCCCGAAGCAGTTGGCACCGGCGAGCTGTCCGTTGATGCGCTGGGGCTCGCCCAATCGCCCTGGTGTGGCGACCAGCTCGGAGCACAGCACGGCATCGAACCGATGGGCCTGGGCCCACGGGCGCAGATAGCAGCCCAGTGAGGCACTGACCAGCACGCATGTGTCGCCCCTGGCTTGATGCTGGTGAAGCGTGGCCATCATGCTCGGACGCAGGAGTCGGGGTAAGCGTGTCTGGGCAAACGCTTGCCCAGCGTCTTCCACCTCCGCGAGACGACGACCACCCAAGAACCAGTGCAACACCCGTTCTTTGGCCCGGTCATTGCGCATCCAGCCGAAGGCGTAAGCCGCTAAGACCGGGCTCATGGCACCCAGCCCGGCGATGAACGCCGGCGTTCCCACGACATGGCGTAGGAAAGGCATGAGGCTGTCACGGGTCGTGAGGGTGCCGTCGAAATCGAACAAAGCCAAGCGCATCTCCAGCCCCATTGCGTCAGAGACGCAGACGCTTGAACACCCGTTCCGGAATGTGCCTCACCACCATCATGATGAAACGCCAGAAACCGGGGGTGTATAGCACGTCGGTGTTGCGATCCATGGCGCGGACGATGTCGGCGGCAACACGCTCCGGCGTGGCCCAGAGTGCCCCTTTCGGGCCGATGCCTGCTGTCATGGGGGTGTCCACAAACCCAGGTTTGATGGTCAGCACATGCACCCCGTGCGGGTACAGGCGATTGCGAAGTCCTTGGAGATACAAACTCACCAGGCCTTTGGCTGCACCATAGAGGTAATTGGACTGTCGCCCCCGATCGCCTGCAACGGATGAAATGACCGCCAGCGTGCCCGCTTGGGCCGTCTTCATGCGCTGCGCGATGTGGGCGCACAGCGACACCACCGACACCCCATTGGTATGCAAATGCGCCAAGGCCAGAGACACATCGGCATCGCAGGCCGTTTGGTCTGGCAAGGTGCCATGGGCGATGAGAACGCCATCCAACCCCCCTAAGCGTTGCCAGGCTTCGTCGATCAAAGCGGCGTGGCGGCTGACATCTTCCAAATCGGCTTGGATGGCGTGCAGCAGATGCGCTTGTGGCCCCGCACGCACTTGCAGGTCTTGCAGCGCCTGCTGAAGTTTGACGGCATCGCGTCCGACCAACACCAGTGCCGCACCGCGTTGAACCCACAACCGAGCAGTGGCGTGGGCGATGGCGGATGTGGCGCCCAACAGAAGAAACTTGTGTTTCATCGCGTCAATATTCGGTGAGAGGCTGGGTGGTGAGGAGCGGGGGAGGGGGGCATTGTCACGTCTGAACACGCCGCCAAAAACCGGACGAAAACGCCGGATCGACATAGGTGCTGAAGGCTTCCCAATCGGGGTAGCCTGCACGGAACATCGACCCGGGCATGCGTGCATCCTTGGCGGGATACAGCGCTCCCTGTGCCTCGCGCACCACGGCATCGAGTTCGTGGCACAAACGGAGGGTGGCCTCGCCCTGGAAGGGAAAGTCCAGCGCCAAGGTTGAACCTGGCCGGGGGAATGACAGCATGCCAGGGGCAGTCCGGTTGCCAAAGGTTTTGAACACGGCGAGGAAAGAGCCTTGTCCGCGTGAACCAATCAGGCGCAGCAGTTCACGGCTGGCGTCACGCATGGTCGCAGGGGGGAGCACGCATTGGTACTGAATGAAGCCACGCGGGCCGTACATGCGATTCCATTGGCCAATACCGTCCAACGGGTAAAAAAAGGCCGGCCAGGGCATGAGGGTTTGAGGTGGCAGCGGACGGTGGTAGTACAGCCAGTTGAACCCCCAAACGGAGGCGCGGTTGACCAGCGACAGCGGAGGTGTCATCGGCCACTGACGCTGCGGAGCAGGCGGGTGACGCCACTGCGCCTGAGCGCCAGCGTGCAGGCCCGCCGTGTAAATGCCACGGCCACCACGCAGGCAATCGACCCAAGCGACAGCGTATTCACACCGAGGCATCCAATGGGCATCCAAGGCCCAATAGTCGTCGATCGAGGCGAAACGCCGGTTGATGGCTTGGACATCGGGTTGCGCGATGCGACGCAGCCCAATTTCAACCCAAGTGATCAAGCCCGTGAGACCCAGCCCACCGACCGTGGCACGAAACCAGTCAGGATGCTGCGTGGCGCTGCACTGCTGGCGGGAACCGTCCGAGCGCAACAGTTCCAAGGCGCGCACGTGATCTCCGAACGAGCCCATCACATGGTGGTTTTTACCGTGAACATCGTTGGCCACAGCCCCGCCCAGGGTGACAAAGCGTGTTCCCGGGGTCACAGGTAAAAACCAGCCTTGTGGAATCACCAATCGCAGGATGGCATCCAGCGACACGCCCGCTTCAGCGCGCAGCACACCGGTTGCAGGATCGAAAGCCATGAAACGATCCAGATGGCGAGTGTGCAACAGGGTGTGGCCCGGATTGAGTGCCACATCGCCATAACTACGGCCCCATCCATGAGCGAGCAGGGTGTTTTGTGCATCGCTCGGTCGTGGCAGGTTGGTGTGACGGTCGGTGAGGGGCCGTTCGTATTTTGCGGGGGGGGTGGGCATCCGGCCCCAGGCTTGGGTGGGTTGTGTCATGGGGACACGCCAGTGCGAGGCAGTTGGTGCTGGCGCCATAAGATCGACAGAGCGACCAAGCCCAGCAAAACAGCGAACCATAACGTGGTCAGCCGCACAACGATGGTCGCGGCCACTGCCACCGGTGGATCCGCACCATGCCAGAGCAGCAAGCCCACCATGACGGCTTCGGTGCCCCCCAATCCACCCGGTAAGAAACTGAAAGCGCCCGCCATCATGGCCACGGCATAAACAAAAAAGGAAAACAGCCAGTGACAGTGAATGTCCAACCAGCCGAGCAAGAGGTGGAGGGCCCAAGCTTCAGCCATCCAGGCCAGGGCGGTCATGGGCCAAACCCACGCCACCAAGCCGGGGCGATGGCACTGCCGAGTCGCGGACAGTGCGTGCGTGACCCGTTGGAGGAGCCCCGACCAGGCGTTGTGCGGCAACGTGTCGGAGGGGGAGAGTTTGTGTATCACGCGGTGGCCATGCACCAGCCCGACCCACAACAGCAAAATCAACACCCACCCGAACCCAATCAGTGAACGGTGCGTGGTGAAACTCCAAGCGCCTAAGCAGGCCAGGGCCATGATGCCGACCAAGTCAGCCAGTCGTTCGCTGGCGAAAGCCGCTAGGCTGTGCGAAACCGGGACGTTCCATGCGCGCAAGAACACAGAGCGGACAGCCTCTCCCACTTTCCCGGGGGTGGTGGTGAGGGCATAGCCACCCACGTAAATCAGGCCACAGGGCTTCCAGGGTACGGTGTGCCCCATCTCGTGCAGATAAGCCTGCCAGCGGACAAAGCGCAGCCCATAGTTCACCAAGGATAAGCCGAGCAAAACAGCGAATCCCAGCATGTGGACGCGCTGAACAGCCGCCCAAACAGCGGCCCAGCCATTCCAGACAGAAAACAGCAGGTAACCCAGCGCACTGACAACCAAAGTCACCAGCAGTCCCACCCAGGTGCGGCGGGACATGAGCACGTTTTCGGGCGAAAAAGGAGGGGGGAGGGGGGGGGTCACCTGATCAGTCCCACGGTCAAAGCCAGCCACGCCAGCACACAGAGCAGTAACTGGCGATCGCGCAGAAGATCGCGGGCAGTATCTTGGCCAGCTCCGTGGCTGTGCAGCAGGAGCAGGTATCGGAAGATTCCGTAGATGATGAGTGGCACCGTGTAGATCAAGCGATCGGTGCCATGCAGCTCAATGGTGTCGGGGCTAACGGTGTACAGGGCATAACTCAACACGGTACACGTGGCCGAAATGGACAGGTATTGCTCCAGCATTTCGGGTTTATAGGCGTGCAAAACACGGCGGGTGGTGCGCTTGGGATGCTGCTGCATCAGCATCAATTCAGCGCGGCGTTTGGCAAAACCCAAGAAAAGAGTGAACATCAACCCACACAGCAGCAACCAGCTGGAGGGGTGAATGCCCAGTCCGACCGTGCCGGCCAAGATGCGCAGCATGAAGCCAGCACAGATGCAAAACACGTCCAAGATGGGAGCGTGTTTCAGTCGCAGGCTGTAGGCCGCGTTGATGGCAATGTAGCCCATCGCCAGCGCCAAGACGGGCCAAGAAACTGTGGCAGCCAGTCCGCACCCCAGACCCACCAAAAGCCCCCCCAGCATGCGGGCCTGTGCCGTGGAAACGAGCCCGCTGGCGAGAGGGCGATGGCGTTTGTGAGGGTGAACACGGTCGGCGTGGACGTCGACCAAGTCATTGCCGATGTAAATCGCGCTGGCGACGGCGCAAAAAGCCAAAAAGGTCAATCCGGCTTGCCCGAGCAATGCCCAATCCCCCCACCGTCCCGCGAAGAGGACACCGAAAAGCACGAAGCTGTTCTTCACCCACTGATGGGGGCGCATCAGTTGCAGGGCGGTTCTAGCGAAATTCGGTGAGGGAGGAGGAGGGGTGCGGGTGTATGGCAATGGCCGTCTCCGAGGCGAAACGAAGCACACCGGAGACACCCGGCGCGGCGCCAGTTTAGCCCCCTCCCGTTAACGCATTTATTGGGGTGGTTTCGAACGAAAAAGAGGCCGATGAAATCGGCCTCCTGAGGACTGGCGATCCGCTGGAAATCACTTCGCGCCAGCGGCCTTCTGCTGGGCGTCGTGCGCGGCGATGTCCGCCTTGATGTGCTTGAGGAAGTAGTTGACGTAGTACACGCCCATGCCCAGTGTGAAGGCGATCACAGCAGCGCTCATCAGGCCGTAGTCAGTGCTCAGGAAGTCTTGCAGGGCACGCATTGGAATGGCTCCTCGGGGTTGTCGGTCTCAGGGTCAGCGAGTGACCGTGATCAGACACCGTCCCGCGCCGGTGCTTTTTGCGCCAGCGCAACTGCGGCAGGTCGTCGCAGTTGCTTCTGCATGCTCCTTGACGAAGATCAGACAGATACCCCGCCCTGTGTCTCGCCCAAGCTGATGCCCAGGCCGCGTGCAGCATTCAACAGCGGGTGATCCAAGGGCACGGTGCGCGTCTGTCCCGCGACGGCTTGCAGGGGGACGCTGGCGCAGTGTTCACCTTCCAAAGTCACCATGCGCCCGAACTGGCCCCGGCGGATGAGCTGGGCCGCGTGGTAGCCAAAGCGCGTGGACAACACCCGGTCATACGGCGTTGGCGAACCGCCGCGCTGGATGTGGCCCAGCAACGTGGTGCGCACTTCGCTTTGCAAGCGCGGTTGCAACTGGTGTTGCAGCCACTGGCCGACGCCACCGAGGCGCAGCGGGTCGGGGCTGTCGGCGAGGGTGGCGCGCACGGTCAAGCCTTGATCGCGGGCATGGGCGCCTTCGGCGATGCAGATCAGGGTGTAGCCGTCCCGCGCTTCGCGTTCGGCGCAGACGCGGGCCACCTCGTCCACATCAAACGGCACTTCGGGCAGCAGGATCACATCGGCACCACCCGCCATGCCGCCTTCGAGGGCAATCCACCCCGCGTAGCGTCCCATGGTCTCGGCGATCATCACCCGGCGGTGGCTGCGTGCCGTGGTTTCCAGCCGATCCAGCGCTTCGGCGACCACGGCCACGGCGCTGTCAAAACCGAAGGTGCGTTCGGTACACGCCAAGTCGTTGTCGATGGTTTTGGGCACGCCGACCACGGGCAAGCCCAGTTCGGCAAAACGGTGGGCAATCACCATCGTGCCGTCGCCGCCGATCACCACCAAACCATCCAACCCCAGCTCGTCGCGGGCGTAGGCCAGGGCTTGGGCGGACACATCCGCGCCGCCCGCGCCAAAGTAGTGGAACGGATCGCAGCGGTTGTGCGTGCCCAAAACGGTGCCGCCCTGCGCCAAGATACCTTCGACCGAGCGGGCATCCAAGGGTTGGACGTTGCGGGTGATGAGGCCCAAAAAGCCGCGTTCAATCCCGGTGACGCGGGCGCCACATTCGTTGATGAGCGCCAGCGTCACGGCGCGGATCACGGCGTTGAGACCGGGGCAGTCACCGCCGCCGGTGAGGATGCCGATGTGCATGCAGATTGCTCCTTGTCGTCTGAATTCGGATGAATCGTCAGGGGCCTTGGAAACTGCCGGCGCGGAACGTCAACACCAGGGTGTCGCGGTGGCCGGGCTGTTCGGGGCGGAGGGGTTGAATCGGGGTGGATTCGTGGATCACCCGTTCATCGTCGAGCAACAGCGTGCTCCACGCTTGACTCAGGGTGAAGCGCTCGCCGGCCCGCCCTTGGGCGGCGAACACACGGGTTTCGCCGCCCTTGATGGCCTCGCGGCCCACCAGCGTGACCGTCACCAGATCGACCCCGTCGCGGTGCGCGCCTTCGGGCGTGGGGCGGCCGATGCCGTCGGTGGTGTCGATGCGGAACGGATGGGCTTCCATATACCAAGGGCGTGCCCCTTTGAGTGCTGACGCCCGTGCCGCCATGGCCACCAGCCAGCGCGCCCACAGCGGATGGGCCAGGTGCGCCGTTTCCATCGGCTCGAAATGCCGTTCGATGCCGCCGTGCAAAGCGTTGTACTCCACGGGCTGCCAGTGTGGCCGGTGGGGCACGAGCGTGACCTGTTCACCTTCGACGATGAAACAACTGTGGCGGCGGCGGCGGTAACGGCCCCCGTCGCGCAGGTAGCGGTCGGCGGGCAGGCGATCCCAAAAGGGGCGCCAGTCTTCCAGGGCGGCGACGGGGTGGTGGAGCAGGGTGGCGGCGCCATCGGCGTCGAGCACGGCGTAGCCTTGAGCGGCGAGGGTGGTGTCCAGATCGGCCACCGGGGTTACGGGAGGGGACAGATTCATGCAGAGATTGTCGCCCCCGACGCAGGCCAAGGCAGCCGGGCCGTGACGCGCAACCCCGGCGCTGCGTTCTCTAAAATCAAGGTGCCACCGTGCGCTTCGGCCACCCGCCGGCACAGGTGCAATCCGAGCCCGACGCCGCCTGCGCTGCGGGTGCGGGCGCTGTCTGGGCGGTAAAACGGCTCGGCCAAGCGGGTGAGCTGCTCGGGGGCCACGCCCGGCCCACGGTCGCGCACACTCAGCGTCAACCAGCCGCCAGCCTCTGGGTGCCACTGCACGCTCAATTCGGGTGGGAAGGGGGCATCGGCGGCGTGGCGCCAGGCGTTGGACAGCACATTGCGCACCAGCAGCGCCAAGCGCGTCCGATCCACCGGGGCCGCCGGCAGGTGCTCAGGAAGTTGGACGCACAAAGCCGGTTCGGCTTGCGGGTAAGCCGCGTGCAACGCCTCGCGCACTTGCGCCAGCAGCGCGACCCAATCGGCGGCGTCGGTCAGGGTGCGTTGCAGGCTGGCATCGGGGCGGGTGAGGCGCTCGCTTTCAAGCAAGTCGCTGATGAGGTCGCGCATTTGGCCCAGGTCGCGCAACAGGGCGTCGCGTTCGGGGCTGTCGTCGATCAGCTCGGCGTTGAGGCGGGCGCGTGTCAGCGGCGAGCGCAGTTCATGGCTGATGGCCAACAGCAGGCTGTGTTGGGCATCGAGCATGCCGCGCAGGTCGGTGGCCATGCGGTTGACGCGCCCGGCCAATTCACCCAGCTCATCGGGGCGAGCCAGATCGATGGGTTGGCTGAAGTCCCCTCGGCCAAAACGTTCCGCCCCAGCACCGATGCGCTGCAAGGGGCGCAGCAGCCAGCGGCGCACCCACCACCACGTCAGCCCCAACAAACTCAGCAACAACGCGAGGGTGAAGGCTCCGATGGCGCGTGGTCGGCGCACCCAGCCTTCGGTGTCCAGCGCGAATTGCAGGAGGTGGCCATCGGCTGTGGTGCGCGCCAGCCAAGCGTGTTCCGGATCGACAAGGCGGTGATGGCGGTGCGGGTGCATCCCCGAGGCCGGGGGCTGCCCGGGGGGATGGTGAAACAGCGGTTCACCCGACAGCCCCGGCGCCTCGCGGTTCGACACCCAATTCACCACCGGCCCCTCAATGCGCAGGGCCAAGGGCAGGCGTTCAGCCAGGGCGCGGGCCCGTTCGATGTCGGGTGGCGTCCCCACCTCCGCAGCGAGGCGATCGACGTAATCTTCCACCAAAGGGCGCACTGCCATGCGCCAACCGGTGCCCAACGCATGTTGCACCCCGCCGACAAACACGGCACTCGATGCCAACGCCAGCAACACGAACAGCAGCACCAAGCGTGCGCCCAGCGAATGGCGCCACCGGTGCCAGGCGGACATGGGCGCATGGGGCGTCACAGCGGGGTGCCGGCGAAGCTGTAACCGGCGTTGCGCAGGGTTTTGATGCACTGGAGCGGTTCCAGCTTGCGCCGCAAGCGCGACACCAGGATGTCCACGGCGCGGGTGTAAAGCTCGGCATCGTGGCCGCGCAGGCGGGTGAGGATGTCATCGCGGCTGAAGACCCGGCCAGGCTCGCGGGCCAGCAGCAGCAACAATTCGAATTCGGTGCCGGTCAGGTCGAGCGGGCCGCGACCTTCGGCCACCGCTTCGCGCCGCAGCGAATCCAAGATCAAACCTTCGAAACGCAGCGGAGCCTCGGCGCCTGTCGGGGGTGGTGAGGGCTGGGGCGGTGCCGGCGTCGCTCGGCGCAAGATGGTGTGCAACCGGGCGGCCAACTCACGCGGCTCAAAGGGTTTGGGGAGGTAGTCGTCCGCCCCCAGTTCCAGCCCGACCACGCGGTCGGCCAGCTCGCCGCGTGCCGTCAGCATCAGCACGGGCAGTTGCGGGTGATCGCGCCGCAATTGGCGCAGCAACTCGAAGCCGTCCATTTCGGGCAGCATCACGTCGAGGATGACGGCGGCGAAAGGGGCCGCCTCCTCGCCCGGCCAGCGTGGCGCGGGCGGTTGCGCCAACAGCGCCCGCCCGGCGCTGGGGCGCAGCGCTGCATGCAGCGCCAGATCGAAGCGCCGCAGGTAAGTGGCCAGCGGCGGGCCGAGGTGCTCGTCGTCGTCAATCAACAAAATGCGATGCATGACGGCGAGGGTAGCGCACCCGTTCAGTAGCCCCAACCGCCGTGGCCATGACCCTGCCCATGACCCTGGCGGCTGCCGGGGCCACGGCTGTTCAAGAAATCGCGCACTTTTTGCTGCTGCTCGGGCTTGAGGCTGTCATAGAACGTGGCGAAAGCGGCGATCACCTTGGGGCTGGCGGTTTTCATGGCATCGGCCTTGCGGTTGGCCAGGGCTTGGGCGGCTTGGGCGTCGAAACGCGGGCCGGTGATCAGTGCTTGAAGTTCAGCACGCGGGCCGGCGGCTGGGCCGCTGGCGCTGCTGGCAGCCCCAGGGGCGCCCATCATGGCTTGGCGCTGTTCGTGAACCGTGTCGATCAGGGCGACGAGGTGCTTTTTCTGCGTCGCATCCAGACTCAGTTGGCTGGTCACGCGCTCGACCATGCGGTCGCGGTGCTGGGCCATGTTGGCCGGCGTCATGGCGGCGCCGTCCCCTCCGAAGGAGCCAGGATTGTGACCACAAGCGGCCAAGCCACTGAGGGACAGGCCAGCCATCGTCACACCGATCAGCGTGCGGCGCAGCCAAGGACGGGCAGAAAACAAAGCGGAGAAGCGGGGCGTCAGCAGGTTCATGGCGAAAGACCTCAGAAGGAAGGGCATGGCGCCATGGTGCCCGCCGGGAGGTTTCGCGTCTTCTCAGCGCGGTATCGGTGTGTTTCGTTTTATTGCGCCAGCGAGGCCATCCCGTCCGTGGACAACGCCCGCCACGTGTGTTCCGGCGTCACCAAAATGCCTTGCGCGTTGGGCTGTGGCGCCACGTGGATGATCGGGGCGTAACACGTCACGCTGCCAAAAATCATGGCGAAGGCGGCATCGCTGGCATCCCGACCCGTGGCCAAGCGCACAAAGGACATCGGAATGGCCGTGCCTGAAGGGTCGAACAAGTACCAGCGGTGCCCGACGTACACCTCGACGTACGCATGGAAATCCGGTGGCCCCAGCGCCGGATCGGCACCGTAGTCGAACCCTGTGGCAAAGCGCGCCGGAATGTTCAGGGCGCGGCACAGGCCAATCATGACGTGCGCGAAATCGCGGCACACCCCGGCGCCTCGGTTCAAACTGTCGCAGGCGGACGTGGTGCTGTCGGAAGTGTTGGCCTCAAAGCGGAGTTGTGTCCGCACCCAGTCGCGAATCGCGACCACCCGTTGGTAACCGGGGGACACTTGCCCAAATTGAGCCATGGCGAGTGCTTGCAGCCGATCCGATTCGCAATACCGGCTCGGGCACAGGAAACCCAACACAGCGGGCGGCAGTTGCATCACGGGAATTTCACCCAACTCCATCGGGTCGGCTTGATGGTGAAATAAATCCACCACAGCGCGGTAGTTGAGTGTCAGCGTACCGGGCCAAGCTTGGAGCCGGACGTATCGCGACCGGCTGACCGAATCCATGTGTGCCTGCGGCAAGATGGCTTGATTGAGCGTCAGTCGCTCATGCACCAGATGCTGCTGGCGGGTCTGCGCTGGCTGCACATTGAAAATGAAATCAGCGCCAGGTGCCGCTACGTCGTACTGGAGTGCAATGGAGAAGCCCAGCCGCAGCGGTTGATGGGAAAAAGGAGGGGTCAAGACAGGCACGGCGCCAGCCGTGTCCAAGCGAAGAGAAAGACCGGGCGGGAAGCCGGATGGACGGCCAGTGTAGTCCGTGCCCCCCGGCACCTGGTTGGCAAGACGTAAAATCAAGGCCCTTTCTGGGCCACCGGTTGCCACCCGCCAGCGCGCTGGGTCGGCACGCCGTTCTGATCGCCCACAGATTCGTCCATCCGCCGCCAACCGACGGGATCTCATGTCTTCTCCCACCAAGCACCTGATGCACTTCGAGGGCGGCAACGCCCTTTCGCTTTTCCGCGCCGCCGCGCTGCTGCCCACCCTGCAAGCCATCTGCCCCCGCATCGTGGATGTGGCCGCCCGGCATGTGCATTGGGTCTGGAGTGACGGCGCCCTGGGCGCCACCGAGGTCGGCAAACTCGCTGCCTTGCTGAACTACGGTGACGCCTACGCCGGCCCCACCCAAGCCGACGCTGGTACCGAACTCATCGTCGTCATGCCGCGTCTGGGCACGGTGTCGCCCTGGGCCTCCAAGGCCACGGACATCGCCCACAACTGCGGCTTAGGGATTCACCGCGTCGAGCGCGTCACCGAAGTGCGCATCTCGCTGAAAACCGGCGGCGTGGCGGGCTTCATCGACGCCCTCACCGGCAACGCCCCCAAGGGCTTGACTGCTGAAGAACGCACTGCCTGCGCCCTGGCCCTGCACGACCGCATGACCGAAAGCGTGGCCTTCGAGCGCGACGCCGCCCTGCATCTGTTTGACGAAAAGGCCGCCGAACCGATGGCGCACGTCGATGTGCTGGGCCAAGGCCGCAGTGCGCTGGAAGCTGCCAACGTCGAATTCGGCTTGGCGCTGTCTTCCGACGAAATCGACTACCTGGTGAACGCCTTCACCGGCCTGAAGCGCAACCCCACCGACGTGGAGTTGATGATGTTCGCCCAGGCCAACAGCGAACACTGCCGCCACAAGATCTTCAACGCCGAGTTCATCATCGATGGCGAGAAGCAGCCGCTCTCCATGTTCGGCATGATCCGCAACACCGAGAAGCTGAACCCGCAGCGCAGCATCGTTGCCTACAGCGACAACGCCGCCGTGATGGAAGGCGGCCCGGTCGAGCGCTGGCTGACCGATGGCTTTGATGCGGCCCCCCAGTACGTTGGCCGCGCCCAAACCTCGCACGTGCTGATGAAGGTGGAAACGCACAACCACCCGACGGCCATTTCACCCTTCCCCGGTGCTTCCACCGGCGCCGGCGGTGAAATCCGCGACGAAGGCGCCACTGGCCGGGGCGCTCGCCCCAAGGCCGGCCTGACGGGTTTCTCGGTTTCGAACCTGAACCTGCCGGGCACGAACGAGCCCTGGGAAACCAACGCCTACGGCAAGCCCGAGCACATCGCCAGCCCGCTGCAAATCATGACGGAAGGCCCGCTGGGCGGCGCAGCGTTCAACAACGAGTTTGGCCGGCCCAACCTCGGCGGTTATTTCCGCGTTTTTGAACAAACCGTGGGTGAGGGCGCACAAGCCGTGCGCCGGGGCTATCACAAGCCGATCATGATCGCCGGCGGCCTGGGCTTCATCAGCGAAGGCCAGACGCACAAGCTGCCTTTCGGCGCCGGCACGCTGCTGGTGCAACTGGGCGGGCCGGGCATGCGCATCGGCATGGGCGGCGGTGCCGCCAGCTCGATGGCAGCGGGCACCAACACCGCGTCGCTGGATTTTGATTCGGTGCAGCGCGGCAACCCAGAAATCCAACGCCGTGCGCAGGAAGTCATCAACCACTGCTGGGCGCTGGGTGAGGGCAACCCGATCGTGGCGATTCACGACGTGGGCGCGGGTGGCATCTCCAACGCTTTCCCCGAGCTGGTGGATGGGGCCGAAAAGGGCGCCCGCTTCGATCTGCGCAAGGTGCCGCTGGAAGAAACGGGCCTCGCACCCAAGGAAATCTGGTGCAACGAGAGCCAGGAGCGTTACACGCTGGCCGTCGATCCGGCCAAGCTGGAAGCGTTTGACGCCATGTGCCAGCGCGAACGCTGCCCCTATTCGGTGGTCGGCGTCGCCACCGATGACAAAGAATTGATTCTGGAAGACGGCCCCGGCGGCGAGCGCGTCATCGACATGCCCATGGACGTGCTGCTGGGCAAGCCGCCCAAGATGGTGCGTGACGTCAAGCGCGTGGCGCGTGAGCTGGCCCCGCTCAACCTGACGGAAGTCTCGCTGGAGCAAGCCGCCCGCGACGTGCTGCGCCACCCAACCGTGGCCAGCAAGCGTTTCCTCATCACCATTGGCGATCGCAGCGTGGGCGGCATGAGCCACCGCGACCAGATGGTCGGCCCCTGGCAAGTGCCCGTGGCCGATTGCGCCGTGACCCTGGCGGACTACAGCAGCTTCCGTGGCGAGGCCATGAGCATGGGCGAGCGCACCCCGCTGGCCGCGTTGGACGCGCCCGCTTCGGGCCGCATGGCGGTGGCCGAGGCCATCACCAACTTGCTGGCTGCACCGTTTGAGCTCTCGCACGTCAAGCTGAGCTGCAACTGGATGGCCGCTTGCGGCGAGCCGGGCGAAGACGCCGCGCTCTACGAAACCGTCAAGGCCGTGGGCATGGATTTGTGCCCCGCGCTGGGCGTGGGCGTGCCGGTGGGCAAGGACAGCCTGTCGATGCGCACCCGCTGGAACGATGCCGGCGAAACCAAGCAAGTGGTGGCGCCCGTTTCGCTCATCGTGTCGGCCTTCGTGACGCTGGATGACGTGCGCGGCACCCTCACGCCGCAACTGCAAGACGGTGATACCACGCTGATCCTGGTCGATCTGGGCAACGGCCAGCGCCGCATGGGCGGTTCGATCCTCGCGCAAACGCTGCAACAGTTCGGCCACAACGTGCCGGATGTGGACGATCCGGCCCAACTGAAGGCCCTGGTGAACGCCGTGAACGCCTTGCGTGCCGACGGCAAACTGCTGGCCTACCACGACCGTTCGGACGGCGGCCTGTGGGCGGCGGCCTGCGAAATGGCGTTTGCTGCCAAGCGCGGTGTCAGCCTGAACGTGGACATGCTGGTGCTCGAAGGCGACGGCATCTCCGACAGCCGCAACGACGTGGGCGATGCCAAGAACTGGGCCACCCAAGCCAGTGGCCGTCGCAACGAACTGACGCTGCAAGCGCTGTTCAACGAAGAACTGGGCGTCGTGCTGCAAGTGCGCAGCGCCGACCGCGATGCGGTGTTGCAGGTGCTGCGGGCACATGGGCTGTCCAAGCAAAGCCACGTCATCGGCAAGCCGAACGACAAGGGTGCGATGGAAATTTGGCGCGACGCCAAGCCGCAATTCAGCGCCCCGTTGGAAGAGCTGCACAAGCTGTGGGACGAGGTGAGCTGGCGCATCGCCCAGCAGCGCGACAACCCCGCCTGTGCCGACAGCGAACACACCCTGGCCGGTGGCAACGATGCCGGCCTGCACCTGGCCCTGACGTTCGACCCGGCGGAAGACGTGGCCGCGCCTTTCCTCAACCTGGGCGCCAAGCCCAAGGTGGCCATCCTGCGTGAGCAGGGCGTGAACAGCCATGTGGAAACCAGCTACGCCTTTGCGCTCGCCGGTTTCGACGCTTACGACGTTCACATGAGCGACCTGCAAGCTGGCAAGGCCGAGCTGTCGCAGTTCAAGGGCTTTGTGGCCTGCGGCGGTTTCTCCTACGGTGACACGCTGGGCGCGGGGGAAGGCTGGGCACGCTCCATCCTTTTCAACCCCAAGCTGGCCGAACAGTTCGAAGCCTTCTTTGGCCGCCAAGACACCTTCGCCCTGGGCATCTGCAACGGTTGCCAAATGCTGGCGGCGCTTTCGCCCATGATTCCGGGCGCCGGCGCTTGGCCCAAGTTCACGCGCAACAAGAGTGAACAGTTCGAGGCGCGCCTGTCGATGGTCGAAGTTCTGGAAAGCCCCTCGGTGTTCTTCCAAGGCATGGCTGGCAGCCGTTTGCCCATCGTCGTTTCGCACGGTGAAGGTTTCGCGGACTTCAGCCAGCGCGGTGACGCCGCCAGCGTGGCCCGCGCCCTGCGTTTCGTGGATGGCAGCGGTGCCGCCACCGAAGCCTATCCGCTCAACCCGAACGGCAGCCCGCAAGGTCTCACCGGCGTGACCACGGCTGATGGCCGCTTCACCGCCATGATGCCGCACCCGGAACGGGTCTTCCGCAACGTGCTGATGAGCTGGAACGGCGGCGACGTGAACACGCTCAGCCCCTGGATGCGCATGTTCCGCAACGCCCGCAAGTGGGTGGGTTGATCTTCAAGGAGAGGGCAGGGCTTGCGCATATCGAGCCCTGTTTTCTCTATGCGAAATGAAAAACGGGTGAACCTCTGAAAAACGCGCCATGTGCGCGTTTTTTTGCAGCTTATGCGCTGAAATGGGGGCAAGTCCGCACCCCAATCGAGGCAGTTCAGGGCACAGTGGCGCCTTGGGCATCCACAGAGCAAGGAGAAACCGAACAATGAAAGTCAGCGACATTCTTCGTGTGAAGGGCAACACCCTGTTCACCGTCACCCCCGACCAGCCTCTGGCCGAAGCCGTCCAGTTGATGTCTGAGCAAGACATCGGCTCGCTGGTGGTCATGGAGCACGGTGATCTGGCCGGGATGCTCACCTTCCGCGAGGTGATTTCGGCCATCGTCACCAACAACATGCAGATCGGTACCCGCTTGGTGCGCTCCGTCATGGACGATGCTCCGCTGACCTGCACCCCCGCCACCGAGATCGACGAAGTGCGTCGCATGATGCTGGGCCGCCACGCCCGCTACATGCCGGTGCTGAATGGCCGTGTGCTGATGGGCGTGATCTCGTTCTATGACGTGGCCAAGTCCGTCGTGGAAGCGCAGGACTTTGAAAACCGCATGCTCAAAGCCTACATCCGCGACTGGCCGGTGGAAGAGAGCGAAGGCACCGAATCCACCGCTGACAAGGCTTCGTGACCGCCGGTCTTCGGCCATCCACCGCCTGAGGGGCGCCGACTAAAATCGGCGCCCCTTTTGTTTGGCTTTCAACCGGGTTTGATTCATGTCTGGCAGCACTTTTGGCGAACTGTTTCGCGTCACCAATTTCGGCGAAAGCCACGGCCCGGCCATTGGCTGCGTGATCGATGGCTGCCCGCCCGGCCTGCCCCTGAGCGAAGCGGACATTCAGCCCGATCTCGATCGCCGCCGCCCCGGTACCTCGCGCCACGTCACCCAGCGCAACGAGGCGGATGCGGTCGAAATCCTCTCCGGTGTCTACCAAGGCCAAACCACCGGCACGCCGATTTGTTTGCTGATCCGCAACACCGATCAGCGCAGCAAGGACTACGGCAACATCGCCCAGAGTTTTCGCCCCGGCCACGCGGACTATACCTATTGGCACAAATACGGCCTGCGCGATCCGCGTGGGGGCGGGCGCAGCTCGGCCCGCTTGACGGCGCCGACTGTGGCCGCAGGCGCGGTGGCCAAAAAATGGCTGGCGGCCCAATACGGCACGCGCATTCGTGGCTGCATGACCGCCATCGGCGACATTGCCATCGGCCAAGACGATTGGTCGCAAGTCGGCCAGAACCCGTTTTTCGCAGCCACGGCGGACGCAGCCAAACTCGCCGAGCTGGAAGCCTTCATGGATACGCTGCGCCGGGCGGGGGATTCGATCGGCGCCCGCTTGTATGTCGAGGCCAGCGGCGTGCCGGTGGGCCTGGGCGCACCGCTGTTTGACAAACTCGATGCCGACATTGCTTACGCCATGATGGGCATCAACGCCGTCAAGGGCGTGGAAATCGGCGATGGGTTCGAGAGCGCCCGCCAACGCGGCAGCGAACACGGTGATGAGCTGACGCCGCAGGGCTTCTTGAGCAACCACGCTGGGGGTGTGCTTGGTGGCATTTCGACAGGGCAAGATGTGCGCGTTCACATGGCGATCAAACCGACGAGTTCGATTCGTGTGCCGCGCCAGTCCATTGACGTGAACGGCGATCCGGCGACGGTGGAAACCTTCGGGCGCCATGATCCGTGCGTCGGCATCCGTGCGACGCCGATTGCCGAGGCCATGCTGGCGCTGGTGTTGATCGATCACGCTTTGCGCCATCGGGCGCAGTGCGGTGATGTGCGCGTGGCCACGCCGGACATTGCGCATCGTTGATCGATGTGGCCCCCGTTGTTGGCGGGGGCATCGCCCGTCGAGCACAAAGCAAAAAGCCGATGCAATCGGCATTGCATCGGCTTTTCAGAATTTGGAGCGGGAAACGAGGCTCGAACTCGCGACCTCAACCTTGGCAAGGTTGCGCTCTACCAACTGAGCTATTCCCGCAGGGGGTACCAAACTGGAGCGGGAAACGAGGCTCGAACTCGCGACCTCAACCTTGGCAAGGTTGCGCTCTACCAACTGAGCTATTCCCGCAGAGGGCACAAACTTGGAGCGGGAAACGAGGCTCGAACTCGCGACCTCAACCTTGGCAAGGTTGCGCTCTACCAACTGAGCTATTCCCGCACACAGTGTGCTTTGGAGGCGCGATCCAGAGTCGAACTGGACTAGACGGATTTGCAATCCGTTGCATAACCGCTTTGCTATCGCGCCAGACTTGGTTTTGCCTCGCCATCACCGCGTGCCAACGCGCTGACTTTGGAGCGGGAAACGAGGCTCGAACTCGCGACCTCAACCTTGGCAAGGTTGCGCTCTACCAACTGAGCTATTCCCGCGTTTTGGCTTGGCTAGCCATCTGATGCGGTGATTGGTGTCACACAAAACTTTCGTTTCGCTGCATCAGAGAAGCTCGCATTATAGGAAGATTTTTATTCCACATGCAAGCTTTTTCGCCCTAAATTTTCAATGTGGCAGCGAATCCCCCGCCACACTGGCCACCACGGCTGCTGGCGCTGCCTCGGCTTTGGCGGGCGCAACGGCCACATCGTCGTCCGGCAGCGGTTGCGGCACGGATTCGAGCGCCACTTCCAACACCTTGTCGATCCAGCGCACGGGCACGATTTCCAACTGGCTTTTCACGGAGTCCGGGATTTCCGCCAAATCCTTGACGTTCTCTTCCGGAATCATCACCAGTTTGATGCCGCCCCGTGCCGCCGCCAGCAGTTTCTCTTTCAGCCCACCGATGGCGGTGACTTCACCACGCAGGGTGATTTCCCCCGTCATGGCCACGTTGGCGCGCACCGGGATGCCCGTGAGGGCCGAGACGAAAGCCGTCGTCATGGCGATGCCGGCGCTGGGGCCGTCCTTGGGCGTGGCGCCGTCGGGGACGTGAACGTGGACGTCGCGTTTCTCGAACAGTTCGTCTTTGATGCCGAGGCGGCGGGCGCGGCTGCGCACCACGGTGCGAGCGGCTTCCACCGATTCTTTCATCACGTCACCCAGCGAGCCGGTGCGGATGATGCCGCCCTTGCCCGGTACGGCGGTGGCTTCGATGGTGAGCAGGTCGCCGCCCACCTCCGTCCACGCCAGCCCGACGACTTGGCCGACTTGGTTGGTTTTCTCCGCCCGTCCAAAATCGTATTTGCGCACACCGAGGAACTCGTTGAGGTTGTCTTCGGTGATGACGACTTGGCCGGTGTAGGTCTTGAGCTGCAAGCCCTTGACCACCTTGCGGCAGATTTTGGACAGCTCGCGCTCCAGCGAGCGCACGCCCGCTTCGCGGGTGTAATAGCGGATGATGCCCCGAATCGCCGATTCGGTGACCTCCATCTCCTCGTCCTTCACGCCGTTGTTTTTGGCTTGTTTGGGCAGGAGGTAACGCTGGGCGATGTTGAGCTTCTCATCCTCGGTGTAACCCGACAGGCGGATCACTTCCATCCGATCCAGCAGCGCTGGCGGGATGTTCATCGAGTTCGAGGTGGCCACGAACATCACGTCGGACAGA
This sequence comes from Vitreoscilla filiformis, assembly GCF_002222655.1. Taxonomy (GTDB): domain Bacteria; phylum Pseudomonadota; class Gammaproteobacteria; order Burkholderiales; family Burkholderiaceae_C; genus Ideonella; species Ideonella filiformis. The sequence continues at coordinate 2,644,065 of NZ_CP022423.1, read as the reverse complement.
TCGAAATCGACCTCGACGTAATGGTCGCCAAACGTGTGGTTCTGCTCAGGATCGAGCACTTCCAGCAGGGCCGAGGACGGATCGCCCCGGAAATCCATGCCGAGTTTGTCGATCTCATCCAGCAAGAACAGCGGGTTGCGCACGCCCACCTTGGTGAGCGATTGCAGCACCTTGCCCGGCATGGAGCCGATGTAGGTGCGACGGTGGCCGCGAATTTCGGCTTCGTCGCGCACGCCGCCCAGGGCCATGCGCACGAACTTGCGCCCCGTGGCCCGCGCCACCGATTGCCCCAGCGAGGTTTTGCCCACGCCCGGAGGCCCTACCAAGCACAGGATCGGTGCTTTCACCTTGTCCACGCGCTGTTGCACCGCCAAGTATTCGAGGATGCGATCCTTGACCTTTTCCAAGCCATAGTGATCTTCGTTCAGCACCTCTTCGGCGTTGGACAGATCGTGTTTGATTTTGGTTTTCTTCGCCCAGGGCAGGCCGACCAGCGCATCCAAGTAGTTGCGCACCACCGTGGCTTCGGCGGACATGGGCGACATCAGCTTGAGTTTTTTCAGCTCCGCATCGGCCTTTTTGCGCGCCTCTTTGGGCATCTTGGCGGTGCGGATTTTCTTTTCCAGCTCCTCCAGATCGGCGCCTTCTTCGCCGTCGCCCAGTTCCTTTTGGATGGCCTTGACCTGCTCGTTCAGGTAGTACTCGCGCTGGCTCTTTTCCATCTGGCGCTTCACACGCCCACGGATGCGCTTTTCCACTTGCAGGATGTCCACCTCGTGCTCCAGCAGCTCCAGCAGCTTTTCCAAGCGCGGGGCGACTTCGAACAGGTCGAGCACTGCTTGTTTGGCTTCGAGCTTGAGCGGCAGGTGGGCGGCAATCGTGTCGGCCAGGCGGCCCGGATCGTCGATGCCCGCGATCGAGGTCAGGATTTCCGGCGGGATTTTTTTGTTGAGTTTGACGTACTGGTCAAACTGCTGGGTCACTGCGCGGCGCAAGGCTTCGACTTCGGGCGTGTGCGACACCGCCGGCTGCACGGGCACCACCACGGCGCTGAAATGCTCGTTGGTGTCGGTGATGGCCTGGGTGTTGGCGCGCTGCGCACCTTCGACCAGCACCTTGACCGTGCCGTCGGGCAGCTTGAGCATTTGCAGGATGCTGGACACGCAGCCGACTTCAAACATGTCGTCGGCTCGGGGCTCGTCCTTGCCGGCGGCTTTTTGGGCCACGAGCATGATCTGCCGGCCCACTTCCATCGCGGCTTCCAGCGCCTTGATCGACTTCGGGCGGCCCACGAACAGCGGAATGACCATGTGGGGGAACACCACCACGTCGCGCAGCGGCAGCAGCGGCAGGGTGATCGGTTCCGAGGGGAGGATGGTTTGTCCTGACATGGAATGCCTCACTTTCTCAGGCCGGTAGATAGGGCCCGAGTTGCGGTTTGCAAGGCGGCCGGCTCATCAGGCAAGCCGGCGCCGCGTCTTCAAGCGCTGGCCTGGGTTTCCCGGTAGACCAGCAGCGGCTTGGTGCCATCGTCCACGATGTGATCGTCGATCACCACCTTGGCCACGCCGTCGAGTGTCGGCAAATCGAACATCGTGTCCATGAGACATTGCTCCATGATCGAGCGCAGGCCGCGTGCGCCAGTTTTGCGCTTGAGTGCCTTGCGGGCGATCGCAGCCAACGCCGAGGTGCGGATCTCCAGATCCACGCCGTCCATGGCGAACAGCTTCTGGTACTGCTTGACCAAGGCGTTGCGCGGCTCGACCAGGATTTGAATCAGTGCATCTTCCGTCAGTTCACCCAAGGTGGCGACCACCGGCAGGCGGCCCACCAACTCGGGAATCAGGCCGAAGCGCACCAAATCTTCGGGTTCGGCGTCGCGGAAAATTTCCGAGGTCTTGCGGTCGGTTTTGCTGTGGACGGTGGCGCCAAAACCGATGCCGGATTTTTCCGTGCGGTTCTGGATCACCTTTTCCAACCCATCGAACGCACCGCCGCAGATGAAGAGGATGTTGGTGGTGTCGATCTGCAAAAAGTCTTGGTTTGGGTGCTTGCGCCCACCTTGTGGGGGCACGCTGGCCATGGTGCCTTCCACCAGCTTGAGCAGGGCTTGCTGCACACCTTCGCCCGAGACATCGCGGGTGATGCTGGGGTTGTCCGCTTTGCGGCTGATTTTGTCGATCTCGTCGATGTAAACGATGCCGCGTTGGGCCCGCTCCACGTCGTAATTGCAGTTTTGCAGCAGCTTTTGGATGATGTTTTCCACGTCCTCGCCGACGTAGCCGGCTTCGGTCAGTGTGGTGGCATCGGCGATGACGAAGGGCACGTTCAGCAAGCGTGCCAGCGTCTGGGCCAGCAGCGTTTTGCCCGAACCGGTGGGGCCGATGAGCAGAATGTTGCTCTTGCTCAGCTCCACTTCGTCCTTGCTCGCACCTTGGTGCTTGAGGCGTTTGTAGTGGTTGTAAACCGCCACGGCCAGGGTGCGCTTGGCGCCGTCTTGGCCAATGACGTACTGATCCAGCGTCGATTTGATCTCAGCAGGCACCGGCAGATCGGACTTGGCCGCCTTGCCAGCGGGCACAGCATCGGTGGGCACCTCGTCACGGATGATGTCGTTGCACAGCTCGATGCACTCGTCACAGATGAACACCGAGGGGCCGGCGATGAGCTTTTTGACCTCGTGCTGGCTCTTGCCGCAGAACGAACAGTAGAGGGCTTTTTCGCCAGAGGCGCCTTTTTTGTCGGGCATGGGACGGATGGGGAACGGTGGCGGGAGGAGAAAGATCGCCGGGGATGATAGTGCAGACCATCATCCCCCTGAGGCCAGCCCCGGCACACAGCTTGCCAGGGCTCTCGCATGGGGTGGCGAGCGGGTCAGGTATTGCGGTGCGTCAGCACTTGGTCGATCAGACCGTAGGACTGGGCCTCGGTGGCGCTGAGGTAGTAGTCGCGCTCGGTGTCGTTTTGCACTTTTTCCAGCGGCTGGCCGGTGCGCTCGGCCAGGATGCGGTTGAGTTGATCCCGCGTCTTGAGGATTTCGCGCGCGTGGATCTCGATCTCAGTCGCCTGGCCTTGGGTGCCGCCCAGGGGTTGGTGGATCATCACCTTGGAATTCGGCAGCGAAAAGCGCTTGCCCTTGGCCCCTGCGGCCAGCAGGAACGCGCCCATGCTGGCGGCCATGCCGATGCACAGCGTGGACACATCGGGCTTGATGAACTGCATGGTGTCGAAGATCGACATGCCTGCGCTCACGCTGCCGCCCGGGGAGTTGATGTAGAAAAAGATGTCCTTGTCGGGATTTTCGCTTTCCAGAAAGAGCATCTGTGCTACCACGAGGTTGGCGCTTTGGTCATTGACCGGGCCCACCAAGAAGATGATGCGTTCGCGCAGCAAACGCGAGTAGATGTCGTAGGCGCGCTCGCCACGGCCCGATTGCTCGATGACCATCGGCACCATGCCGAGGGCTTGGGTTTCCAGTGCGCTCATGCGGTCACTTTCTTGCGAAGAAGGGAAGTCGGTATGTGGCCGATTATGTCGTTGCAGGCCGAGCGCCTGCGCCGTAAAAAAAAGCCCGGCCAAGATGGTCGGGCTCGATGGGTGAAGGGGAGGGGCCGTGTGGGCCATCTCCCTTCAGCGGCTGGGGGTTCAGGCCGCCATCAGTTCGTCAAACGGCAACACCTTGTCGGTCACCTTGGCTTGGGCCATGACGAAGTCGGCAACGTTGTTCTCCAGCACCACGGCTTCGATTTCGGCCATGCGCTCGCGGTTGGACAGGTACCAGCTCATCACCTGGGCCGGTTGCTCGTAGCTCTGGGCCAGCTCTTCGATGTGGGCTTGCAGTTGCTCAGGCTTGGCTTGCAGGTTGTTGGCCGTCACCAGCTCAGACAGCAGCAGGCCCAGGCGCACGCGGCGCTCAGCTTGCGGGGTGAACATTTCGGCCGGAATCGGAGCCTTGTCAGCGTCCTTGATGCCGCGTTGCTTCAGGTCATCGCGGGCGTTTTCCACCAGGCGCTCGGTTTCCGAGGTGACCAGTGCCTTGGGCACGTCCAGCTCGTTGACCTTGACCAGCAGATCCATCGCAGCCGCCTTGTTACGGGCCAGCAGACGGTACTTGACTTCGCGTTCCAGGTTCTTCTTCACGTCAGCGCGCAGGGCTTCGACGGTGCCGGCCACGATGCCCAGCGACGAGATGAATTCCTCGGTCAGCTCAGGAAGCTGTTGGAATTCGATCTTCTTCATGGTCACGAGGAAGTCGGCTTCTTTGCCGGCCACGTCCTTGCCGTGGTAATCCTCGGGGAATTGCAGCGGGAAGGTCTTGGACTCGCCCACCTTCATGCCACGCACGGCAGCATCGAATTGCTCCAGCATTTGGCCTTCACCGACCAAGAACTGGAAGCCTTCGGCTTTGCCGCCGGCGAAGGGTTCGCCGTCGATTTTGCCTTCGAAGTCAATGGTGACGCGGTCGCCCGGGTCGGTCCAGCCGCCTTCGTTGCGCTCGATGAAAGTGCGGCGTTGCTTGCGCAGGATGTCGATGGTCTTGTCGATGGCGGCATCGTCCACTTCAGCGGAAACGCGATCCACTTCGGCGGCCGACAGATCAGCCAGCTTGACTTCCGGGAACACTTCGAAGGTGGCGTCAAACGCCACGGCGCCTTCGGGCGACTCGTCCTTCTGGGTGATGCTCGGAGCGCCAGCGACGCGCAGATCGGCTTCCTTGATGGCTTGCACGAAGGCGTCGTTGATCTTGTCGTTCAGGACTTCGTACTGCACCGAGTAGCCATAACGCTGAGCCACGATGGACATCGGCACCTTGCCCGGACGGAAGCCGTCGGCCTTCACGGTGCGTGCCAGCTTCTTCAGGCGGGCGTTGACTTCGGATTCGATCTCGCTGGTCGGCAGCGTCAGGGTGATGCGGCGTTCGAGCTTTTCCAGGGTTTCAACAGTGACTGCCATGATGCGAAAAGTCTTGTGATCGTGTTGGATGGTGCGCGGGGCCGGACTCGAACCGGCACGCCCGTGAAGGCGTCAGGACCTAAACCTGGTGCGTCTACCAATTTCGCCACCCGCGCAACGCATATCGTGTGTTCGAACTGCCTGATTCCTCGGGCCTGGCGCAAACTTCAACCAGCACCCGGGCGAATTGGTAAGCCGCGCATTCTAGCCAACTTGTGCGCCGGTTTCGCGCCGCACACGGAACCAGGCGGCGTACATCGCGGGCAGGGCCAGCAAAGTCAGGGCGGTGGCGACAATGAGCCCGCCCATGATGGCCACCGCCATCGGCCCCCAGAAGGTGCTGCGCGACAGCGGAATCATCGCCAGCACCGCTGCCGCCGCTGTCAGCACGATGGGCCGGAAGCGTCGCACCGCCGATTCGACGATGGCCTCCCAGGCCGGCACGCCCCGGGCACGATCCTGCTCAATCTGGTCGATCAAGATCACTGAGTTGCGCATGATCATGCCCAGCAACGCAATGAAGCCCAACAAGGCGACAAAGCCGAACGGTCGGTTCAAGATCAGCAAGGCCGCCGCCACCCCCGCAATGCCCAGCGGCGCCGTCAACACCACCAGCAGGGTGCGCGAGAAGCTTTGCAGTTGCATCATCAGCAGCGTCAGCATGATGAACAGCATCAGCGGCGCACCGACGGCAATCGAGCCCTGGCCCTTGGCGCTTTCGGCCACGGCACCGGCAATCTCGATGTCCATGCCCGGCGGCATGCGTTCACGCAGCTTGGCCATGTCGGGCCAAATCTGGTGGGTCACGGTGGCGCCTTGCACGCCCTCGATCACATCGCCTTGCACGGTCACGGCGTATTTGCGACCTTCGCGCCACAGCACGCCGGGCTCCCAACCGTGTTCCACCTGGGCGATTTGTGTCAGCGGAATCGAACGCCCGCTGCTGGTGGCGACGTAGGCGCTGACCAAGTCGGTCAGGGCGTCCCGTTCGGCTTGGGGTTGGCGCAGCACGATGTCCACGAGCCGATCGCCCTCACGGAACTGGCCGATGGTGGAACCCGAGAACAGCGCCCGCGTGGTCTGCGCAATCGACTGGCTGGTGACGCCCAAGGCGCGGGCCTTGTCTTGGTCGATCACCAAGCGCAGGGCTTTGATTTGTTCGTTCCAGTTGTCGTTGACGCCGCGCATGTTGGGGTTGGCGCGCAGCAATTCTTTGGCGGTGTCGCCCCACTGGCGCACCTGGCGCATGTCGTCCCCCACGACGCGGAACTGCACCGGATACGCCACCGGCGGCCCGCTGGGCAGCAGTTTGACGCGGCCACGCACTTCGGGAAACTCGCTGGCCAGCAGCTCGGGCAGGCGCTGACGCAGTTCTTCGCGCACCTTGAAGTCCTTGGGCAGCAAAATGAACTGGCTCACGTTGGCCTGCGGGAACACCTGATCCAGCGGCAGGTAAAAACGCGGCACGCCACTGCCCACCCAGGCGGTCACACTTTGCAAACCGTCCTCTTTGAGCATCCGTGCTTCAAAACGCTTGGCCACCTCTTCGGACGCTTGGATGGTGGCGCCCTCCGGCAACCACAAGTCCACGAGGATTTCTGGCCGGCTCGAATCCGGGAAAAACTGCTGTTGCACCCGCCCCATGCCGACGATGCCCAGAGCGAAAATCAGCAGCGTCACCCCGATGGTCACCCAGCGGTGTTCGACGCAGCGATCCACCAGGGTGCGAAAGCGGGTGTAGAACGGCGTGTCGAACAGCTCGTGCGGAGTGCCGTCGTTGGCCTTGTGGGTGTGCAGCAGCCACGCTCCGAGGTAAGGCACGAAGTACACCGACACCAGCCACGAAATCACCAGTGCTGCCGAGGTCACGGCAAAGATGGCGAAGGTGTATTCCCCGACCGTCGATTGGGCCATGCCGATGGGCAGGAACCCGGCGGCGGTGATGAGCGTGCCGGTCAGCATCGGCATCGAGGTGACTTCGTAGGCGTGGGTGGCGGCGTGCAGCCGGTCGTAGCCTTCTTCGAGTTTGCGCACCATCATTTCCACGGCAATGATGGCATCGTCCACCAACAAGCCCAGGGCGATGATGAGCGAGCCCAACGAGATTTTGTGCAGCCCCACGCCCCAGTAAAACATGGTGACAAAGGTGATCGCCAGCACCAGCGGGATGGTGATGGCCACCACCAAACCCGGCCAAATGTCGATGCGCAGGGGCCGCGTGTGCAGCCCCAGGCTGACAAAACTCACCATGAGCACGATCACCACCGCTTCCACCAGTGTGCCGACGAACTCGTTCACCGAGCGCGACACCACCTGCGGCTGGTCTTGCACCTGCGAAATTTCGATGCCCAGCGGCAGCGTCGGGCGCAGGGTGTTCACCGTGGCGGTCAGGGCTTGGCCCATGGCGAGGATGTCACCGCCCTTGGCCATGGCCACGCCCAGGGCCACCACTTGTTTGCCTTGATGGCGCACCATCGTGGCCGGTGGATCGACGTAGGCGCGACGAATGTCGGCGATGTCCCCCAAGCGCAGGCTGCTGGCTTGGCCGGTGGCCGGGTTGGTGGCGCGGATGGGCAGTTGGCGCAGCGAGTCCGGCGTGGTCAAGGCGCCATCGACGCGCAGTTGCACGTTTTGGCTGCCCGCATTCAGCACTCCGGCCCCTTCGACGGTGTTTTGCGCCGTGAGTTGGGCGATCACCTGGTTCAGATCCAGCCCCAATTCGGCCAAGCGTTTGTGGGAAATTTCGATGTAGAGCTTTTCGGCTTGGACGCCAAACAGCTCGACCTTGGCCACGTCCGGCACTTTGAGGAGGCGGGCACGCACGTCCTCGGCGTGCTGACGCAGCTCCTCGGTGCTGAATCCATCGGCGGACAGGGCATAAATCGAGCCGTACACGTCCCCGAACTGGTCGTTGAACACCGGGCCGATGACGCCAGCGGGCAAGGTGCTGCGCATGTCACCGATTTTTTTGCGCACCTGATACCAAGCATCCGGCACCTCTTTGGGGGGCGTCGAGTCCTTGAGCTGGAACATCACCAGCATTTCGCCGGGTTTGGTGTAGGTGCGGATGATGTCGGCGTGGGGGACTTCTTGCAGGGTGCGTTCGACCTTGTCGGCCACCTGCTCGGCCATTTGCTGGGCGGTGGCGCCGGGCCAAAACGCCTGCACCACCATGGCGCGGAAAGTGAAAGGCGGGTCTTCGTCCTGCCCAAGTTGAAAGTAGGCGGCCAGGCCCAGCACCATCAGCACCACCATCAGGTAGCGCGTCAGGGGGGCGTGTTCAAGCGCCCAGCGGGAAATGTTGAACGTCTCGCGCTCGGTGGCGCGGGGGTGTCGGCGGCTCATCGGGGGCCTCGTCGGTGGATGCGGGTTCAGCGGGACGCGGCCGAAGCCGGGGCCGAGGCGGGCACGTCACCCACCTGGCCGCGTTCGAGGTAGCGGCGCACGGTTTGGCCGGGGGTGAGCAAGTGGGTGCCAGCGGTCACCACTTCATCCCCGGCTGACAGGCCCGCACTCACCAGCACGGTGTTGCCTTCGGCGCCGGCCACCGTCACGGGGTGGAGGCGCACCTTCATGGCACCCTCCAGCAACCATACGGCCGACTGGTTTTTGTGTTCCACCAGCGCCGTCAACGGCAGGCGCACCACGCCTGCGCGTCCGCTTTGGGCGATGCGTACCGTGGCGGTTTGCCCTAAACGCAGCGCTGCGCTGCCGATGTCCGCCTTGACGCTGAAGGTGCGGGTGACCGGGTCGGCCGCAGCGGCGATTTCATGCACCGTGGCGGGCACAGCCTCTTGACTGCCCCAGGGCACGACGCGCACCGCCCCCGAGCGGTTCAGCAAGGCGCGCAGCTCGTTCACCCGATCTTCGGGCACAGCAAAAACGGCATCACGCGGGCCATCCAGCGCCAGACGCACCACGGGGGTGCCAGCGGCCAGCACTTGGCCCGGCTCGGCTTCCACCGCCGTGATCACCCCCGAAGCGGGTGCGTTCAAGCTGCTGTAAGACGTTTGGTTGATCTGCACCCCGGCTTGCGCCTTGACTTGCTCTAACTGCGCTTTAGCGGCCTTGAGGGTGGTTTCGCGCCGCTCCAGTTCGGCGGCGCTGATGAAGTTTTGGGCGCGCAAGTCTTGGTAGCGCTTGAAGTCCGCCACAGCCAGCTCGAATTGCACTTGCGCGGCGGCCACCCCGGCTTGTGCGGCTTCTTGGCCCAGGCGCAAGTCTTGCGGATCGAGCTGCGCCAGCACCTGGCCGGCGCGCACGGCGTCCCCCGCGTTCACGGGTCGGGCCAGCAGCTTGCCGCCGACACGGAACCCCAGACGCGATTCGGTGCGCGCTTTGATTTCCGCCGCATAGTCCCGCTCCAACTGCGCGGTGCCGGATTCGACTTTGAGCGTGCGCACGGCGCGCACCGGCTCGGGGGCCACCTCCTTGGGCGCGCAGCCCGACAGCCACAGGCCGCCCAGACTCACGAGGGTGAGAAGCAGCGGCGTTCCGGGCCGCAACCGATGCTGACGAAGGGCGTTCATGGCAGAGAGCAAGGTTGTTAATGACTGACTGGTCAGTAATATAGAAAGATGGTGAGAACGTGTCAACGAGCGGCCCTCAGGGGCGCCGGGGAAGGACGGACAATCGTCCCCCGTGAGCGTCCAACACTATGAAAACTTCCCCGTCGCGTCGTGGCTGTGCCCGCCGGCGTTGCGTCCGCCGATCACGGCGATTTATTGGTTTGCCCGCACGGCAGACGATTTGGCCGATGAAGGCAACGCCTTGCCGGCCCAGCGTCATGCTGATTTGCAGGCGTATCGCACCGATTTGCATCGGGTGGCGGCGGGTTTGGCCGCGTCCGAACGCTGGCGTGGGGTGTTTGAGCCGCTGGGCCGAATGATCCAGCAGCACCAACTGCCGCCCCGTCTGCTGGACGATTTGCTGACAGCCTTCATCCGCGACATCGACAACCCCATCTACCCGGATCGCGAGGCCGTGCTGGATTACTGCCGCTACTCGGCCAACCCGATTGGCCGCTTGCTGCTGCACCTGTACGGCGTGCAAGACGAGGTGGCTTTGCGCCAGTCCGACGCGGTGTGCTCGGCGTTGCAGCTCATCAACTTTTGGCAGGATTTGAGCGTCGATCTGCCCCGGGGACGCCACTACATCCCGAATTCGGATTTACGCCAGCACCAATTGCCGCGTTCGCAACTGCTGTGCCGTCCGCCCAGCGCGGCACATCGCGCCCTGCTGGCCGACTTGGTGGGCTGGGCGCGGCGCTTGATGCTCGAAGGTGCGCCGCTGGTACACCGCTTGCCGGGGCGCATGGGTTGGGAGCTGCGCTTGGTGGTGCAGGGCGGCTTGCGCGTTCTTGAGAAAATCGAAGCCATGGATGAAACCAGTTTTGTCTCGCGTCCGACCGTTGCGGCAGCGGATGCCCCGCTGCTGTTGTGGCGCGCTTTGTGGATGCCCCGGTCATGACGCCTGAACAGTACGTGCAACAAAAAGCCGCCGCCAGCGGCTCGTCGTTTTATTACGCTTTTCTGTTTTTGCCACCGCCTCGGCGGGCGGCGATCACAGCGTTTTATGCGTTTTGCCGCGAAGTGGATGACGTGGTCGATGAGGTTCACGATCCGCATGTGGCCGGGCAGAAGCTGGCGTGGTGGACACGTGAAGTTCACCAAAGTTTTGCCGGCCAGCCGACGCATCCGGTGATGCAAGCGTTGATGCCCCATGTGGCCCCGTTCGACATTCGCGCCGAACATTTGCTCGCCGTGATCGAGGGCTGCCAGATGGATTTGACGCAGACGCGCTACCTCGATTTCGCTGGCCTGACGCGCTACTGCCATTTGGTGGCGGGGGTGGTCGGTGAAGTGGCCAGCAGCATTTTTGGCCGTACCGCCGAGGACACCCTGCGCTACGCCCACACCCTGGGGCTGGCGATGCAGCTCACCAACATCATTCGCGATGTGGGGGAAGATGCGCGGCGCGGACGCATCTACTTGCCGATCAGCGAGTTGCAGCGTTTCGACGTCAAGGCCCACGAGCTGCTCAAATGCGAACGCCCCTGGGGTTACAGCGACCGATTCCAAGCGCTGATGAAATTCCAAGCCGAGCGGGCGCATTGGTTTTATGACGAAGCCCTGTCGGCTTTGCCCGACATTGACCGGGCCGATCAGCGCCCCGGTTTGATGATGGCCAACATTTACCGCTCGCTGCTGCGGGAGATCGAAAAGGGCGGCTTCCAAGTCCTGCACCAGCGCATTTCGCTCACGCCGCTGCGCAAGCTGTGGATCGCGGGGCGCACGCATTGGCGCAGCCGATGAGCGCCTCGCGTTCAACGTCGCTAGCGCGGCGCGTGGCCGTCATTGGTGCGGGTTGGGCGGGCTTGGCGGCGGCGGTGGAGGCCGTCCGGTTGGGGTACACCGTCCACTTGTTTGAAATGGCGCGCCAAACCGGCGGGCGGGCGCGCAGCGATGCAGCCTCACCCGGTCAACCCGACGCTGAACGGCGTGACAACGGCCAGCACATCCTCATCGGCGCCTATCAGGCCACGCTGGCGTTGATGCGGCAGGTGGGCGTCGATCCCGAGCAGGTGTTGATGCGGCGCCCGTTGGCGGTGGTGTATCCCGACGGCCAAGGCTTGCGCTTACCCCCCGGGCCGGCGGTGCCGGCGTTTCTGTGGGGGGTGTGGCGTTGGCGGGCGTTGAGCGTGGCGGAACGTTGGGGGCTGTTGCGCTGGGCGGCCCGTTGGCGCTGGCGGGGGTTTCGCTGCGATCCTCGGTTGACGGTGGCGGACATCAGCGCCGATTGCCCGCCACGTGTCCACGAATGGCTGATCGATCCGTTGAGCGTGGCCGCGCTCAACACACCGTCGCACCAAGCCAGCGCGCAGGTGCTGTTGACGGTGCTGCGCGATGCCCTGTTCGGCCCACGCGGCAGCTCGGACGTGCTGCTGCCTCGTGCGCCCCTCAGCGCCCTGTTGCCCGATGCGGCACAACGCTGGCTGCAACAGCATGGCGCCACACTGACGTTGGGGCGTCGCGTCCAGCGGTTGACGCCGCAGGCGTCCGGCGCTTGGTGTGTGGACGACGAGGTGTTCGACCATGTGATCGTCGCCAGCAGCGCCGTTGAAGCGGCGCGTTTGCTGGCGCCTCATGCGCCCATTTGGGCCGAACAAGCGGCAGCGCTGCACTACGAGCCCATCATCACGGTGTGGCTGGAGGCGCCGGGCGCCCGCTGGCCCGAACCGATGCTGGCGCTGCGGGCCGATGCCGCGCATCCGGCGCAGTTTGGGTTCGATCTGGGGCAACTGGGTGGTGTGGCGGGGCAGTTCTCCTTGGTGGTGAGTGGGGCGTCCGTGTGGCTGGACCGGCCACTGGCGGCGGTTGGGGCGGCGGTGTGTGACCAGTTGCGCCAAGCCTGGCGCCAGCAGCCCTCGGCGTGGCCGGCGGCGCGTGTGCGGGTGCTGGCGATTCGGGCTGAAAAGCGCGCCACGTTTGCCTGCGTACCGGGGTTGCAGCGCCCGTGTGCGGATCCGCTGCCGGGCGTGTCGGTGGCGGGGGATCATGTGGCCGGGCCGTATCCCGCCACCTTGGAAGCGGCGGTGCGATCGGGTGTGGCCGCCGCCCAGCGCGTTGGACGGGTAAAAGCTGCACATGGCTGAGGTACATTTCGCCATGTAAAAATATGGGTCAAAAAAGCACGTCACCATGACCAAAAAAGATCCCCAAGACCCCAGCATCCAGGTTCTGGCCCGTGCGTTCGCTTTGTTGGACGTGCTGGCAGCCCACCCCGACCCGGTACCGCTCAAAGAATTGAGCGAGCGCACCGGCCTGCATCCCTCCACCGCCCACCGCATTCTCAACGACTTGGCCGCCGGGCGGCTGGTCGATCGGCCTGAGTCCGGCAGTTACCGGCTGGGCATGCGTTTGCTGGAATTGGGCAATCTGGTCAAAGCGCGCTTGGATGTGCGGGACGCCGCCATTGGCCCAATGCGTGAATTGCACAAGCTCACACATCAGCCGGTGAACCTCTCTGTGCGCCAGGGCGATGAGATCGTTTACATCGAACGCACCTACAGCGAGCGTTCGGGCATGCAAGTGGTGCGCGCCGTGGGCGGACGTGCGCCGCTGCATTTGACGTCCGTGGGCAAACTGTTCCTGGCGTTTGATGAGCCCCAGCGTGTGCGGGCGTACGCCACGCGCACCGGCTTGGCGGGTCACACCCGCAACAGCATCACCGATTTGCCGGCGCTGGAGCGTGAGCTGGCGCTGGTGCGCCGCAACGCCCTGGCCCGCGACGATGAGGAGCTGGAGCTGGGCGTGCGCTGCATGGCCGCTGGCATCTTTGATGATCAGGGCAAGCTGGTGGCCGGCCTGTCGGTGTCGGCGCCGGCGGATCGGCTGGAAGAATCGTGGCTGGATCGGGTCAAGGCCACAGCCGCGCAGATTTCCACCGCGCTGGGCTACCGAGGTGCTGCCGGATCAGCGTAAATCAAAACGTGACGATGCGGCGGTGGTGGCACCGTTCAGCGTCGATTGCACCAGCCATCGGCGGATGCGTTCGGCGTCACCCAAGCGGGAATACTTCCCAGCCGAATCGAGCAGCACCATGATGAGCTTGCGCCCGGCCAGTTTGGCTTGCATCACCAAACACTGGCCCGCTTCGACGATGTAGCCGGTTTTTTGCAGACCGATGTCCCACTCGGGGTTCAGCACCAGCCGGTTGGTGGTGTGAAACTGCATTTGCCGAGGCCCCACGGCCACCAGCCCTTCGGGAGAAGTGGACAAAGTGCGGATCAGCGGCACGTCATAGGCCGCTTTGACCAACAAAGCCAGGTCATGGGCACTCGATTGGTTCAAGCTGGACAGCCCCGTGGGCTCGACATACCGCGTGTCCAACATCCCCAAACTGCGGGCTTTGGCGTTCATCGCTGCGACAAAAGCATAAAACCCGCCTGGGTAATGGCGGCCCAAGGCGTTGGCGGCGCGGTTTTCAGAGGCCATCAGCGCCAAATGCAGCATGTCCCCGCGTGACAGTTGAGCGCCGACTTGGAGGCGCGAGCGGCTGCCCTTTTCCGTGTCGATGTCTTCCTCGGTGATGGTGAGCATCTCCGTCAGCGGTTGCTGGGCTTCGATCACCAGCAGGGCGGTCATCAGTTTGGTGATGGACGCGATCGGCAACACCGCTTGCGAGTTTTTGGTGACCAACACTTCGTTGGTTTCTTGATCCATCACCAGTGCGGCGCCGGATTTCAATTCGAGCGGATCTTCCAGTTGATGCAAGCCGTACATCTGGCCGAAGGACTGGCGCGTGGGCTCGCGGCGGTGACGACGGCACTGGCTTTGGCCACCGATTTTTTCTGGGCCGCTTGTGCGGCCATCGGTGCCGTTAAGCAAAGAACCAGGCTGATGAGACTCCAACGGATGGAAAAGACGTGGCGTGATGTTGTTTTCATGCAAAAGTCAGGGGAAAAACCGACAGATTTGTCCAACGTGGGAGTCTAAAGCCAAGCAAACAGCGTGCAAGGGGTTTCCCCCTGGCACGCTGTCATGTTGAACGTCGAAGGCGTCAGACCTGGGCGGCGACGCGCTCGACGCTGGAGTACAGCTTGGTCAGCGCTGCCAAATAGGCTTTGGCCGAGGCGACGATGATGTCCGGATCGGCACCCACCCCGTTGACGATCCGCCCCGCCAGTTGCAGGCGCACAGTGACCTCCCCCTGGGACTCGGTGCTGCCAGACGTGATGGCATTGACCGAATACAGCACCAGCTCAGCACCGCTTTGGACGTGCGATTCAATGGCTTTGAGGCACGCATCCACCGGCCCGTTACCGATGGCGGTGGCGGTGTGTTCCTTGGCACCAGCGGCAAACGTCACCGTGGCTTGAGGCCGTTCGCCCATTTCCGAGCTTTGGCTCAGCGCGACCAAGCGGTAATGCTCCTGCGCTGCGGTGACACTTTCGTCGCCGACCAAGGCAATGATGTCCTCATCAAAAATCTCGCTCTTGCGGTCGGCCAGGTCTTTGAAGCGGGTGAAAGCGGCGTTGATTTCGGCTTCCGATTCCAGCTCAATGCCCAGCTCTTGCAAACGCTGCTTGAAGGCGTTGCGCCCCGAGAGCTTGCCCAGCACGATTTTGTTGGCGCTCCAACCCACGTCTTCAGCGCGCATGATTTCGTAGGTGTCACGCGCTTTGAGCACGCCATCTTGGTGGATGCCCGAAGCGTGCGCAAACGCGTTGGCACCGACCACCGCCTTGTTCGGCTGCACCACAAAACCCGTGGTCTGGCTCACCATGCGGCTGGCGGGCACGATTTGCGAAGTGTCGATGCCCACATCCAAACCGAAGTAGTCACGGCGGGTTCTCACGGCCATCACCACTTCTTCCAGCGAGCAGTTGCCGGCGCGCTCGCCCAGGCCATTGATGGTGCATTCCACCTGGCGGGCACCACCGATCTTGACACCGGCCAACGAGTTGGCCACGGCCATGCCCAGGTCGTTGTGGCAGTGAACCGACCAAATGGCCTTGTCCGAATTGGGCACTTTTTCGCGCAGCGTCTTGATGAAGTGGCCGTACAGCTCGGGGATGGCGTAGCCCACCGTGTCGGGGATGTTGATGGTAGAGGCGCCTTCGGCAATCACGGCTTCGACCACGCGGGCCAAAAAGTCGATTTCCGAGCGGTAGCCGTCTTCGGCGCTGAACTCGATGTCGCCACACAGGTTGCGGCCAAAACGCACGGCCAAGCGCGCTTGCTCCAGCACCTGCTCGGGCGACATGCGCAGCTTCTTCTCCATGTGCAGCGGGCTGGTGGCGATGAAGGTGTGGATGCGCCCCCGGTTGGCACCGGCCACCGCTTCGGCGGCGCGGGCGATGTCGCGGTCATTGGCGCGGGCCAGCGAGCAGACGGTGGAGTCTTTGATGTGGTTGGCGATGGTGCGAACGGCCTCAAAGTCCCCGTTCGAGGAGGCGGCAAAGCCCGCTTCGATCACGTCCACCTTCAGGCGTTCCAGTTGGCGGGCGATGCGCAGTTTTTCGTCCCGCGTCATCGAGGCGCCGGGCGATTGTTCGCCGTCACGCAAGGTGGTGTCGAAGATGATGAGCTTGTCGGTCATGGAAGTTCTCCTCGGCGAAGCCGGTCGAGCAAAGTTCAGGGGAAACGATGCGCACGCAGCCTGAAATGAGAAACGGCCCGCTGCGAGCGCTGGCGGGCCGTTGATCTCTTGGAATGGGGGTGTTCAGACGCGATCGATCAGCATGCCCGCAGGGTGGCTAGGGGCAGCGATAGCAGCAAAGCAGCGTGGATCGACATCGGGCGAAACATCCGTTCAATATAGCACGGCTCAATGCAAGCCGCGCTCGTCGGGTTCATCCGTCGATGTGGCGATGACACTGACGTGTTGCCCTTTCATCTTGCGCCAGGCATACACCACATAACCCGACAAGCCATACACGCAAAACACACCGAACAACACCACCGGCGGATGCAGGGTGACGATGGCCAATCCCAAAGCGATCAGCACGATCACGATGAAGGGCACCGTGCGTTTGAAGTTCACGTCTTTGAAGCTGTAGAACGGAACGTTCGTCACCATGGTCAGGCCGGAATACAACACCACAGCGCACGTCACCCAAGGCCAGAACGCCAGGGTGGATACATGGGTCAACCCCGAATCGTCCGCCACCCAGATGAAACCGATCACCAGAGCCGCTGCCGCAGGGCTGGGCAAGCCTTGGAAAAAACGCTTGTCCACGATGCCGATGTTGGTGTTGAAACGCGCCAGCCGCAGCGCCGCACAGGCGCAATACACGAAGGCGGCGATCCAGCCCGCTTTGCCCAAGCCTTTGAGCGCCCATTCGTACACGATGAGCGCCGGGGCTGCGCCAAAGCTCACCATGTCTGCCAGGCTGTCCATCTGCTCGCCGAAGGCGCTTTGGGTGTTGGTCATGCGTGCGACACGGCCATCCAAACTGTCCAGCACCATGGAGCAAAAAATGCCGATGGCGGCGTGCTCGAAGCGTCCGTTCATCGCCATCACCACGGCGTAAAACCCACCGAACAGCGCCGCCAGGGTGAACAGATTGGGCAGGACGTAAATGCCCCGTCGGCGCGGGCGGGGCAGCACGGGTGTGGAGGTCGCAGTGTCAGGAGTCGTCATGAGGAGGGAGCGAATCTCGGTAGGCGCTGAGGATACCTCAGCGACTCCATGAAAAAAGCCGCCCGCAGGCGGCTTTCAGAGAAGGATCGAAACCGATCAGTTGCGGCTCTTGTCCACCAGCTTGTTGGCCTTGATCCAGGGCATCATGTCGCGCAGCTTGGCGCCGACGATTTCGATTTGATGCTCTTCGGTCAGGCGACGACGCGAGGTCAGGGTCGGGGCGCCGGCCTTGTTTTCCAGGATGAAGGACTTGGCGTATTCGCCAGTCTGGATGTCCTTCAGGCACTGCTTCATGGCCTTCTTGGTCTCGTCGGTCACGACGCGCGGGCCGGTGACGTACTCGCCATATTCGGCGTTGTTCGAGATCGAGTAGTTCATGTTGGCGATGCCACCTTCGTAGATCAGGTCCACGATCAGCTTCAGCTCGTGCAGGCACTCGAAGTAGGCCATTTCCGGCGCGTAGCCGGCTTCCACCAGGGTTTCGAAACCGGCCTTGATCAGCTCGACGGCACCGCCGCACAGCACGGCTTGTTCGCCGAACAGGTCGGTTTCGGTTTCTTCGCGGAAGTTGGTTTCGATGATGCCAGCCTTGCCGCCGCCGTTGGCCGAAGCGTAGGACAGGGCCAGGTCACGCGCCTTGCCGGTCACGTCTTGGTAGACGGCGATCAGGTGGGGCACGCCGCCACCTTGGCGGTAGGTGCCGCGCACGGTGTGGCCCGGGGCCTTCGGGGCCACCATCCACACGTCCACGTCAGCGCGCGGCACGACTTGGCCGTAATGCACGTTGAAGCCGTGGGCGAACACCAGCGAAGCGCCGGCCTTCAGGTTCGGGGCCACTTCCTTGTTGTACACATCGGCGATTTGCTCGTCGGGCAACAGGATCATGACGACGTCGGCAGAAGCCACAGCCTCGGCCACTTCAGCCACCTTCAGGCCAGCGCCTTCGGCTTTGGCCCAGGAAGCGCCGCTCTTGCGCAGGCCCACGGTCACCTTCACGCCCGAGTCGTTCAGGTTCTGGGCGTGAGCGTGGCCTTGCGAGCCGTAGCCGATGATGGTGACGTTCTTGCCCTTGATCAGGCTGAGGTCGGCGTCCTTGTCGTAGTAAACCTTCATGGTGGAGTCTCTTGAGTGAATGAGGCTGCGGGAGGAGGGGGAGGATGCGATCCCTGGCGAGGGGATCAGACGCGCAGAATGCGCTCGCCGCGACCGATCCCGCTGGAGCCGGTGCGAACGGTTTCGAGGATGGCGGCGCGGTCGATCGCTTCAATGAAAGCGTCGAGCTTGGCGGCGTCACCCGTCAATTCGATGGTGTAGGTTTTTTCGGTCACGTCGATGATGTGGCCACGGAAGATGTCCGCCAGGCGCTTCATCTCTTCGCGTTCCTTGCCGACGGCGCGCACCTTGATGAGCATCAGCTCACGTTCGCTGTAGTTGCCTTCGGTCAGGTCCACGACCTTCACCACGTCCACCAAGCGGTTCAGGTGCTTGGTGATTTGTTCGATGGTTTCTTCCGAGCCCTTGGTGACGATGGTCATGCGCGACAGCGAAGGGTCTTCGGTCGGCGCCACGGTCAGGCTCTCGATGTTGTAGCCACGGGCCGAAAACAGCGCCACCACGCGCGACAGCGCGCCCGGCTCGTTTTCCAGCAAAACGGCGATGATGTGTTTCATGCGAAGTCTCCTGGCGCGCTCCTCACGCAACGCCGGCGGGTGGCCGGCGGCGCTTGGCACGCCGTTTGAAGTCAGGAAGTCAAGGGCGGATGGGCTTGCAAAAGCAGTCGGATGCGGGCCGCCGCGCCCACCGATTCACCCGTTTTGCAGCGGTCACTGCGCACGCTGAATCGGCAGGCCGCGCACGGCCTCGGTGCATCAGAGGTCTTCCGAACCCAACAGCATCTCGGTGATGCCCATGCCGGCTTGCACCATCGGCCAGACGTTTTCGGTCGGGTCGGTGCGAACGTCGAGGAAGAAGGTGCGGTTCTTTTCCTTGAGCATTTCACGCAGCGCCGGCTCCACTTCCGACGGCCGCTCGATCTTCAGACCGATGTGACCATAGGCTTGGGCGAGCTTGACGAAGTCCGGCAGCGCGTCCATGTAGCTGTGGGCGTAGCGGCCTTCGTAGATCAGCTCTTGCCACTGGCGCACCATGCCCAGGTAGCGGTTGTTGAGCGCAATGATCTTCACCGGCGTGTTGTACTGCTGGCAGGTCGAAAGCTCTTGGATGTTCATCTGGATCGAGCCTTCGCCGGTGATGCAGAACACGTCTGCGTCCGGCTTGGCCAGCTTGATGCCCATCGCGTACGGCAGGCCCACACCCATGGTGCCCAGGCCGCCGGAGTTGATCCAGCGGCGCGGCTCGCCAAACTTGTAGAACTGCGCCGCCCACATTTGGTGCTGACCCACGTCGGAAGTGACGTAGGTGTCGGTGCCACGGGTCAGCTCCCACAGCGTTTGCACCACATGTTGCGGCTTGATGACCTCGTCGCTGCGCTTGAAGTTCAGGCAATCGCGTGAGCGCCAGTCGTTGATTTGGTTCCACCAGTGGCCCAGCGCGGCAGCGTCCGGCTTGGCTTGGGCTTCGCGGATCTGAACGATCAGCTCGTGCAGCACTTCCTTGACATCGCCGACGATGGGAATGTCCACCTTCACGCGCTTGGAGATCGAAGACGGGTCGATGTCCACATGGATGATCTTGCGCTCGACCTCGGCGAAGTGCGCCGGGTTGCCGATCACGCGGTCATCGAAGCGTGCGCCCACGGCCAACAGCACGTCGCAGTGCTGCATGGTCATGTTGGCTTCGTAGGTGCCGTGCATGCCCAGCATGCCCAGGAACTTCGGATCGGTGGCCGAAATGGCGCCCAAACCCATCAGCGTGTTGGTGACGGGGTAGCCCAGCAGATCGCACAGCTCGCGCAGCTCAGCCGACGCATTGCCCAGCACCACACCGCCGCCGGTGTAGATATAAGGACGCTTGGCTTGCAGCAGCAGTTGCACGGCCTTGCGGATCTGACCGCCGTGGCCCTTCTTCACCGGGTTGTAGGAGCGCATCGACACCGGCTCGCGGTATTCGGCCTCGCTGAACATCGCGGTTTTGAGCGACACGTCCTTGGGGATGTCCACCACCACCGGGCCAGGGCGACCGGTGCGGGCGATGTGGAAGGCTTTCTTCAGCGTCAGCGCCAAGTCGCGCACATCCTTCACCAAGAAGTTGTGCTTGACGATGGGGCGGGTGATGCCGACGGTGTCACATTCTTGGAAAGCGTCCAAACCGATGGCGGCGGTCGGCACCTGGCCGGTGATCACCACCATGGGGATCGAGTCCATGTAGGCCGTGGCGATGCCCGTCACCGCATTGGTGACGCCGGGGCCGGAGGTGACCAGGGCCACGCCCACTTCACCCGTGGCGCGGGCAAAGCCGTCAGCCGCGTGAACGGCGGCCTGCTCGTGGCGCACCAAAACGTGCTGGATGGATTCTTGCTTGTAAAGTGCGTCGTAGATGTACAGCACCGAGCCGCCTGGGTAGCCCCAGACATGCTTGACGCCTTCGGCCACCAGGGCCTGCACCAGAATTTCGGAGCCGTTCAATTCCACGGCGGGGGAAGCGTTTTGCGGTTGCGCCGCTGGGGCGCGCTTGACATCCGCGCTAGACATGTCCATTCAAGAACCTCTGTGAATTTCTCTGACGAAAAACCTTCGGTGCCCCTCCTCGCGCCCTCGTGAGGTGGAATCGGAGCCTGCGCGATCAATAATGGCCGGCGCCCGCGGTCGGACGGGCCTTCAAGATCCAGTCGCACAATCCGTGCGAACGCGCATTATTGCATCCTTGCATCAAGCCATGGCATGGCTCAGCCCCGTGCAAGCTGCGATGCGATAATGGAAAGCTTGCATTGTCTTGGGCCGCGTGGCCCGCCACGCTCCCTTGGCCACCGACAAAGAACTCACAGATTTCCTCAAAAGCGTTGAAAAACGTGCCTTCAAGCGCACCGTCTACGCTGTGCGGGACGAGGACGGTGCGCTGGATATCGTGCAAGACGCCATGATCCGTCTGGCGGATCGCTACGCCGACCGACCGGCCGCAGAATTGCCATTGCTGTTTCAGCGTATCTTGTCGAACGCCACGACAGACTGGTTTCGCCGCCAAAAAGTGCGTGGCGCGGTGATGCAGAACCTTTCCGACTTTGAGGGCTCAGACGAAGGCGAAGACTTTGACCTGTTGGAATCGCTGGTGTCGGTTGAGGGGGCTCTCGGCGCGGAAAGTGCTGCGGACACCGTGGCCCGTCAGCAGGTGCTACTGCTCATCGAAGAAGAGGTGCAGAAGCTGCCGGGGCGTCAACGGGAAGCGTTTTTGCTGCGTTACTGGGAAGAATTGGATGTCGCCGAGACAGCCACGGCCATGGGTTGCTCCGAGGGGAGCGTCAAGACCCATTGTTCGCGTGCCGTCCACGCGCTGGCCAAATCCCTCAAGGCCAGGGGAATCTCATCATGAATTTTTCGAATACTTCACAAACGGTGGCCCGTCGCACGGGTGCTGCGCAGGCCGAGCTGGGCAGCGCGGAAGATCGGCTGGGCGCCCGCCTTGGAGCCGCACTGACCGAGCGCAGTTTGCAATCCGACCATGACATTGAAGCACGCTTGCGTTTTGCCCGAGAGCAGGCGCTGGCACGTGCGCGCCAGCGCCGTGCGGCTGCCCTCCAGGCCGCACCGGTGGCGGCTTCCCCGATTCGCGTTGGCTTGTCGACGCTGGCATGGCCCTCAGCGCCCAAGTGGGTGGGGCGTTTAGCGGTTGTGGTGCCGTTCATCGTGCTGGGGATGGGTTTGCTGGCCATCGATCATGGGTATGACCGGGCGCAGATCCATGCAACCGCTGAAGTCGATGTGGCCTTGTTGGCAGACGATTTGCCGGTTGGCGCCTACCGTGACCCTGGCTTTGTTGAATTCCTCAAGCACCCACAGGAGTGAGATGACACGACGCTGGCACCAAGCTGCTGTGGCAGCCGCTTGCGCGGTGGCGCTGGTTTGTGGGCAGGGCGTGCATGCGCAGGGCGTTCAGCCCATCGCCCCGGTGACTTGGGGAGCGTTGTCGATGCAGCAACGCACCACGTTGGCGCCTCTCGCTGTTGAATGGTCGCGCCTGGCACCTGCGGTGCAGCACAAGTGGATCGAAATTGCGGGCAAGCTGCCGACCATGTCTGCTGAACAGCAACAGCGGGTGCATGAGCGCATGCGCGAGTGGGCCCGCCTGAGTCCAGAGCAGCGCACAGAGGCCCGGCTGAATTTCCAGCAATTCCGCCAATGGGGCGGTGTGGACAAACAAGCACGCTGGGAAGCCTACCAAGCCCTGCCGCCAGAGGAGCGCCAGGCTTTGGCAGCCAAAGCTGCGCGAGCTGCTTCGGCACCTGCTTCGGCACCGATGGCGTCGCCAACGCATCTGTTGCGCAAGGCACCGTTGGGGGCGATGGTTCCTAAGTCCAATGTGGTGAAAGAAGCGCCAGTGCCAGCGGTGCTTGCCTTGCGACCTGTCGCACCGTCCGTGGTTCAGGCGCGGCCAGGCGTGACCACTCAATGGGTCGGGGTCAAGCAGCCCTCTCCGCCTGATCACCAGAAAGCGGGTCAACCTAAAATCGCCGCTGGCCCGGGCATGGTGGATCGTTCAACCCTGCTACCCAAGCACGGCCCACAGGCTGCGGGTGTGGCAGCACCGCACAAGCCGCCTGTGGTGGCTCGGGCAGGTGCTGCATCTGCGGTGAGTCCAGCGGCTTCATCGGCGGCGGTGGCCTCCTCTCCGGTTGTGGGGGCCGCGTCGGCAGCGTCGAGTGTGGTGGCCGCAGTGCCTGTGGCGGCTTCGGCGGTGGCCTCCGTGGTCAATTAATGGAGTTGCGTGGATGTCGGATTTGGACGAGATCCAGGCCCTGAAGCAAGCACCGACGCCCCCTGTTTGGCGCCGGTTGGCGGCCTTCCTGTACGAGGGGGTGTTGCTGTTCGGGGTTTTGATGATCGCTGGCTTGCTGTACTCCGTGCTCACGCGCATGGATCATGCATTGCATGGCAAATTGGGCCTGCAAGTGTTTTTGTTCGTGGTGCTCGGGGTTTACTTTGCCGGTTTTTGGGTGCGCGGAGGGCAGACCGTGGCCATGAAAGCGTGGCACGTCCGTGTGGTGAATGCTTCGGGGCGGGCGCTGTCCTGGCCTCAAGCCGTGGCGCGTTATCTCTTGGCTTGGCTGTGGTTTCTGCCGGCGTTGGTGGCACTCTGGGCTGCTGGGCTCAAGGACAGCGCCGCTTTTGCGGCAGCGTTGTCTGTCGGGGTCGTCACATATGCTGGGTTGGCGCGCTTGCGTCCGGATCGGCAGTTTTTCCATGACGTGCTGTGCGGCACGCGCCTGGTCACTTGGCGCCCTGCACCCCGTCCTAAGAAAGGGCGCGCTGGCGCCTGAAGATGTTTGTCATGTCACAGACCAATCCTCACAAAGGGCGCACGGGTTTGGATCGTGTGATCCACGCAGCGGGCTATTCATGGGCCGGGCTGCGCAAGGCTTACACCGGTGAAAGTGCGTTTCGCCAAGAAACTTGGCTGGCTGTGGTGTTGCTGCCTTGCGCTTGGTGGCTGGGGCGCACCTGGGTCGAAGTGGCTTTGTTGGCCGGCTCGGTGCTGGCGGTGTTGATTGTGGAATTGCTGAATTCTGCGGTCGAAGCTGTGGTCGATCGCGTCGGTTTCGAACTCCACGAGTTGGCCGCACGTGCCAAAGACATCGCCAGTGCGGCTGTCTTTCTCTCACTCCTGCTGTGTGCCGGTATTTGGGGCGCAGCACTGTGGCAACGCCTGTTGGGGGCCTGAGGTATGAGTCAACCCGTGACGTTTTCGCTCTGTGTCTACTGTGGCTCGCGCCACGGTCAAGATGAGCGCTTTACCCAAGCCGCTGTGGCACTGGGGCACGAGATTGGCCGCCAGGGCTGGCAATTGGTGTATGGCGGTGGCAATGTCGGCTTGATGGGCGAAGTGGCCAACGCGACGCTGGAAGCCGGGGGCCGGGTGGTCGGTGTGATTCCAGAGCGGCTGATGCAGCGGGAAGTCGGACACCGCCAGCTCAGTGAACTGCACGTGGTTCACACCATGCATGAGCGCAAAAAGCGCATGGCCGAAATGGCGCACGCTTTCTTGGCGCTGCCGGGTGGCATCGGCACGTTCGAGGAGTTGTTCGAGGTGTGGACGTGGCGCCACCTCGGCTACCACCAGCAACCCATCGGGTTGCTCAACGTGGCAGGCTTCTATGACCCGCTGCTGGCGTTCATGCAACGCACGCAGGCGGCCGGTTTTGTCGATACCGAGCAGCAGAGCATGCTGACCGTCGGCACCGACCCGGTGGACATGCTGCACACGCTGGCGCGCATGAGCGAGCCCCCCGGTCAGGCGGGCTGTTACGCCCGCATCTGAGCCTTGGGCTCAGGCGATCAAACGGCGGATTCGTCGGTTTCGCCGGTGCGGATGCGCACCACTTGCTCCACCGGGGTGACGAAAATCTTGCCGTCACCGATCTTGCCGGTCTTGGCTGCCTTGACGATCACCTCGATGGCACGCTCCACGTCGCCATCCTTGACCACGGCTTCGAGCTTGACCTTGGGCAGAAAGTCCACCACGTACTCGGCGCCACGGTACAGCTCGGTGTGACCCTTTTGACGGCCAAAGCCCTTCACTTCGGTCACGGTCAGGCCGGAAACGCCCACTTCGGCCAGCGCTTCGCGGACTTCTTCGAGCTTGAACGGTTTGATGATGGCGGTGATCTGCTTCATGGTTGTACTCCGCGATGAGTCGGGGGAAACGAAAAGGATGAGCGGGATTTAAGCACGGAACTTCGAGGTGATTGGGTAACGCCAATCACGCCCGAAACCCCGGTGGGTGATTCGAATGCCCACGGGGGCTTGGCGGCGCTTGTATTCGTTGATTTTGATGAGGCGTGTTACACGTTCCACATCGGCCCGGTCGAAGCCGGCAGCGACGATGTCTTCGATGCTCTGATCCTCTTCCATGTAGCGAGCCAAGATGGCGTCAAGCACCTCGTAGGGTGGCAAACTGTCTTGGTCTTTCTGGTCGGGGCGCAGTTCAGCCGAAGGCGGGCGCGTGATGATGCGTTCGGGGATGACTTCACCGATCGTGCCATCGGCCAGCAGGCCGCCCTGTTGGTTCTTCCACAGGCACAGGCGATAAACCAGGGTTTTGGCCACGTCTTTGATGACGGCAAAGCCGCCGGCCATGTCCCCATACAACGTGCAGTAACCGGTGACCATCTCGCTTTTGTTGCCGGTTGTCAGCACGATGGCGCCGGTTTTGTTGGACAGGGCCATCAACAGCGTGCCCCGAATGCGCGCTTGGATGTTCTCTTCCGTGGCATCTTCAGCCAGCCCCGTGAACTGCGGGGCCAAAGCGTGGTTGAACGCTTCGAACATGGGCGTGATGCCAATTTCGTCGTAGCGCACACCCAGGCGGGCGGCCATGTCACGGGCGTCGATCCACGAAATGTCGGCGGTGTAGGGCGAGGGCATCATCACGGCGCGCACCTTGTCGGCGCCGAGGGCTTCGACGGCCACGGCCAGCACCAACGCCGAATCCACCCCACCGGACAGACCGATGATGGCGCCTGGAAAACCGTTTTTGCCCAAGTAGTCCCGCACGCCCAAGACCAGCGCACGCCACACTTGTTCTTCTAGCGGCGGAATCGGTGCCAGAGGGCCGCTCACCGCGCCGGCGGCGGTGACGTCCAACAACAGGCTGTCGGGATCGAAGGCCGGCGCCCGGGTTTGGACGATGCCCTGGGCATCCACCCCGAACGATGCGCCATCGAAAATGATTTCATCCTGCCCACCCACCAAGTGCGAGTAGAGCAGGGCGCAACCCGTGGCCTGGGCGCGTGCGGCCATGCGTTCTTCGCGCTCGTCGTGCTTGTCGATGTGGAAGGGCGAGGCGTTGAGCACACACAACACCTGGGCGCCTGCTGCACAGGCGGCAGCGGCGGGTTCTTCCAGCCAAGCGTCTTCGCAAATCAAGAGGCCAAAGCGCACGCCTTGCACGTCAAACACCACGGGGCCCAAGCCGGCATCGCGGCCCGAAGCAAAGTAGCGGCGTTCGTCGAACACCTGGTAGTTCGGCAGATCCCGCTTGGCATAGGTGGCCACAATGTGGCCTTCGCTGAGCACGGACGCAGCGTTGAAGCGACGCGGCGCCGCGTGTGAGCGTGAACGCACATCGGGCGTTTCTGCGTGCGGATGGCCGACCACCACGTGCAGCCCAGGGCAATCCGCCAATTGTTCGGCCAGTGTTTGCAGGTGCTGCGCACAAGCCGCCATGAACGCCGGACGCAGCAGCAAATCTTCAGGGGGATAACCGGTGAGGGCCAACTCGGGGGTGACCACGAGCCGCGACCCTTGTTCAAAAGCCTCACGGGCCGCTTGGAGGATGCGCTGGGCATTGCCCGCCAGATCGCCGACGGTGGCGTTGATTTGTGCCAGGGCGACGCGGACGCTTGCAGGGCTGGACATGGTCACTCGCAAAGTCGAAGCGGCTGATTATCTACCGCTGCGCATGTCCGAGCCGGGGGCTGCCTCATCCTGGGTCGTGCTTCAAGCAGCGAGGAGGCGGCGGCGTTGAACGTCCAGCAACGCACACGCAATGTGGCCCACCCGCTGCAACGCCTGTTGCTCGGCGGGCCCCCATCCCTTGCCCAGCCCGAGGCGCACGCAGTGGTCATAACGCTGGCTGGTGCTGAACATCGCGCCGGGGGCGATGCAGATGCGCTCGGCCAGAGCGGCTTCGTGCAGCGCCAGGCCGCTCAAGCCGTCGGGCAGTTCCAGCCAGAGGATGTAGCCGCCTTCTGGGCAGGTCATGCGGGTGCCTGCCGGGAAGCTGTGGGCGATGAGCTTGCGCGCGCTTGCGCCATGCGTTCGGCCACGGTGGCACGCAATTGGCGCAAGGCGGGTTCGTGCTGAACTTGGTCGAGCAGCTCCGTCATGGCCCATTCGAGCAGCTCGGTGTGGCCGCCGCTCAGGGTCGATTTGAGCCGCTGCACTTCGCTGCTCCAGCGCCCGGCTTCCACCCAGCCCAGGCGCAGCCCCGGCGCCACCGTTTTGGAGTAGGACGAGCACAGCAGCACATGCCCCGTCGTGTCGAACGATTTGATGGCTCGCCGCCCTTCGGCACGGGGGCACAAATCGTTGTAAAGCGCGTCTTCAATGATGGGCAGATCGTGCTCACGCGCCAGGCGGGCCAGTTCACGCCGGGCGCCCAGCGGCATGACCGAGCCCAGGGGGTTGGACAGCGTCGGCACCAGCAACACCGCTTTCACCGGCTGGGTGTCCAACGCCAGTTGCAGGGCGGGCACCGACAGGCCGGTGCGCGGGTGGGTGGGGATTTCCAGCGCCCGCAGCCCCAAACTCTCCATGATTTGTAACAGACCGAAATAGGCGGGCGACTCAATGGCCACCACATCCCCCGGTTGGGTCACCGCTCGCAAGCACAGGCTGATCGATTCCAGGCAGCCATTGGTGATGAGGATGCGCTCCGGATCGAGGGTGCAGCCCATGCCCAGTGCGCGGCGGGCGATCACCTCGCGCAAGGGCCGGATGCCCGGGGCAAACGGGTAGTGGCTGAGGGAGTCAGCGTGCTGTTGCAGTGCCCGGCTCATGGCTTTGCGCAGCCGTTCGGGGGGAAACAGATCGTCGGTCGGGCACGCGGCGCCGAAGCTGATGAAACGCTCGTCCACCGCTGCGCTCATCACCTGTTCGACCAGCCGGCTGACATCGACCGAGCGGGAATCTGCCGGCGGGGTCGTGATCGCGGGCACCGCCAGCGCAGGGGCGCGCCGCGCCACTTTGCTCGCCGCCGGGGCAGATACCGCCACAAAATAGCCCGAGCGAGGCCGGGCCTCAATCAAGCGGCGATCTTCCAGCGCCCGATAGGCTTGCAACACCGTGGACTGCGCCATGCCCTGCTGGCGTGCCATCTCGCGCACGGAGGCGAGTTTGTCGCCTTTGCGCAGGGCGCCACTGTGAATCAGGGCGCTCACCCGGTCACAGAGTTGGCGATAGAGCGGGGTGGGGGCATCGGAAAACGAAGTGTCCATGTGGCCTGATTGTGCGAGCCTCTGTATCGGCTGTTGCAGTACAGATGCACCCTTCTATGGACAATACAGGTGGCCGTTTCCCCTGGGCTGGTGCCCTGTCAGACGGCGTGACTGTGGCTAGGCGGCCGGGTTTGTACGGCCTAAGGTCAGGGCCATGAACACACAGCCTACCTCCACCGATCGCACCGCCCGGTTCCTGGGCGGGTCTGACATCACTTTGCTGCCACCTGGCCAAGCGATGCGCCTTGATCCACGTTGGATTCGCGGTGCATCGGGCCAGCGCCTGATGCTGGAAGTCAGCGCCGGGGCGCTGTGGCTGACTTGGCCGGGTTGCGATGACGATCGCTACTTGGTCGCCGGTGAACGCTGCCGCTTGCCGGACGATCCCGACGTGCTACGGGCCTTGCTGATCGAAACCGAACCGCGTTTGGCGCCTGGCGCGGCCCAATTCCGTGTCGTGGGGCAACCGGCACCTGGCATAGACTGCGCCTCCTCATGCCAGACACGTTCCTTTCTCCAATTCGTCGCACCGCTGCTGCGCCGCTGATCGCCATCGTCGGGGCCGGCCCGGCGGGGCTCATGGCGGCCCAGCACCTGCGCCACGCCACTGCCTCTTCCGAAGTTCCGCCCGACGTGCATGTGTTCGACGCCATGCCCTCGGTGGGACGCAAGTTCTTGCTGGCCGGCAAGGGGGGGTTGAACCTCACCCACGCCGAGCCTCTGCCCCAATTTGTCAGCCGTTACGGGGAACGCGCTCCGCAGGTGGCCGCGTGGCTCGACGTGCTGGGCCCCCAATCCCTGCGAGACTGGGCACAAACGCTGGGGATCACCACGTTTGTGGGCAGTTCCGGCAAAGTCTTTCCCGAAGCCATGAAAGCGGCGCCGCTGCTGCGGGCTTGGTTGCACCGGTTGCGGGAGGATGGGGTGCGGTTCCACATGCGCCATCGCTGGCAAGGCGATGGGCTGAGGGCCGATGCCAACGGTCAGCACGCCCTGAGTTTCAACACCCCTCATGGCCCCGTGACCTGCCACGCGGACGCTGTGCTGCTGGCGCTGGGTGGTGCCAGTTGGGCACGGTTGGGGTCGGATGGGGCTTGGGTTGGGCCCTTGAGCGAGGTGGGTGTCGGTGTGGCCCCGCTGCGCCCCGCTAATTGTGGTTTCGACCTGGCATGGAGCCCCCATCTGGCCGAAAAGTACGCCGGATCACCGCTGAAAAACGTGCGCCTGCGCTTCGATGGTGACGGGCAAGCGCCGTTTGATCGACTGGGGGAATGTGTGCTCACCGCCACCGGGCTGGAGGGCTCGCTGGTGTACGCGGCCAGCGCCCGACTGCGCGAAACGCTGTTGGCACAAGGGCGGTGTGATGTCACCCTCGATCTGCTGCCCCACCGCACGGTGGACGAACTGCGCACCGCACTGGCACGGGGGCGGGGTTCGCGCAGTTGGGCCAATCACCTCAAGGAACAGGCGGGGCTGAGTGGCGTCAAAGCGGGTTTGTTGCGGGAAGGGCTGGACGCTGCGGCCTGGCAGCAGCTCATTCAAACGCCCGCCGCTTTGGCTCAGCGCATCAAAGCCCTGCCGTTGACGCTCACAGCGATGCGACCGCTCGATGAAGCGATCAGCACCGCCGGCGGTGTGCGTCTGGAAGACCTGACGTCGGGCTTGATGCTTCAGCCCTGCCCCGGCGTGTGGTGTGCGGGGGAAATGCTCGATTGGGAAGCGCCCACGGGCGGCTATCTGCTGACAGCGGTGATGGCCAGCGGCGTCGTGGCCGCCCAGGACATGCGCCGTTGGCTGATTCCTCGCTGAGCGTCACATTGCCCAAATGCGCGGCGCGACAGGGGCCAAGCCCCAGGCTTGCTGCCGCCACAGCGCCCGAATCGATTGCCACAGCGCAAACACGGGCTCGACCATGGGCGCCAAGCTGCGGCAGACGATGAGGCGTTCGTTCGGACTCGTCACCCCCACGCGGGCCGCCAAGGGGCTGGCCGCGATGTGCGTGCGGGTCAGCTCCAACAGTTCGGCCCGCTGCGCGGCGGGCCATGCGCTGCCCGTGGCCAGCCACACCGTGCCCATCACGCGCTGGCCGGCCAGGCCCACGGGGCTGTCCAGCAACAGCGTGTCGCGGGCGTCCAGGTGGCCGCGTTCAAGCCACACGCCCGGCCACTCCACATGCTGGGTGACACAGCCTTGTTCGAATGCCAAGCCCGCAGCGGGCAGGCCCAGGGCCAGCATGTCCCAGCCCAGCATCTGGGCACCGGGGGCCAAGTCAAAGTGCAACTCGTTGCGGGCTTGGCAGGCGTTGTAGGCGATGCTCTCCAAGGGGAGCCACTCCAGCCGAGCATCTTGGGCCACGTGGGCGCGAACTTGCTGCACCGCCACTGGCCCCGCGCTGCGGTAAAACCGGGTGGCGCTGGGCGTGGTGATCACCGCATGGGTGCCGGGATCTTGGCGCACATCGACCGCCAGTGTGTCCCCCCCGACGATGCCCCCGGGCGGATGCACCAGCACATGGTGGCAGATGCCTTCCCCTTCCGGGTACAGCCGTTGCAAGACGCGCAGCGGCCCGTCGTGCCGATCCAGGGCGATGGTGCGCGCACCTTGCCGGCGGTAGTGCAGCTCAAGATGGCCGTGCCAACCCATGGGGATCACGCCATGGCGGCGTATTTGGCGTAGGCGGCGGCCAGCTTGGTGTCGTAGGCGTTGCGGGCGTATTCGGGGCCGTTGTAAACCCGGGCGAATTGGGCCCAGTTGCGGTTTTGCAGGGCTGGCACCAGGTTGTTGGACTTGATGAATTCGCAGAAGGCGTTCAGTTGGTCGGCTTCGGTGTTTTGCATCGCGTCATAAAACTCATCCACGTTGTTGAAGCCGCAGATGCCATAGTTGAAGCCCATGATCTGGAACTTGCCGTAGCTGGCGGACATGCGAGCCGCCGTCCGGTTCAGGGCCTCGGCTTCGCGCAGACGATCGTATTCAGCGGCGCCACCCTTGTAAAACTTGGTGGTCCAGCGGGAATAACAAATCGTCGGGTTGCTGGTAGCGTAAGCGCCCGAGGTGTACTTGTAAAAGATGTGGCCTTCAAACAGGATTTTGGCCAACCCGTTGCTCAGAAAACCGGCACCGGCACTCTCGACTTCGGCGACCGCCCGAATGGCGGCCACTTCGCATTCGAGGATGAAGGCGGCGGTTTCGAAATCGTTGTCGCTCAGCAGTTTTGACATGGGGCAGTTCTCCGGTTGGCAGGATCTCGATGGATGCCTGAGCAGGCGTTCAGAAGTGTAGGCGATGTGTCACGGTGCTGTGCTCAACGCAAGGGTCGTCGCTCCAGCACAGGGTTGAGTTGCAGCCAAATGTCCTTGGTCGAGGCGACGTTGCGCCCGTCGCGGCGGGCGGGCACATGGGGTGTTTGCTGGAGCACCGTGGCGATTTGAGCCGCGAACGGTTCGTCTTCGGGCGAGCATTCCAAGATGAGCACGTCGGTCACGGTTCCGTGGTCATCAATGTGCAGGCGCAGGTGAATCGGTTGCCCGCTGCTGGGTTGGAGCAAAACGGCGCCGAAATCTGGGGCGGTCACGGGCAATGCGGGGCTGTCCACGCTGTCGTGCGAGCGGGAGGGCGGCGAGTCTTGGACACCGGGTTCGGGCAGACCGGCGGTGTCCGGTTCCGTCCAAGTGGGTGGGGGCGTGGGAGCTGGCTGCGGGGGCGCGGGATCCTCGACCGGGGGTTGTGGCAGCGCCGGCGCGGGCAGGGGTAACGCTTGAGCCACGTCCCCCGGGCTGATTTCAGGGGGCAGCCAGCGCACCATCACCACTTCACCGGGGGCGGGTTGCGCCGCAGGGGGCGCGGCCCACTCGGATGTTTGCGCCACCTGCCACCCCAGCAGGTGCAGGGCCAGGGTGCCTGCTGCACCCCAAGCCCCGGAACGACGGTCAGTCAATCGTTGAAATCTCGCGCCAGTTGAGCCGTTGCGTGGCGTTGGCCACGGTGCCGATGCGCAGTGTGGTGACTTTGCCTGAGCTGTCCCCCGCCGTGACCAAAATGGTGCCGTTGACGCTCTGCACGCTGATTTCAGTCACGATGCCGCTCTCGTTCAAAACAGAATCCACGATGGTGGTTCCATCGCTGCCGACCAACACCGAGGCACCCGAAGCAAAACGCACTGCGTAATAAGCGCTGGTGCCGGATGGGTTACAGGCCGAGCTGTCATCGGTGTTGTTCACCCCGAAGGCGACGACGCCGTTGTAAACGTCGCCGTCCGTGGTGATGCCGCCAGCCACGTCGTAATACCAACCCATGGCGGAGGGGGTTGCATTCACTGTGTTCAGCCCCTGCGTCAGATCGGTGACTTCGGTGAGCTGGCTGCGGGTGATGGGCAGCGAATAATTATCGGGGATGGTTTCGGCAGTGTAGAAGCGCCCGGATTCGTAGGTTCCATCCACCATCGCAAAGAAGGTTTGGTTGTTGTTGCTGTCGATGTCACTGCTATGCAACAAGCGGCCCGTGCCGACCATGACATACCGCTTGAGAGTACTCGGATCCACACCAATCATGGGCGATGCGGTGATGGGCAGCACGTCACCGGAGGAGCTGCGCAGTTGGGCCAGCAAAACAGGGGCGGGGTAGGCATTGGGGGTACCGGTCAAGTCAAATCGCCACAGATTGCCTTGCAGGTCACCGATATAAACCGCGTCGGCGGTGTAATCGGCCACGTTCGGGATGAACGAGCGCATTTGTCCGAAATTGACGGGCGTGGTGGCCGAATCCGGGGTGGCAATCGCTTCCAGCAGGGCGCCTGTTTTGGGGTTGACCACAAACAGATAACCCTTACCATCGTCGTTGTTATAGCCTGATGTCAGCAACACCACCCAGCCATATTTTTCTGTTTTGACGACGTGGGCGTCACCATATGAATAACCCATGTGCTCATGAGTAAACTCCCACAGCACTTTGCTGGATAACACGGATTCAGACGTCCAACTGCTGGGGTCGGTGACATCAATGGCGTAATAGCCTTTTCCGCCTTTGCCCAAGCCACCGATGATGACGGTGCGCCAATCTGGGGTGGACGTGCCGCTGTTGTAGGTATTGGACAGGTCAATGTCGAAAGACAGCGGCGTAGCATCGACGAAATAATGGTGCGTGAAGCTGGGGTTGCCCAGGGATGCCAAGCCAGTCGTCGAGGCCGTTGAGGAGCTGCCGTAAACAAAGCTTGGAATGTAGGCAAACAATTCCATGCCGCGAGTGGTAGAGCTCAACGAGCCATCGAAGGCGTGCATCATGCCATCGTTCGCGCCGATGTAAACCACGGTGCTGCGGGTGGACCACTTGCGCTTGAAGGCACCGTAACCGGGGTTATAACTGTCGTAATAAGGGCGGGACGGCGATGCAACCGCAGTGGGCTTAGAGTTCACAATGTCCCCCAGCAAGTAGGTTCGATTGCGATAGACGCCGCCCTTGTTCAATTCCTGATCCCGGTCGCCGCGCAAGTAAGCGATGAAATTAGACCGGGATTGTGATGTAACGCCTGGCACGTCACTAAAAGACGCCACGTAGGTGCGGGAAATCAATGGCCGGTTGCTCAAATCATTGACGGTGAAAGCCAAGCCGGCTTGCGTGGGGGAGCCGTTGTCGTCATCGGTGGTCACTTCGCAGCAGGTGATGATTTTTCGCTCTTCGGGTGTGGTGGTTTCTAGCAGGCTGCGGGCGTCCCAAATTTGGGTCAGGGTGGGGGTGAAATTGGCGTCGTAGCTGATGCTAGAGCCCACCACTTTGCCGGTCCACGTGGTGGGGTCGTAGCTGGCGGCGTAGTTGGCGTTGTCGGTGGTCGTGCTCTTGCGTGTGGCAGAGGAGAAAGCGGTGGTGGTCGCGGCGCCCAATTCGGAGGCGATTTTGGCGAAGGCAGATTTCAGGGCGGCAACCATCACGTCGCCCTGGTCAGCGGCAAAATAATTGTCTGGGCGCTGATCCGAGTATTCGTTCAAAGTGACCGGGTCAGTCCAAAGAAGGGTATCGGTGGTGTTATACCAGTCGGTCAGGTTGAGAGTGCTCGGGCCATTGCCGGCGCTGTAGGGCTCAAAGCCTGACGGTACGGTGAAACCACCATACTTGGCTGCCATCCAGTAAGGATTCTTGCTGACGTAGACATCGTTTTCTTTCACGTCTAGCCAGTAGGTGCTGATGGTTTGGGTGTCGGGAATATCGCTGCGAATGTCGGTTGTGTGAACGTCGTAGGCCAGTCCTGCAATGTAA
Source organism: Vitreoscilla filiformis (assembly GCF_002222655.1). Lineage (GTDB taxonomy): Bacteria > Pseudomonadota > Gammaproteobacteria > Burkholderiales > Burkholderiaceae_C > Ideonella > Ideonella filiformis. The sequence continues at coordinate 2,609,609 of NZ_CP022423.1, read as the reverse complement.
AAGGTATTGTTGGTGCCCGGATTTCTACAGGTGGCGGAGATGGTCTGGCCCTTTTTGGGGGGAGGGCAGTATTTGGGTGCAAATTCAGTGGCCAGGGTGTCGGCTAAATCTTCAAGCTGGGCCACCATTTTTGTAGATTTGACAACGTCCACATAAGCCGCATCGCTGCTGACTTCGGTGGGCATGGTGTTTTCTTTCCCTCTTAGTGTGTCCAGTGCGCCGGGTAAATTGGCGTCATTGTTCGCGTAAACGTCACCGATGCCCAAAATGAAGTTCTTCTGGCAGGCATAAATGATGGGGTCGGCCGAGCTGGCGGGGGCGCCGCTTTGCCAGGCTGTTGTGCTCCAGTCTGTGACGATCGGGAATTCGTCAAGAATCAATATCTTGCTGAAATCGTTGGACGGCAGCTCGCTGTAGGACGCCACGTTGCCGACATTTCGGTAGTAGCGAGTGACAGCATAATAAAGCTCACTAACAGGATCTGATCGACGATAGCGATATTCGTCTTCAGTGGAGCGGTGGAGGCTTTGTCCGAAGTGATTGATGTAATTGATTGATCCGCTCCAGGTGGTCCATCCATTAAACTGTGCGGACAAACTGCTCTCGGGATCAGTTAATACAATTCCCGTTGTGCTATCCCATTCTGGGGTGGAGTTGGCGGAGGTGGTTCCATCGGCATTGGCTTTTTTCGGGCCAATGAATTTCATCGGGGAGCGAAGCACGCCACCATCTCGGCGGTCTGGATTGTCCGTGTCGTTCAGGTAGCCGAAAGTAGCGAAACGAATGCGTTCTGCATAGTTCTGCATCAACCCTTCAGGTTTGTAATTGCCAGAACCTGCGCTGGTGTAATCGGTGCAGTTGCTTTCGATGGAAACACTAGGGTCACAAACCCTGACGTTGATATAAATCTGATAAATTTTTGCTGGATTAGCGTAAGCGCTGTTATCCGATGTGACGTAAGAGTTTTGCCCCGTGTAGTCTTCCGGGGTGTAATTCGCCGTATCGATGCAAGTGTAGCCAACTTTACACCCGGTGGAAGGGCTCATCTTCACGGTACTGACTTGGGTGGCCGTGCTCGTGACGAGCATGGAAATCCCTTGATTTTGTATGGCCGTGGTAAGAGTCGTCCAATTAAAAGGCGTTGCTCCCGTGATGTTGGTCGTGATGGTTTTATCTGGTGCGGTGACGTTGATCGAAGTCGAGTTCGGAGTTTTGGCAATAATTTTCGTTAGAATGGTATTGCCAACTGTGTCCGTGGAACGGTAACCCCCCGTCAAAGCCCACCGGAACACATCCATGGTTTGCATACTCGCCCAGTTCAAATAGTTGCCGCTCCAAAGCGGCACACTCGACGAGCTGGTGCAAGTTTGCGAAGAAGTTGTGCTGTGCGGGATGAACTGACTGTTCTTTGGCGTCGTGCTGTTGTAGCTGTAGCGATAACACTTGGCCGGGTCAAAATACCCCACATAAGTGTTGGCCGCCGAGTAAGTTTTTTTCGGATCGCTCGAATAAGCCGTGGTGTTGGCCGTAGGCCATTCCACCGAAAGCGCAAATGCCAAATTGCCCGGAACCGCCACCGTCGTGAACAATGGCGAATCAGCGAGATTAACATCAGCCGCTAGTGTGGCCGACGTGCCAACGGCCAACCAGGCCGCCAGCGTCAGTTGTACCAAAGACTTCAAGGGGTGAGACATTTCGGCTCCTGCTCTGAAGAGCGGTCACATCGCAAAAATGGATTGATAGAAAGCTTGCGCAGATCGGGGGCCATCGACGCGAACAGTGATCCGATAAACAGTCATTTCACACTTCAAAACTTCACCACCCCCGACCGAAGAATCTTGCCCAGCCGAGTGCCCGCCGCAAAACTTGCTGATCATGGTGCAAGTGTCCGTCGCCGAGGCCCCTTCTTCGGTACACAATCGATCGATGACCGTTCGGATGATCACACTGGTGTTGGTGCTTTCAATGTCACTGCCCGTCATGCCCGCAGCGGCGTAAGCGGTATCACTCAGCAAAATACTGGGAATCCCTTGAGAATTACTGGCCAGTTGCACGGCTGAATAATTAATGGCCTTTTGGCTGGATTCTCGCGATACTTTGGAACTCAGGGCGCCCGAATTAAACTGGGCAACAGCCCAAGCAATCCCGCGCTCACCTTGGTTTTGCATGTCGCGCCGGGTGGCCAATTGGCCAGTCAGCAACAAGTTGGCATCCGACGAGCGAAGCAGGGCCACGCCACCGGCTAACAAAATCAACAACGTGGCGAGCACAATCAGCAAAGTGGCACCTTGCTGATGACGCCGAATGCGACGACGATCGGTGGCGGCAGCGGGCATGGCAACAATCATGGCGTCAGCATGTGGGTGTTGCGCAGCACCAGCGTGGTGTCCACAACACGGTAGCGATAGCGGCGCTCATCGTCGGTCAGCGTGCGGGTGATAGACAGACCTTGCGCAGCCAGATCCGGGAAAATCGTCAGGCTGGGCGCCGATACCATGCCTTGGCGTGAAGAACTCACTTCATCCATTTGCAAAACCAGCGCCACCCGAACCGATTTGATTCTCTTCAGTTTGGTCGAGAGTTGGCTGTTCGCCAAAATGGCAGTGGTCGCAAATTCCCCCGTTGACGCGGAAACCCAGCCATCTTGTTTGCCGTCGTTGGTGGTGTCCACACCATAAATGGCGTGCATTTCCAAAATACCGCTGGCACGGGCCTGTAAAGCATCGTCACCGCCAGACATTTGCAGCAGATCATAACTGTAAAGTGTTTTGTTGCTGCCAACGCCCAGCAGCATCATTTGGGGCGCTGTGCCGGTTGAGGGAATGCCAAGAGGCAGGGCAATGCTGTCTTTGGAAAAATCGGCAAGATTGAGGGTGTCAATGTGGGAGGCATGAAAATCGCCGTTCAGTGGCACCGTCGTGGCCGTGGCGTCGGTATGTGACGAGCTGATTTGCGTCACCATGCAGTTGGAGCTGTTGATATCGGCAATCAGCACCAACTGGGAGGCCGTCAGAGCGTAGGCATTGTGGACATTCAAATGATCTTCACCGGGCGCGCTGGTCAGGGATGACGGAATCCCCGCATGGTTGGCAGCAGCGCCCATCACCATCAGCGTGTCTGACGGGGTGTTGGTGCCCGAGGATACGCCCGGAAAAATCAGCACCGGGGCCAGCGGAAATTGGTAAGCCTCATGGGGGTTGATGTGCGCAAACGGATCGGGCAGCGCTGCCGTGCGAGGCAAGGTTTGCCCGGTGCTGTTTTTAGCGTAGAGCGTGCAGCCATAAAACGTACCACTCTCGACGGTGAGCCCACTGCCTGCGCTGCGCACCCACTGATCCATCATGAACGAACTGAGGCTGGAGGTTTGTTCGATGGTGTTGAGGCCGTTGCTCACCCGGTTACGGCCTTCACTGCCCGCCAACAAGACCAAAATCGACAGCGAAATGAACAGCGAAATGACGATGGCGACCAAAAGCTCAACGAGCGTCATGCCGCGCTGTGCTGAACGGGGTGGCGCTTGCATCAACTCAGCTCCTGAGGAATCACCATCTCGGTGACGTAGCGGCTGGCTTGGCCTTGATGGGTGACCGATGTCCACCGGATGGTGATCAGCACCACGCCACTGGCGTCAGGGTCACTGACGGTGAGTTCAGCAGCACGCAAACCCGAAATGTCTTCGTTTTGGAGGCGTGTGGTTTTCCAGGTGTCCAGCACCGTGGAGTCCAGCGTGGCGCTGTTATTGGCCCACATTAGCGCAGCCAGCTCACTGGCCATGAGGGCCGCTTGGTTGCGTTCGGTGGCATCGATGGCCACGCCGATCGCTCGCCCGTGAATTTGCAACATGCCCATGAGCCCGACGAACGTGAGCAACATGGCCACCAGCACTTCCAGCAGCGTGAACCCCTGTTGGCGTCGCCGTGGACGGGCGGGGGGGATGGACGGCAAGGGGTCAGCGGCAGCCATCGGGAGCCTCGTCACTGAGGGTTTTGTCGGGGTTGCACATGCGCACTTCACCACTTTTGCCCACCTGGACGCGCATGCGGCGGGTCGTGCGGGTGTGGGTGAAGGTGTATTCGGTGTAAGGGGTGGCCGCGCTGGGGGCTGTGCAGTCAACCCCCAGTCCATTGGCCGCCGCTGCCAGTGTGACTTGCTGACCGAGGGCGTTAAAGCAAAGTGCGGCAACGCCGCTCACGCTGACATTCATGGACGCAGGATCCGTGCCGTTTTGCAGCATCTGCTGGGTGCTGGCATCCTCACCGCTGCGCTGCAAAGACTGCACCCACCACCGCTGGCCATTCGCCACCGGTGTGGCGCCAATGGCGGGGGTGGCTTGTGTCAACACCAGCGCGGTCGAGCGGCTGCGGCGCAATGCCTCCGCTTGGGCCAAGCGCACTGCGTGCTGGATTCCTTCAGCCGCTGCGCGCAACCGTGACACAGCCACCCATTCGGTGATCTGGGGAATGGCCAACGAGGCCAGTACGCCGATCATGAGCAGCACCATCAGGAGTTCGACCAACGAGAACCCGTGTTGGCGCCGCTGACCGTGGCAGCTGTGCGAAGGGTGTTTTAGCATTTCCCTCCCTTGCTGGTGATCCAGCACCCCGAAGCGCTGCTGCCCCACTTGGCCGGCAGAGAAACGGTGGCGCGGGTACCATCTTGGTTGATGCTGTACGCGAATTCGGCCATGGTGCCGGTGCCTTGCGCCAGACCCACCCAGGCGGCACTCGACAGCGAGGAGCACGAAATGGTGAATTCTCCCGCCGAAGCCGAAGATGAACACGGGCTGGCCGCCCACGATGTGTCGATGTACTTGCGGTTGTCTTGGTAGTGCTGTTCCATGCGCACGCGCAGGGTGGACAGCGCATTGGTGGCGTCCACGATGCGACCTTGCAAAGCATGATCTTGGTAAATCGGCATCGCAATGGCGGACAAGATCCCGATGATGAGCAAGACGATGGCCAGTTCAACCAGCGTAAAACCCGATATGGCGCGATTTTTGTTCATATGTCCTCAGCGAATTTGGAGATGGGCCACAACAAAATCGATGAGACTCGATTCAAATTTTAAATGGAGCTCATCCCGAAAAAGAAACAATCAAGAAAGGGAGTGTGTCAACCCGTTTCTTGGTGTAGGCGAAATTTTCATCAGTAACGAGAGAACTGCTGTGTGAAGACCGCCGCCAGTGCCGAGCTCAAATCGTCACTGAGCGTGCTGGTGTTGCGCACAGCATAGCCGCCTCCATTCTTCCAATGCACGGTTCGATCCATGTGCAGGCGCATGGAGGCCATGTCCAGCACCCGCACCCGAAGCTGGACGAGGCTGTCACTTTCCCACAGCACCAAAGAGGGCTGCACTTGGGTGCGCACGTCCAGTTCTTCCACGCGCACTTGTATCAGCATGCTGAACGGGGTGGCTTGGCCACGCGCCCAGCGGATCATGTCGATGTCTGACAGCGTCAGCGGTGAGCGCCCCATGGCCTGCCCGGCGATGTAGGCATGGGGGAAACAATCCCTCCGCGCAAAATACTGGCGGATGCCCCGTTCGGCAGCGGCTTCGCGCTCGGCCCGATGGTGCTGATCCTTGCGCCAAGCAGCTCCCCACAGAATCAGCACCGGACTGACGGTGCCATCCTCCTGGCAGACGGGGCGACTGTCTCCTGCGTGGTATTGAACGACGGTGGTAGAGGTGCATCCGCCCAGCGCGAATGCCAGCAGCAAAGCGCTGCAAAAGCGGAACAAGCGGTGTCGGATCGGCATGGTGTATGCGGCAGGGAGCGGGTGGCCTGGAGACATCGGGCAATGTTACCCAGAGTGAACTGATGCAACGAGGTGTGAACCTCGCCGCATTGGCCCAACGCCGTGGTGTGATTTATGCATAGCATGGGCCATGACAACCTCCCTTTTCACTTCGTCACGGCAACCTCACAGTGCGCTTGAAGACGCACAAGCCTTGTTTGCGGGCACTCTGTTTGTTTCATTGGCCCTCATCTTGTTCAGCCAAGTGGGCATGATCACCGGTGGCACAGCGGGCGTGGCCTTTGTGCTGCACCACCTCACGGGGGTGAGTTTTGGCAAGCTGTTTTTTCTCATCAACCTGCCGTTTTACGGCTTTGCGTGGCAGCGCATGGGGCGGGAATTCACACTTAAAACGTTCGGGGCGGTGGCCTTGCTTTCGCTGTTGACCGAGTGGTCACCCGCGTTGTTCGCGATCGAGCGTTTACACCCGGCCTACGCGGCGGTGCTGGGTGGGCTGCTGCTGGGCTCGGGGTGTTTGTTTTTGGCCCGACATCGTGCCAGTTTGGGGGGCGCGACCGTGGTGTCGTTTTACTGTCAGCAGGCGCTGGGTTGGCGTGCAGGCCACGTGCAAATGGCCCTGGACGTGAGTGTGCTGCTGCTGGCGGCCAGTGTGTTGCCGTGGGATCGGGCGGCGTATTCGATGCTGGGGGCGGTGGTGATGAGCTTGTTTTTAGCCATCAACCATCGGCCAGGGCGTTACACCGGAGGGTGAAGGCATTGAGGGCACTCCGGTAGCATGCCCGGATGCAAAAACGGTTTTCCATGCCTTTCGAATGGCAGATCGGGTGGCGCTACACCCGTGCCGGGCGCTCGGGGCGGCGCAACGGGTTCATCTCCTTCATTTCGTTGGTGTCGGTGATCGGCATTGCGCTGGGCGTGGCGGCGCTCATCATCGTCCTCAGCGTCATGAACGGCTTCCAAAAGAAGGTGCGCGACCGCATGCTCGCCGCCATCCCCCATGTGGAGCTGCGCGATGCCCAAGGGCTGGCGCTGCCGGATTGGTCGGCCCTGGCCCAGCGTGCCCGTGAACTGCCGCAAGTGCGCGAGGCGGCGCCTTTCGTCGCTGTGCAATCTTTGCTGGCGCGGGGGGAAACGATGCGCGGCGCCGTCGTGCGCGGCGTGCTGCCCGAGCACGAACCCCGTTTGACCGAACTGGCCAGCCAACTCGCCCGCGAAGGCACCCTGGCCAAACTGCAACCGGGGCAATGGCGCATCTTGCTGGGCAGCGAAATGGCCCGGCAACTGGGCGTCATCGAAGGCGATAGCGTCACCATCATCACGCCTGGCGGGCAAGTGACCCCGGCGGGGGTGGTGCCACGCCTCAAACAATTCACCGTTGCGGGGATTTTTCACGTCGGTCACTACGAATATGACAGCGGGCTGGCGCTGATTCACCTCGACGACGCCGCACGCCTCTACCGCACCGGCGGCCCCACCGGCGTGCAGCTCCAATTGGTGGATCAACAACAAGCCCGCGCCGTGGCCGAACAGTTGCGCGGGCGCCTCGGCCCCGACGTCATGGTGACGGACTGGACGCGCACCAACGCCGCTTGGTATGACGCCGTGCAGATCGAGAAACGCATGATGTTCATCATCTTGACGCTCATCGTTGCGGTGGCGGCGTTCAACCTCGTGTCCACCCTGGTGATGACGGTGACCGACAAACGCGCCGACATCGCCATCTTGCGCACCCTGGGCGCCAGCCCGCGTTCGATCATGGCGATTTTCATGGTGCAGGGCGCGGCCAGCGGCTTGATTGGCACCGTGGCCGGTGTGCTCGGCGGCGTGCTGGTGGCGTTCAACATCGATGTCATCGTCCCGACGATTGAGCGCGCCTTGGGCGTGAGTTTCCTGCCCGGCAGCATTTACCTGATCACCCAAATGCCCAGCGATCCGCAGATGGCCGACATCCTGCCCATTTCCTTGATTTCCGTGCTGTTGGCTTTCGCGGCCACGCTGTACCCGAGCTGGCGCGCCAGCCGCGTCAACCCAGCGGAGGCGCTGCGTTATGAGTGAGTTCCTGCGTGCCGGCACCGCACCGGTGCTCACCGCCACCGGCCTGACCAAGCGGTTTCAGGAAGGGGGCCTGGATGTGCCCGTGCTGCAAGGCGTGGATTTTGGGATCGATGCGGGGCAAACGCTGGCCATCGTCGGGGCGTCGGGTTCCGGCAAAAGCACTTTGCTGCACCTGCTCGGTGGTTTGGATGCGCCCACCCAAGGGCGCGTGGTGCTGCAAGGGCGCTCGTTTGCGGACATGAGCCCCGCCGAACAAGGCGCCTGGCGCAACCGCCACCTGGGGTTTGTGTACCAGTTTCACCACCTCTTGCCCGAATTCAGCGCGTTGGACAACGTCGCCATGCCGTTGCGCATCCGCCGCCAAGCGCCTGAATTGGCGCGTGCCACAGCCTGCCGCATGTTGGAGGCTGTAGGGTTGGGCGCACGGGTGATGCACCGCCCGGCAGAGTTGTCCGGCGGGGAGCGCCAGCGCGTGGCCTTGGCGCGGGCCTTGGTGACGCAACCCGCATGTGTGCTCGCCGACGAACCCACCGGCAACCTCGACCGCGACACCGCCGACAAAGTGTTCGAACTGATGCTCACCCAGGCGCGTGAACAAGGCGTCGCCTTCGTGTTGGTGACGCACGACCCCGGTTTGGCCGCCCGGTGTGACCGCACCTTGCGTTTGCAGTCGGGGCGTTTTGTGGTGTGACTCATAACCTCATGCCATAAGCAACTGAAGAAACAGTTGTTTGCATGAATATGCGGGTTTCTCATAATGGGCCCCAACACGGCCCATTGCCTCTTTTTGGCCCCGCAGATCCAATGTACCAATACACCGACTTTGACCGCCAGTTCATCCGCCAACGCGCGTTTCAGTTCCGCGACCAGTTGGAGCGCAACCTCGCTGGCGAGTTGGCCGACGATGACTTCCGCCCGCTGCGCTTGCAAAACGGTTGGTACATCCAACGCCACGCGCCCATGCTGCGCGTGGCCATTCCTTACGGTGAGTTGGCCAGCCGCCAATTGCGCCAACTGGCCGTGATCGCCCGCGAATTCGACCAAGGTTTCGGCCACTTCACCACGCGCCAGAACCTGCAATACAACTGGATTCCGCTGCCCCGCGCCGCCGACGCCATGGACGCCTTGGCCGAGGCGGACATGCACGGCATCCAAACCAGCGGCAACTGCATCCGCAACATCACCACGGATTGTTTTGCGGGCATCGCGCCGGACGAAGTGGTCGATCCGCGCCCGTACGCCGAAATCCTGCGTCAGTGGAGCACGCTGCACCCGGAATTCGCCTTCTTGCCGCGCAAGTTCAAGATTGCCATCAGCGGTTCGGTGGAAGACCGCGCCGCCATCGGCTGGCATGACGTCGGCCTGCAACTGGTGAAGAACGACGCCGGCGAGGTGGGTTTCAAGGTGCTGGTCGGCGGTGGCATGGGCCGCACGCCCATCGTTGGCACGGTGGTGAATGCGTTCGTGCCGTGGCAAGAAATTTTGGTGTACCTGGAAGCCATCGTGCGGGTTTACAACCGCTTTGGCCGTCGGGACAACGCTTACAAAGCGCGCATCAAAATTTTGGTGAAGGCCGAGGGCCAGAAGTTCATCGACGCGGTGAACGCCGAGTTCGACAAAATTGTGAATGTGGACGTGGATGGCCGCGAGCACATCATCCCAGCGGGCGAGTTGGAGCGTGTGTCGCGCCACTTCGTGGATCCGAACGGCGTGCGCCCAGCCACCCAAGGCTTTGATCCGAACCGCACCGGCCCGGCGCCCGCCGCGTTCCTGCGCTGGTTGGAGCGCAACGTCCACGGCCACCGCGTGCCGGGTTACCGCGCTGTGACGCTGTCGCTCAAGCGTGTCGGTCAAGCGCCCGGCGACGTGACCGCCGAGCAAATGGAACAGGCCGCCACCATGGCCGACCGCTACTCGCTGGGCGAGTTGCGCGTGTCGCACGATCAAAACCTGGTGCTGCCGTGGGTGCGCGAGGCCGATTTGCTGACCGTCTGGCACGCTGCCAAGGATGCCGGTTTTGCCACGCCCAACATCGGCCTGTTGACCGACATGATCGCCTGCCCCGGCGGCGACTTCTGCGCCCTGGCCAATGCCCGCTCCATCCCGGTGGCTGCCAGCATCACCGAGCGCTTCGACGATCTGGACGCCATTTATGACCTGGGCGACATCGATCTGCACATCAGCGGTTGCATGAACTCCTGCGGCCACCACCACACCGGCCACATCGGCATCCTCGGCGTGGACAAGGATGGGCAGGAGTGGTACCAAGTGTCGGTCGGCGGCTCGGATGGCAGCACCCTGAGCGGTGCCTCGGTGCCCGGCAAGGTGATTGGCCCCTCGTTCGCGGCCGAAGAAGTGGCCGACGTGGTCGAAGCCCTGATCGACGTATACCGCCGCGAGCGCCAGCCGGGTGAGCGGTTTGTCAACACCGTGCGCCGCCTGGGCGTGCCGCCGTTGCGCACCGCCACCGACGCTGTGCGCCACATCACCGCCGCCTAAAAACCCCCGGAACACGAGCAACGCCATGCAATTCATTGATTCGCACGACACCCTCTGGCACACCGTGGGCGGTGAAGACGGCCCGCAACCGCACCCCAAACCCGCTGACCATCGGCTGCTGACGCTGGAACAGTGGCACGCCGTGCGCGACACCTGGCCGGCTGGCCTGACCACTGGCGTGAGCCTGTCCAACACCGTGGACGTGGAAACCCTGGCCGCCGACCTGCCGCGCCTGGCCCTCATCGTGCTGAACTTCCCCAAGTGGACGGATGGCCGCGCCTACAGCCAAGCCAAAGTGCTGCGCTCGCGCCTGCGTTTTGCCGGCGACGTGCGCGCCGTGGGCGATGTGTTGGTGGACATGGTGCCGCTCATGGCCCGCACCGGCTTCAGCCAAGCCAAGCTGCGCCATGACCAGCGCGTCGAATCCGCCCAGCGCGCTTTGACCCACGTCACCGCCCACTACCAGGGTGATGTGTCGGCCACCCGCCCCCTGTTTGCTCGGAGTGCTGTATGAACGCCCCCGTCGAATCGTCTCTGCTTTCTTCCACTGGCGATGAAGCTGTGAGCGCCTTGCCGTGGGCTCAGGCCACGTCCAGCGCCATCGATTTGTATGCGCGCCACACAGCGGGTTTTGAGGAGCGCGTCGCCGCCACGGTGGCGCTGCTGCGCCAAGCGGCGGCGGAGCATCCCGGCCACATCGTGCTGGCCAACAGCCTGGGTGCGGAAGACATGGTGCTGACCGACTTGATCGCCCGGCACCAGATCCCCATCACCATCGGCACGCTGCAAACCGGCGCGCTGCACGCCGAGACGCTGGCGCTGATTCCGCAGATCGAAAGCCGTTATGGCTTGAAGGTCGAGCTGTACGCGCCGCCGCAAGAAGCGGTGATCCAGTTTGTGCGCCAACACGGCGAGCAGGCGATGTACCAAAGCATTGAGCTGCGCAAAGCCTGCTGCAACGTGCGCAAGATGGAACCGCTGAGCCGCATGCTCGCTGGCCGCAGCGCCTGGGTGACGGGCTTGCGCCGCGAACAATCGCAAAACCGTGGCACCATGCCGGCCCACGAGATCGAGCCCAATGGCCGCGCCAAGTACAACCCCCTGGTGGATTGGACGTGGGCGGACGTGTGGCACCACATCTCGACCCACAACGTGCCCTACAACACCCTGCACGATCAGTTCATGCCCAGCATCGGCTGCGCACCGTGTACCCGCGCCATTGCCGTCGGTGAGGAGTTCCGCGCCGGTCGCTGGTGGTGGGAAGACGAGTCGGCCAAAGAGTGTGGGCTGCACGTGCGCAAGACCCCTCAGCCCGCATGATCGCTTCGCCACGGCCCGACGCTTTGTTGTCCCCTGAACTGCCGACGCCCGGTCGGGTGGTGTTCATCGGTGCCGGCCCTGGCGTGGCGGATTTGATCACCCTGCGCGGCGCCCGTGCGCTGGCCAGCGCCGACGTGGTGCTGTTCGATGCCTTGGCCGACCCAGCCCTGCGAGATTTGGCCCCCCACGCCGAGTGGATCGACGTGGGCAAACGCGGTTTCGTTCACGGCACGGCGCAACAACGCATCAATGCCTTGTTGGTGCAACACGCCCAAGCCGGGGCGCGGGTGGCGCGGCTCAAGGGCGGCGATCCGAGTGTGTTCGGGCGGCTCGAAGAAGAACTCGAAGCCTTGGCCGAACACGGCATTTCGTTCGAAGTGGTGCCGGGGGTGACGGCGGCTCTGGCCGCTGCGGCCCAAACCGCCCGCCCCTTGACGCGCCGGGGCTTGGGCCGCAGCGTGGCGCTGGCCACCGCCATGACACACAACCAAGCGCTGGATGTGGGTCGGCGCGGCCAGCCGCGTGCCGACACCGAGGTGTTCTACATGGCCGGGCAGCAGCTCCAAGCCCTGTCCGAACAATTGCGGGCTGCTGGGTGGCCGGAGGAAGCGCCGGTGTTGGCGGTATCGCGTGCGGGTTGGCCGGATGCCCGTCACAGCCAGCACACCGTGGCCACGTTGGGGCAGGCCAGCACCGAGCACGCCGGGCGGCCCACGGTGGTCACCGTGGGCATCGGTGCAACCCCCGTGCGGCAAGGCACCGCAGCGATTGCGGGCCATCAATCGCCAACCCCTGTGCAATCTTAGAATCCCGGGTTTGCCGCCCTGCTTGCAGCTCTGGCGGGCCCGTCTCTCAACCTTCATCGTTTTTTGCCATGACCCACGTCGTCACCGAAGCCTGCATCCGCTGCAAGTACACCGATTGCGTCGATGTTTGCCCCGTCGATTGCTTCCGCGAAGGCCCGAATTTCCTCGTCATTGATCCGGACGAATGCATCGACTGCGCCGTGTGCATCCCCGAGTGCCCGGCCTCTGCCATCCTGCCGGAAGAAGATGTGCCGGCCAGCCAGCAGGAATACATCAAACTCAACGCCGACTTGGCCGCCAAGTGGCCCAGCATCACCAAGCGCAAGCCCGCGCTGGCCGACGCCGATGAATGGAAGAACCGCACTGGCAAGCGCAGTGAGCTGATTGAGTGATCCTGACGCGGGCGAGTGTTCGCCTGAGCTGATCCAACCCGCTGCGGCGGGTTTTTTGTTGCCCTGAATTTGAACCATTGCAATGCCAGTGAACTGTGAGACAAGGATGAGACCCGCCCCCGCCATGCGTTGGACGCCCGTGGCGTTCGTCTGTGCGGTGGGAACGTTGGCCGGGCCGGTTGGCGCTCAGGAGGGCGTGCCACCCGTTGCTGAAGTGGAAGTGCAAGGCCGCCCGCTGGCCCGGCCCGTCGGTGTGGCGGGGTTTGGTGACGTGCCGCTGGCCCGCACACCGCTGCAAGCCACCGTCGTGACATCGGCTCAACTGGCGGATTTGGGCGTGGACAGCGTGGCCGGTCTGTCCGCGCTCGATGCCAGCGTCGGTGACGCTTACAACGCACCAGGTTACTGGGGCTCGTTCCGGGTGCGCGGCTTCTTGCTCGATCCGCGTGCCAACTATCGGCGCGACGGGATGCCGATCAACGCCGAAACCGCCTTGTTGTTCAACAACGTCGAGCGCGTCGAGCTGCTCAAAGGCACCAGCGGCATCCAAGCTGGCGTGAGTGCGCCGGGCGGGCTGGTGAATTTGGTGGTGAAGCGCCCTCGGATGACGGCGCAGCGCACCCTCACGGCGGGGTGGTCGGAAAACGGCACCGCCTCGCTGGCCCTGGATTGGAACCAACCGCTGGATGAGGCTACGCAAAGCGCTGTGCGTTTCAACCTGCTGAGCGAGCGCCTGCGCCCCGAAGTGCGTGATGCGCAAGGCCATCGCCACCAAATCGCCCTGGCCGGGCAGACGCGTTTGACTGCGGTGGATTGGCTGGAAGCGGAGCTGGAGGTGTCCCGGCAAGTGCAACCCAGCGTGCCGGGGTTCAGTTTGCTGGGCGGGCGTTTGCCTTCGGCGCAAGACGTCGATCCTCGGGTGAGCCTGAACAACCAGCGTTGGTCGCAGCCCGTGGTGTTCGATGGGCAGGTGGCCAGTTTGCGTTGGACGCACGAGCTGGGTGAGTCGTGGCGCTCGGTGGCGCAGCTCATGGGTCAGCACCTGCGCACGGACGACCAGGCGGCCTTCCCCTTGGGCTGCTCCAACGAAAACAACTACGCCAGCTATTGCAGCGACGGCCACGTCGATCTGTACGATTTCCGCAGCCTGGGCGAGCGCCGCACCACCACCGCCGCCGCTTGGACGCTGGAAGGTGAAGCGGTATGGGCGGGCCTGCGGCATCAACTCAGCACCGGTGTGTTGTGGAGCGACTACCGTGCCCGTCTGGGGCCGCAAGGGTACGAATGGGCGGGCGTGGGGTCGGTGGACGGTTCGATTCAGGTCGATCCTGCCCCGACACCGAGTTATGCCAACGTCGATCGCACCGAGCGCAGCACCGAAGTGCATCTGCGCGACGTGGTATCGCTGACGGCCAACACCCAACTTTGGCTGGGCGTGCGCCACACCTGGCTGGATCGCGCCAGCGTCAACACGGACGGCAGCGAGGCCGTGGCGTACCGGCAGGCCGTCACCACGCCCTGGGTGGCGGTGAGTTATGCGCTGGCCCCGCAGTGGGTGGCCTATGCGAGCTGGGGTCAGGGCGTGGAAACCAGCGTGGTGCCGAATCAGCCAGCATACGCCAACGCGGGGCAGCCGCTGGCGGCGCTCAAGAGCCGTCAAACCGAACTGGGCCTGAAGTTTGACGGCACCACAGGCGGCTGGAGCCTGGGTGTGTTCGACATCCACCAACCCAAGACCGCCGACGCAGGCACTTGTGCGGGTGCGGGCACCTGCCAACGGGTGGTGGATGGGGAAGCCCATCACCTGGGTTTGGAAGGAACAGGGGAGGTGCGTTGGGGCGCTTGGAGCTTGCAAGGCAGTGCGATGTGGTTGCGGGCGCGGCGCCAAGGGTCGGCCACGGCATCCCTCAACGGGTTGGTGCCAGAGAACGTGGCAGAGCGGGCGTTGCGGGCGCAGTTGGGGTATCAATGGGCTTCGGGCTGGGCGGTGCAGGCGTTGGTGTCCCACGAAGGTTCCCGTATGGTGTTGCCGGACAACAGCCTGCGCTTGCCCAGTTGGACAACGCTCGGCCTGGCCACACGCTACACCCTGCGCACGTCCGGCCACGACCTGACATTGCGGGCCGGCGTGGACAACGCAGCGGATCGCCGCGCCTGGAAAGAGAGCCCCTACCAGTACGAGCACACCTATTTGTACCCACTGGCGCCGCGCACTTTTCGCATCAGTGTGCAGATGGGCTTGTAAAGACGCCAAAAAGCTGTCTATAATCTGAGGCTTCACTTCCCCGATAGCTCAGTCGGTAGAGCGCCGGACTGTTAATCCGTAGGTCCCTGGTTCGAGCCCAGGTCGGGGAGCCAAGTGAAACTCACACCGAGTTGAGTGCTGGTTCGTTTCAGTTTCAGCATTCAACAGCAGCTTGCAAGCTGTTCCCCGATAGCTCAGTCGGTAGAGCGCCGGACTGTTAATCCGTAGGTCCCTGGTTCGAGCCCAGGTCGGGGAGCCAAAAATTCAGCAAGTTTGTTCCCCGATAGCTCAGTCGGTAGAGCGCCGGACTGTTAATCCGTAGGTCCCTGGTTCGAGCCCAGGTCGGGGAGCCAAAAACAAAGCCCGAGTGCGCAAGCCCTCGGGCTTTTTTGTGGCTGCTTCAGCGGGCCACACCCACCATCGTCGCCTGCATCAACGCCACCACCTTGTAAGCGTCGCTGTGGGCGGTGTAGGCGCGCACTTCACCGGTGCAGACGATCAGCGTCCTGCCCGCATTTTGGACGCGGCCAACCGCCACAAACCGCTCACCAATGGCGGGGCGCAGCAAGTTGATCTTGAATTCAGCGCTGACCACGTCCTTGTCGGGCGGCAATTGGGTCAGGGCCGCGTAGCCGCAAGCGCTGTCCACGATGCTGGTGATGGCCCCCGCATGCACAAACCCCTGTTGCTGGGACACCTTGGGTGAGTACGGCAAAGCGATCTGAACCTCCCCGACCTCAACGGCTTCCAGGGTGGCCCCCAACGTGGCCATGAGGCCCTGGGCAGCGAAGTTTTGGGCAATGCGGTCGTACAACGAAGACGGTGTGTTCATGGTGGGCGCCTGTGTCAAAACAAAAAAACGTCACGCCGGCGTGAGAGAAGTGCTTTCAGGCAGCCCCAGCTCGCGGCGTACTTCGGCCAGCGAAGCGCGCAGCGTGGCCACCTCCTGACCGAGCCGGGCCACTTCCGCTCGCAATGCGGCCAGTTCGCCAGCGCTCACACTGGCTGCATCCCCGTGTGTACCCGCCGCCGAAGGTGCTGGCAGGGTCGGTTCGCCACACAGCAGATGCGTCCACCGTGCTTCGCGTTCGCCTGGCGCACGCGGCAGTTTCACCACGCGAGTGGGAGATTTTTCCGTCAGTTCTTCGAGAAAGGCTTCGACGGACGACATGTCGGCAAAACGGTGCAAGCGCTCGCTGTTCAAGCGCAGCTCGGCCACGGTTTGCGGGCCACGCAGCATCAGCGTGGTCAGCAGCGCCACGGATTGGCTTGGCACCCCCAACCCCCGCCCCATGTTGTGCTCAAAGCGCACCACGCGGGTGCCGCTCACGGTTTGCACCAGGTGGTGGCTTTTGAGGCCGTCCAGTGCCACCAGCACGTCGTCCTCGCTGGCATCCATCACGGGCGAGCGGGCCGTCTTCTGGTTGCAGCCCGCCACCAGAGCGTTCAGGGACAACGGGTAGGTGTCCGGTACGGTGTGCTGCTTTTCTACCAGTACGCCCAGCACGCGGGCTTCGAGTAGGGTTAGCACCAAATGCGGGTCACTCATGCGGAGATCTCCACTCAGACCGAGAAACCATCGTCCGCCTGGATGATGGCGCCGTTGATGAAGTGGCTTTCATTGGCGCACAGCATCATCAGCACCGAATCCAGATCCTTGGGCTCGCCGACACGCTTGCGTGGCAGGCTGCTCAACAGGCGCTGGCCGTGTTCGGTTTGCCAGTGGTGGTGGTTGAGTTCGGTGTCGATGTAACCTGGGCAAATGGCGTTGACGTTGATGCCGTGCTTGCCCCATTCCAGCGCTTGGGCGCGTGTCATTTGGATCACGGCGGCCTTGCTCATGGCGTACACGCCCAACTGGCTCACCGCCCGCAGCCCGACGACCGAGGCCACGTTGACGATGCGCCCGCCCGTGAACGTGCCCGGTGCGGCGCCCTTGGCGCGGGCGATCATGCGCTTGGCCACTTCCTGTGCGACGAAGAAGGCGCCCCGGGTGTTGGCGCTCATGACCTCGTCGTAATCGTCCGGGGTCACATCGGTGAGTTTTTGCGTGGTGCTGAGGCTGGCGCTGTTCATGAGAATGTCCAGCGCGCCCATTTCCGTTTCCGCATGGGCGACGGCGGCGCGGATGCTGTCCACATCGTTCACGTCCAGCGCCACGACGTGGGCATCACCACCGAAGCCTTCGATTTCGGCGCGCAACGTTTTGAGGGCTTCCAGTTGGCGGCCCGCCAGCACCACGGCGGCGCCGGCTTTGGCCAGAGTGCGGGAAAACTGCTCGCCCAAGCCGCTGGCAGCGCCCGTCACCAGGGCCACGCGGCCCGAAAGGTCAATGTTGTAACTCATGCTTGGCATCTGGTTGCTTGGAAAACGCCAAGCATGCCAGATGCCGCACGTCAGTGGCCCAGGTAGGCTGCGCGCACCTGTGGGTCTTCGAGCAGATCGCGCCCCGAGCCGGACATGGTGACTTCCCCCGACTCCATCACATAGCCGCGATTGGCCAGCGCCAGCGCCCGGCTGGCGTTTTGTTCCACCAGCAAAATGGTCGTGCCTTGGCCGTGGATGGTTTCGATCACCTCGAAAATTTTGTCCACCATGATGGGCGACAGGCCCATGGACGGCTCATCCAACAGCAGCACTTTGGGGCGTGCCATCAAGGCCCGGCCCATTGCCAGCATTTGCTGTTCACCACCGGACATGGTGCCGGCCAGTTGCTGCGCACGCTCTTTCAGGCGCGGGAAGGTGGTGAACACCTTCTCGATGTCGGCGTCGATCTCGCCATCGTTGCGGGTGTAGGCGCCCATCTGGAGGTTTTCGACGATGGTCATGCGCGTGAAGGTGCCCCGGCCTTCGGGCACCATCACCAGCCCTTGGCGCGCCAAGTCCCACGCGCCTTGGCCTTTGATGGACTTGCCGAGGTACTCGATGTCCCCCGCCATCACCGGTTGCAGGCCGGTCACAGCTTTCAGGGTGGTGGTCTTGCCGGCCCCGTTGGCGCCGATCAAACTCACCAATTCGCCCTCGCGCACCTCGAAACTGGCGCCTTTGACGGCCTGAATGCCACCGTATGCCACCTTCAGGCCGCTGATTTTGAGCAAAGTTGCTTGTGTCATGTGCTGATCCTCGTTCTTGCGGCGCGCTCAGTGCGGTTGATGACCGGCGCCCAGATAGGCTTCGATCACCTTTTCGTTGCGCTGCACCTCGGCGGCGGTGCCTTCGGCAATTTGTTTGCCGTAGTCCAGCACCGTGACGCGGTCACACAGGCCCATCACCAGCTTCACGTCGTGTTCGATGATGAGGATGGTGCGTCCGTCCTTGCGGATGCGGTCGATCAGCTCGCGCAGCACCACTTTTTCGGTGGCGTTCATGCCGGCGGCGGGTTCGTCCAAGGCGATCAGCTTCGGGTCGGTGGCCAGGGCGCGGGCGATTTCCAAACGACGCTGGTCGCCATAACTCAAGGTGCGCGCCTTGTAGTGGGCGAAGTTACCGATGCCGACGTAGTCGAGCAGCTCCTGCGCTCGGCGGCGGATGGCGGCTTCCTCGGCCTTGAAACCGGCGGTGCGGAACATCGCGCCCAGCAGCCCCGAGTTCGTGCGAACGTGCCGGCCAACCATGACGTTTTCCAGCGCCGTCATCTCCGCAAACAGCCGGATGTTCTGGAAAGTACGGGCAATGCCGGCTTTGGCCACTTCGTGAACCGTGGTTGGTTTGTAGGGCGCGCCGCCGAGTTCGAAGGTGCCACCATCGGGCGTGTACAGGCCGGTGATGACGTTGAAGAACGTCGTTTTACCGGCGCCGTTCGGGCCGATCAGGCCGTAGACCTGGCCGGGCAGGATGGTCATGTTCACGCCGGACAGGGCTTGCAAGCCGCCGAATCGCTTGGAGACGCCCTGGACGTTGAGGACGGGTTGGCTCATGGAATGGGTTTCCTTCCGTATCTCAGGGTCGATCAGGGCAGCTTGACAGCGTGCGGGGCGGCCTTGCCATGCTCAGGCGAGGGCCACAGACCACGCGGGCGCAGCAGCATGATGACGATCATGGCCAGCGCGATCAGCAACTGGCGCAGGATGGCGGCATCCAACCGGCCATCGGTGAGTTGTTGCAGCGGGCCGGCGACGTAGCGCAGCACTTCGGGCAGGGCCGCCAGCAGCAACGCTCCCAGAATCACGCCCGGGATGTGGCCCAAACCGCCCAGCACCACCATCGCCACGATCATCACCGACTCCATCAGCGTGAACGATTCCGGCGACACGAAGCCTTGGAAGGCCGCGAACATCGCACCGGACACGCCACCGAACGTCGCGCCCATGCCGAAGGCCATCAGCTTGAGGTTGCGGGTGTTCAGGCCCATGGCTTTGGCGGCGATTTCGTCTTCACGAATGGCCATCCAAGCGCGGCCAATGCGCGAGTCTGCCAAGCGGTGGCACAGCACCACCGCGAACACCACCAGGGCGAGGAACAGGTAGTAGTACAGCGTCACGCCGGGAATTTCCAGGCCACCCAGGTGCAGTGGTTGGCTGAAATCCACACCGAACAGGCGCATCGGATCGATTTGGCTGATGCCACGCGGGCCGTTGGTCAGGTTGATGGGATGTTCCAGGTTGTTCATGAACACCCGGATGATTTCGCCAAAACCGAGGGTCACGATGGCCAGATAGTCCCCGCGCAGCTTGAGCGTGGGCGCACCCAAGACCATGCCGGCGACCCCAGCGATCAACGCCGCCATTGGGATCACCAGCCAAATCGGCATGTGCAAACCTTCGGGGAACATGGCTTTGATCCACTCGAAGTTGTCGGTGAGGTGCGGCGAGGCCAGCAAGGCGAACATGTAGGCGCCCACGGCGTAGAACGCCACGTAGCCCAAGTCCAGCAAGCCGGCGTAACCGACCACGATGTTCAACCCCAGCGCCAGCAGCACATACAGCAGCGCCAAGGCCATGATGCGCACCCAGCCCTGGCCGAACGAGCCGGCCAGCAGGGGCAGTGCCAGCAGCGCAAAAGCCGCCAGCAGGAAGATGACAATCTTCTGAGATTTCATGATGCGTGTTTCTCCGTGCAGGGCGCGCTCATCAAGCGCGGTCGGCGACACGTTCGCCCATCAGGCCCGAGGGGCGCAGCGTCAGCACCAGGATCAGCACCAAGAAGGCGAAGATCTCAACGTAGTGGCTGCCGAAGACACCGCCCGTCAGTTCACCCAGGTAACCGCCGCCCAGGGCTTCGATCAGGCCCAGCAGCACCCCGCCGACCATCGCGCCCGTGAGGTTGCCGATGCCCCCGAACACCGCCGCCGTGAAGGCTTTCAGGCCCGGCAAGAACCCCATCGAGTGCTGCACCGTGCCGTAGTTGGCGGCCCACATGATGCCGGCCAGCGCGGCCAGCGTGGCACCGATCACGAACGTGGCGCTGATGATGTGATCCGGGCGCACGCCCATCAAACTGGCCACACGCGGGTTTTCAGCGGTGGCACGCATGGCGCGGCCCAGCTTGGTGCGGTTCACCAACCACAGCAGCAGACCGAGCACCGTGACGGTGGTCACGAGGATGAGGATTTGGGTCAGCGTGATGACGGGGCCGTCTTCCCACAGGAAGAACACCTCCATCGGGATCACCGAGGGAAAGGGCTTGGGATTGGGCTTCCAGATGATCATCGCCAGCGTTTGCAGCAGCAGGCTCATGCCCATGGCGGTGATCAGCGGGGCCAAGCGTGGCGCATTGCGCAACGGTCGGTAAGCGATCTTTTCAATCGTGAAGTTCAAAATCGAACACACGATGATGGCGGCCACCAGCGACAGCAGCAGCAAGGCCCAACCGGGCAGACCACTGTCTTGCAGGAAGGTGATGACCGTCCAACTCACCATCGCCCCCACCATCAGCACTTCACCGTGGGCGAAGTTGATCAAGCTGATGATGCCGTACACCATCGTGTAGCCCAGTGCCACGAGCGCATACATGCTCCCGAGCACCAGACCATTGATGATCTGTTGCACAAAAATGTCCATTGAAGGCTTTCTCCAGGGTTGGGTCGTGACGGGGCGAGAACGCCCCGGCCTCATGCCCGGCGCAGATTGCAAGAATCCCGCCACCCGGAAGCCCGCCTTCCACCCAGCAGCCACCCGGCGGCGCACAACGGCGCCCAAGCGCGGCCGATTTTAGGAAGCACCCCCAGGGTATTGACTCGGTGTTTTCCGTTTCTTGGCGATGAATTCGCCAATCAGGCCCGGTCGGGCAGAGGGTTATTCGCCGCTTCGTTGAGCGAGCGCAACTGATTCAATTTTTCCCCAATCTTCAGCTCCAGCCCCCGTGCGACGGGTTGGTAGAGGGGGTGAGACGGCATTCCGTCCGGCCAGTACGATTGCCCAGCCGAAAAACCGCCCGGCTCGTCATGGGCGTAGCGGTAGCCCGCCCCGTGGCCCAGGTGTTTCATCAGCGAAGTCGGCGCGTTGCGCAGGTGCGCGGGCACGGGTTGCGAGCCTTGGGTTTTCACCAGGGCCTGCGCGGCTTTCCAGGCCACATACACCGCATTCGACTTGGGCGCCACCGCCAGATACACCACGGCCTGCGCCAACGCCAGCTCGCCTTCGGGGCTGCCCAGGCGCTCGTAGGTTTCGGCGGCGTCCAGGGCCAGACGCAGGGCGCGGGGGTCGGCGTTGCCCACGTCCTCGTTGGCCATGCGGATGAGGCGCCGCGCCAGGTAACGCGGATCGGCCCCGCCATCGATCATGCGGGCGAACCAATACAGGGCTGCATCCGGGTCGGAGCCGCGCACGGATTTGTGCAGGGCGGAAATCGTGTCGTAAAACTGATCGCCGCCCTTGTCGTAGCGGCGCAGTTGTTCCCCAAGGGAACGCTCCAACAGCGCCTCGTCCAGTTCGGAGGCGCCTTCGGCTTGGGCGACGAGGTTGTCGTAGGCGTTGAGCAAGCGGCGTGCGTCGCCATCGGCCCAGGCGATGAGGCGCGAGGCGGCAGCGTCGCTCAAAGGCGGCGCGTCCAGCACGCTTTGCGCCCGGGTGAGCAATTGGCGCAAATCGGTGGCGTCCAGCGCATGCAACACATGCACGGTAGCGCGGGACAGCAGCGCCGAATTCACCTCGAACGACGGGTTTTCCGTCGTCGCGCCGATGAACACGAACAGGCCGGATTCGACGTGCGGCAAAAACGCATCCTGCTGGGCTTTGTTGAAACGATGCACCTCGTCCACAAACACCAGCGTGCCTTGCCCCGCTTGACGGGCGATGTGCGCCTGTTCGACGGCCTCGCGGATGTCCTTCACCCCCGCCAGCACCGCCGATAAGACGATGAACCGCAGCTTGACCGCCCCCGCCAACAACCGCGCCAGCGTGGTTTTGCCCACGCCGGGCGGCCCCCACAAAATCATCGAGTGCAAGCGCCCGCGTTCAAACGCTCGGCGCAGTGGCCGCCCTGGCCCCAGCAGATGCGCTTGGCCGATGACCTCGTCCAACGTCAACGGGCGCAGCCGCTCCGCCAAAGGAGGGGGTGGGCCGGCGGGGGCGAACAAGTCCGGGTTCACTGCTCGGCCACGTCCGCACCAGCGGGGGGCACGAAGCGGAAAGTCTCCGGCGGCAAACTGGCTTCGGCTTGAAAGCGGCTCAGGCGCAGCATGGAACGCTGGCCGAAACTGTCGGCAATTTCCACCGCCGCCAGCGTGCTGCCTTGAAAGCCCACTTTGAGCCACTGGATGGTGTTGTCGCGCTGGCGCGGGGTGGCGCGCACCCAGGCCAAGCCGTTTTGATCGGGCTCGGCTTTCAGCTCGAAATCCTTGTCCATCGACGACGATGCCAACAAACTGGCCGGCGTGCTGCCCAGCGCATCACCGAGTTTGCGCACCGTCACCTGGTTCAAGTCGGGGTCGTGGAACCAGACCTTCACGCCATCACTGACGATGGTTTGCGGCTCGGGCTTGACGTACACAAAGCGAAAACGGTTCGGCCGCAAAAACTCGAACTGGCCGTTGGACACTTTCTGCCGCTTCCCATCGGGGGCGCTGACGGTTTGGGTGAAATCCGCCCGGCCCGCTTTGACATCGCGCACAAAGGCGCGCAGCAACTCGACCGAATCCGCCGCCCACACCGCCCCTGGCCCCGTCAGCAGTCCGACGAGGGCCAGCAAGCCGCCCGCCAAGCTGGATCGGCGGGAGAGGCGTTGCACCTTGTTCATCGTTTCATCCTTCTTCGCGTTGCGGCACCAACAATTCGCGGTTGCCGTTGTGGCCCATGGGCGACACCAGCCCGGCCTTTTCCATCTGTTCCACCAGCCGCGCCGCCCGGTTGTAGCCGATGCGCAAATGCCGCTGCACCGAAGACACCGACACACGCCGGTGTTGCAGCACCAGGGCCACGGCTTGGTCGTACAGCGGATCGGCTTCCGGATCGGCGCTGGCACCGCCCCCGCCACCGGACGATTCACCCTCCAGCACGCCGCCTTCTAGGATGCCTTCGATGTAGTCCGGTTCGCCTTGGGCTTTGAGGGCCGTCACCACGCGATGCACCTCGTCATCGCTGACGAAGGCACCGTGCAAACGCATGGGCACGCCACTGCCAGCGGGCAGGTAAAGCATGTCGCCCATGCCGAGCAGGGCTTCGGCGCCCATTTGGTCGAGGATGGTGCGGCTGTCGATTTTGCTGCTGACCTGGTAGCTCAAGCGCGTCGGGATGTTGGCTTTGATGAGACCGGTGATCACGTCCACGCTGGGGCGCTGCGTCGCCAAAATCAGGTGGATGCCCGCCGCCCGCGCCTTTTGTGCCAAGCGGGCGATGAGTTCTTCGATTTTCTTGCCCACCACCATCATCAAGTCTGCCAATTCGTCGATGACGATGACGATGCAGGGCAGGTGATCGAGCGGTTCGGGCGCGTCCGGCGTCAGGCTGAGCGGGTTGGGCACGAATTCTTCGCGTTCGGCGGCTTCGGCGATCTTGCGGTTGTAGCCCTCCAAACCGCGCACGCCCAGCTTGCTCATGAGTTTGTAGCGCCGCTCCATTTCTGCCACACACCAAGTCAGGGCGTTGGCGGCTTGTTTCATGTCCGTCACCACGGGGCACAGCAGGTGGCCGATGCCTTCGTAGACGCTCATTTCCAGCATCTTCGGATCGATGAGGATGAGGCGCACCTGCTTCGGATCGGCCTTGTAGAGCAAGCTCAAAATCATGCCGTTGATGCCCACAGACTTGCCCGAACCCGTCGTGCCCGCCACCAAGCAGTGCGGCATGCGCGCCAAATCGGCACAAACGGGCTGGCCGACGATGTCCTTGCCCAGCGCCACGGTGAGCGGGGAGGGTGCTTCTTTGTAGCTGGCCGCCCCCAGCAACTCGGACAGGCGAATGGTGTGGCGTTTGGGGTTGGGTAACTCCAAGGCCATGAGGTTTTTGCCGGGGATGGTTTCCACCACGCGGATCGACACCAAGGAGAGCGAGCGCGCCAAATCCTTGGCCAGATTCACCACCTGGGAGCCTTTCACCCCGGTGGCCGGTTCGATTTCGTAGCGCGTGATCACCGGCCCCGGCTGCGTGGCCACGACGCGCACTTGCACGCCGAAATCCTTGAGTTTCTTTTCGATCAAGCGGCTGGTCAGCTCCAGCGATTCGGGAGTGATGGTTTCGCTGCGCTGCGGGGCGGGGTCGAGCAGGTCGAGGCCCGGCAAGCTGCGCCGCGTGCGTGGCCGGGGCGGCGGTGAGGGCGCACGCGGTGCCGGTGCCGGTGCGGTGGCGGTCGCGGATGCCGCCGTTGGGGTGTCCCAGGGTGGGGGTTCTTCCCAATCGGCTTCGTCGGGCACAGGCAGGGAGGGCGGAGCGGCGTCCGCTTCGGCGGGTGTGATGATGCGCACGGGCGGCGCTTCGCTGCGTGGGGGCGTGCCTTCGGCGTAGCGTTCGCGTTCGGCTTGAGCGAGTTCACCCAGGCGGGTGTCCTCATCGCGTTCCAACTGCTCGGCGCGGCGCTCGCGCAGGCCATCGACCCACGCGCCCAGCGTTTCTGCCACCGTGCCCCACGAGAAACGGAACACCCAAGGCAGGGCCATCACCAGCATCACCACCCACATCAACCCGGACAGTTCAAAGCCCAGCGTCTTCATCGACCACGGCCCGAGGTAGTAGCCCAACACCCCCCCGGCGTGGCCGGGCAAGCGGGTTTCGAGGGCATACACCCGTGTCCACTCCAGTGCCGAGCTGGCGCTCATCAGCAACATCAAACCGCTCCAGCAGCGCCAACCGCCCCAGCCGGACGAGGGGCGTGGGGCCGGGTCGTAGCGGTCGCGCAGCTCGCGGGCCAGTTGCATGAAAACGGCATACCAGCCCGTCAACACCAGCCACCAGACGCTGAAGCCAAACAGCACCAAACTCAAGTCTGCCAGCCAAGCGCCGGGCAGGCTGAGCCAGTTGTGGATCGGTAAATCGTCCCCCGTGGTGGAAAACGCCGGATCGGTGGCGCTGCGGCTCACCAAGGCCAAGGCCAAACCCAGCCAAGCCAAGGCGTGAACCACCAGGCGCAAGCGCCGCACCAGCAACTGCCAGGGCGGTAGCCCCAGCGGCAAAGGCTCAATGGCCGGGGTTCGGCTGGTCGGGTTGACGCGCCCCATCATCGTGATGACAGCTCCTGTGGTTTCTGAAAAAGCGGGGCGCTCGGCGGGCTAAAGGGGGTCTTCAGCACCGAGAAGGCGCCTTCCGTAGAATGCCGTGATCTTACCGGCGCCGGTTTTGGCGCCCCTCCTAGCCCCCAGTTTCCGATGAGCACTTCACCCGTCCACGCCCAGGTTTTGATCCTCGGTTCCGGCCCGGCCGGTTACACCGCAGCCATCTACGCAGCCCGCGCCAACTTGAAGCCCTTGCTCATCACCGGCATGGCCCAAGGCGGCCAACTGATGACCACCACCGAGGTGGACAACTGGCCCGCCGACGTGATGGGCGTGCAAGGCCCCGAGCTGATGCAGCGCTTTCAGCAGCACGCCGAGCGCTTCAACACCCAGATGGTGTTTGACCACATCAACGCCGTCGATCTGAGCCAGCGCCCCTTCACCCTCACCGGCGACAGCGGCACCTACACCTGCGACAGCCTGATCCTGGCCACCGGTGCTTCGGCCAAGTACCTGGGTTTGCCGTCTGAAGAAGCGTTCATGGGCCGGGGCGTGAGCGCCTGCGCCACCTGCGACGGTTTCTTCTACCGTGGCGCCGAGGTGTGCGTGGTCGGTGGGGGCAACACGGCGGTGGAAGAAGCGCTGTACCTCTCCAACATCGCCGCCAAGGTGCATCTGATTCACCGCCGCGACAAGTTCCGTGCCGAAGCCATCATGATCGACAAGCTGATGGAGAAAGTCGCCGCCGGCAAAATCGAGCTGCACCTGCACCAGACGCTGGACGAGGTGCTGGGTGACACCAGCGGCGTCACCGGCGTGCGCCTCAAGAACGTGAACGACGGCGCCACCCGTGAGCTGGCGCTGACGGGCTGTTTTATCGCCATTGGCCACCAACCGAACACCGGTATCTTCGAAGGCCAGTTGGCCATGAAGGACGGTTACCTCGTCACCCAAGGCGGCCAAAACGGCTTCGCCACCCAGACCAGCGTGCCCGGCGTGTTCGCTGCCGGCGACGTGCAAGATCACATTTATCGCCAGGCCATCACCTCGGCGGGGACGGGTTGCATGGCCGCGTTGGATGCACAACGCTTCTTGGAGCAACAGGCGCACTGAAATCGCCTATAATCGTCGTCTTTGCCGAAAGACGGCCCGGTAGTGTCCACGCGCTGCTGTGCTGCTTTCGCTTCATGGGTGCCCAACCAAGCGTAAGCGTGACACCGGCGTGCTGCGGCTCGATGACCCAGCATCGCGCTCATGCTGCCCCTGCTCTAGGCACCAGCTCCTGAACATCTGGACAAAATTGGAGAAGCGTCATGGCACGCGTCTGTCAAGTCACGGGCAAGGGCCCGATGGTGGGTAACAACGTTTCCCACGCCAACAACAAGACCAAGCGTCGTTTTCTGCCCAACCTGCAATATCGCCGTTTCTGGGTCGAGAGCGAAAGCCGCTGGGTGCGTCTGCGCATCAGCTGCGCTGCGCTGCGTCTGATCGACAAGGTCGGCATCGACCAAGTCGTGGCCGATCTGCGTGCCAAGGGCGAGCTCTGATCCGACGGATCACGAGCCATTGAACTGACTCAGGAGAACATACCATGGCAAGCAAAGGCGGTCGCGAAAAGATCAAGCGGAGTCCACCGCAGGCACCGGCCACTTCTACACCACGGCAAAGAACAAGAAGACCACGCCCCAAAAGCTGGAATTCATGAAGTTCGACCCGAAGGCACGCAAGCATGTGCTGTACAAGGAAATCAAGCTGAAGTAATTCAGCCGACTTCCTCGCACCTTGCGAAAAAAAGCCCGCCCATCGGCGGGCTTTTTTCATGCCCGAACGGAACGCAACTGCACGGAAAACTCACGCAACGCCACGATGCCGCTGGCCTCGGCACGGCGGCACCAGTCTTGCAAATCGGCGACGAGTTGCTCGGCGGAAACGTTGGTGCGTGTCCACAACTGGCGCAGCTCCTCGCGCATGGTGACGAGTTGCTCCAGCGTCGGCGTGTGCGCCAGCACCTGTTGCAACTGTTGGCGCACGCTGGCGGGGATCATGTCCGCATCGCGGTGCAGCCAGCGTTGCGCCAAGCGCATCTCCGACCACGCTCCCGGCTGGGCGCCGTGGCCTTGGGCTTTTAAGCGCGCCACTTCATCCGCACAAGCGCGGCGCAGTTGTTTGGCGTAGTGGGCCATGACCTCGTAGCGGTGGGCAATCACAGCGTTCAAAGTTTGAGCGTCGGCCACCTCACGCGCTGGGCCGAGTTCCATGTGCGGCGCCACCTTGCGCACCTTGGCCCAACCGATGCACTCCAGGGCACGGATGTAACCCCAGCCGATGTCAAACTCAAAGGGTTTGACCGAGAACTTGGCCGATGTTGGGTAAGTGTGGTGGTTGTTGTGCAGCTCCTCACCGCCGATCAACACCCCCCAGGGGCTGACGTTGGTGGACGCATCCGGCGCTTCAAAATTGCGGTAGCCCCAATAGTGGCCCGCGCCGTTGATGACGCCTGCGGCCCACAGCGGAATCCAGATCATCTGCACCGCCCAGACCGTCAAGCCCAGCGCGCCGAACAGCGCCAGGTCGATGACCATCATCAGCGCCACGCCCAGCACGTTGTGGCGGCTGTAGAGGTGACGCTCCAGCCAATCGTTCGGGGTGTTGTGGCCGTACTTTTGCACCGTGGCGGGCACCTGGGCCTCGGCACGGTACAGCTCAGCGCCTTGCAGCAGCACGGTGCGGATGCCCCGGGTGATGGGGCTGTGCGGGTCGTCCTCGGTTTCGCACTTGGCGTGGTGTTTGCGGTGGATGGCCACCCACTCCCGCGTCACCATGCCCGTGGTCAGCCACAACCAAAAGCGGAAAAAGTGCGAGGGCACGGGCCCCAGCTCCAGCGCCCGGTGCGCTTGGCAGCGGTGCAGAAAAATCGTCACCGCTGCGATGGTGAGGTGCGTCAACACCAAAGTGATGAGCACGATTTGCCACCACGCTGCTTCCAGCAGCCCGGCCTGTGCCCAGTGCGCCAGCGTTTGCACGCTGCTGTCCCACGTCGTCATGTGCCACTCCTTTGCCACAAACCCGTATCTATCAAGACAACGGCCCGGGTCGTCAAGCGAACCCGGGCCGGAAAAGTGGGAATTTTAGGCAGCCGATGGCCGGCGAAAACTCAGGACTTTCGCTCCCACACCGCCGCAAAGAAGCCATCGGTGACGTGGCGGTGCGGCCACAAACGCAGGTGGCCGTTGCCCGTCACCAGCTCGTCGGCGCGTTCGACGTGGGCTTGCGTGAGCAGCTCGGCGGCGTTGGCGGGCACGAAGTCTGGATGCGCTTGGGTGAAGGCATCGGCGATGGTTTCGTTCTCGCGTGTTAACAGGCTGGATGTGGCGTACACCAAGCGCCCGCCCGGTTTCACCAAACGCGCCGCGCTGGCCAAAATGGCGGCTTGTTTGACGCCCAGTTCTTCCAGCGCCTTGGGAGATTGGCGCCATTTGAGATCGGGATTGCGGCGCAGGGTGCCCAGGCCGGAGCAGGGGGCATCGACCAGCACGCGGTCGATCTTGCCGGCGAGGCGTTTGATGCGCTCGTCACGCTCGTGGGCGATTTGGGCCGGGTAGACGTTGGACAACCCACTGCGTGCCAGGCGCGGCTTCAAACCTTCCAGGCGGTGGCCGGACACGTCAAACGCATACAGCCGCCCGGTGTTGCGCATCAGGGCGCCGAGGGCGAGGGTTTTGCCGCCGGCGCCGGCGCAAAAGTCCACCACCATTTCGCCGCGTTTGGGGTTGAGCAGGGCGGCCAGGAGTTGGCTGCCTTCGTCCTGCACTTCGATTTCGCCTTGGATGAACAAGGGCAGCCGTTGCAGGGCGGGTTTGCTCTGGATGCGCAGGCCCCAGGGGCAATAGGGGGTGGGTTGAGCGTCGATGCCGGCTTCGGCCAAAGTGGCTTGGGCGGTTTCGCGTTTGGTTTTGAGGGTGTTGACGCGCAAATCCAGCGGAGCGGCGGCGTCCATGGCTTGCACGAGCGGCCAGAAATCGTCGCCCACTTCTTGTTTGAGGGCGCTGGCGAGCCAGTCTGGCAGGTTGTGGCGGGCTTTTTCGGGCAGGCTGTCCGTGGAAATAGCGCGGACTTCGGCGAGCCACTGTTGTTCGTTGGGGCCGAGGGCGCCGCGCAGGAAGGTGTCGGCGCCTTGCCAAGCGAGCATGGCGAGGCGGCGTTCGAGGGCGCCGGTGCCGCTTTGGGCCAGGTTGGCGTACATCAAGCGCCGCCGCAGGACGGTGTAGGCGGTTTCGGCCAAGCTGTGGCGTTCACGCTGGCCGAGTTGGCGGTGTTTGCGGAAGAAGTTGGAGACGATGGTGTCCGCTGGGGCGTCGAGCTTGAGCACTTGGCGCAGCAGGTCGGTGGCCAGGTCGAGGAGGGCATTCGGGTGCATAGAGGGGGATTATCGGTGTTCGAGCCAGCTTCAACCCACGAACAAAAAGCCCGAACCGTTGCCAGTTCGGGCCTCGTACTGCGCTTGCTGGCACAGACCGGCAAGCACACCGTTCGCAGAGGGCTTACTTCTTCTGCGGCGGCAAATCCGTGCAGCTACCGTGCGCCACTTCCGCCGCCATGCCGATGCTTTCGCCCAGCGTCGGGTGCGGGTGAATCGTTTTGCCGATGTCCACTGCGTCCGCGCCCATTTCGATGGCCAGGGCGATTTCCCCGATCATGTCGCCCGCGTGCGTGCCGACGATGCCACCGCCCAGGATGCGACCGTGACCATGCGCCTCGGGCGAATCATCGAACAGCAGCTTGGTGAAACCCTCGTCGCGGCCGTTGGCGATGGCGCGGCCCGAAGCCGTCCAGGGGAACAAGCCCTTTTTCACCTTGATGCCTTGCGCCTTGGCTTGGTCTTCGGTCAAACCGACCCACGCCACTTCCGGATCGGTGTAGGCCACGCTCGGGATCACGCGGGCGTCGAACTGCGCTTTGGCGAGCGAAGCGTCGCCCTTCAACGTGCCGGCGATGACTTCCGCCGCCACATGCGCCTCATGCACCGCCTTGTGGGCCAGCATGGGTTGGCCGACGATGTCGCCGATGGCAAAGATGTTGGGCACGTTGGTGCGCATCTGCACATC
Organism: Vitreoscilla filiformis; assembly: GCF_002222655.1. Lineage (GTDB taxonomy): Bacteria > Pseudomonadota > Gammaproteobacteria > Burkholderiales > Burkholderiaceae_C > Ideonella > Ideonella filiformis. The sequence continues at coordinate 2,578,849 of NZ_CP022423.1, read as the reverse complement.
CACCGGGATGAACCCGCGCTCGCCCACCACCACGCCCGCCGCCTCGGCGCCGAGCTTCTTGCCATTGGGCGTGCGGCCCACGGCTTGCAGCACCAGGTCGTACACGCCTTCGGACTTCGTACCGTCCAGCCCCTCGAACTGCACCTTGATGCCTTCCGGGGTGGCCTCGGCGCCCACCGTCTTGGTCTTCAACAAGATGTTGTCGAAGCGCTTGGCGTTCATCTTTTGCCAGACCTTGACCAGATCGCGGTCCGCGCCTTGCATCAGGCCGTCCATCATTTCCACCACGTCCAGGCGGGCGCCCAGCGTGCTGTAAACGGTGCCCATTTCCAGACCGATGATGCCGCCGCCAACGATCAGCATCTTCTTCGGCACGGCCTTGAGCGCCAGGGCGCCGGTCGAGTCCACGATGCGTTCGTCCTGCGGGAAGAACGGCAGGCGCACGGCTTGCGAGCCGGCGGCGATGATGGCGTATTGGAACTTCACCACCTTGGCGCTGCCGGTTTTTTCCTGCGCCGTGCCGCTGGTTTCTTCCACGCGCAGGTGGTGAGCATCCAGGAACTGGCCCAGGCCACGCATGGTCGGCACCTTGCGCATCTTGGCCATGGCGCCCAGGCCGCCGGTGAGTTTGCCGATCACCTTTTCCTTGTGGGCGCGCAGCTTGTCGATGTTGACGCTCGGGGCGCCAAACTCCACGCCCAGATCACCCAGGTGCGCCACCTCGTCCATCACCGCCGCGACGTGCAGCAGCGCCTTCGAGGGAATGCACCCCACGTTCAGGCACACGCCGCCCAGCGTGGCGTAACGCTCGACGATGACCGTTTTCAGGCCCAAATCCGCCGAACGGAACGCGGCCGAGTAACCGCCCGGGCCACCGCCCAGAACGAGGACTTCGCATTCCACGTCCACCGGGCCGGTGTAGCTGCCGGCCACTGGGGCGGGCGCCCCCTCTCCCCGGCCCTCTCCCACGAGGGGAGAGGGTGAAATTGCCGCAGCGGTGAAGGCGGAAGCCGGCGTGGCTCCCTCTCCCTTGATGGGAGAGGGCTGGGGAGAGGGTGAAACCCCCGCCGCCGCTTCCAACGTCAAAATCACCGACCCCTGGCTCACCTTGTCACCCAAGGCCACCTTCAACTCCTTCACCACGCCCGCAGCCGAGGAAGGAATCTCCATCGAAGCCTTGTCGGATTCCACGGTGATCAGGCTTTGTTCCACCCGCACCGTGTCGCCCGGCTTGACCAGGACTTCGATCACGCCCACATCTTTGAAGTCGCCGATGTCGGGCACTTGCACGTCGATCAATGCCATCTTGTGTGCTCCCCGGTTACAGCGAGATGCGACGGAAGTCCGCCAGCAGTTGCGCCAGATAGACGTTGAAGCGGGTGGCCAAGGCGCCGTCGATCACGCGGTGGTCGGCGGTGAGCGACATCGGCAGCGTCAGGCGCGGCACGAAGGTTTTGCCGTCCCACACCGGTTTCATGGCGCTCTTGTTCACACCCAGGATGGCCACTTCCGGCGCATTGATGATGGGCGCGAAGTAGGTGCCACCGATCCCGCCCAGAGACGAAATGGTGAAACATGCGCCGCTCATTTCGGCGGGGCCGAGCTTGCCGTCGCGGGCCTTCTTGGCCAGCTCGCCGGTTTCGATGGCGATTTGGCTCACGCTCTTCTTGTCCGCATCCTTCACCACGGGCACCACCAGGCCGTTCGGGGTGTCAGCCGCAAAGCCGATGTGGAAGTACTTCTTGTAAACGAGGTTGTCGCCGTCCAGCGAGGTGTTGAACTCGGGGAACTTTTGCAGCGCCTTGACGCACGCTTTGATGAGGAAAGCCAGCATCGTCACCTTGGCGCCGGACTTCTCATTCTCCTTGTTCACCAGCACGCGGAAGGCTTCCAGGTCGGTGATGTCGGCGTCCTCGTGGTAGGTGACCGCCGGGATCATGGCCCAGTTGCGCGACAGGTTCTGGCCCGAAATCTTCTTGATGCGCGACAGCGGCTTGGTTTCGACTTCGCCGAACTTGGCGAAATCCACCTTCGGCCATGGCAGCAAACCGGGGATGCCACCGCCCACCGGCACGGCTGCGGCAGCAGCGGCGACCGGGGCAGGGGCCTTGGCTTTTTGCGCCACGGTTTGCACGTCGCCGGCCATCACGCCCTTGACGAAACCTTGCACGTCGGCCTGGGTGATGCGGCCCTTCAAGCCGGAACCCTTGACTTCGGCCAGCGGCACGCCCAGTTCACGCGCCAGCTTGCGGATGCTGGGCGAAGCGTGCGGCAGGGAGGCGGTCGGAGGCACCACCGGGTTATGCACCGGCAGAACCTCACTCCCTCCCCTGGCAGGGGAGGGCTGGGGAAGGGTTGAGCTTGCGGCGGAAGGGGCTGCCACTGGGCTCGACCCACTCCCTGACCCTCCCCCTGCCAGGGGGAGGGAGGCCGTGGGAGCAGCGCCTTCCAGCACCAACACCAACGAACCTTGGCTCACCTTGTCGCCCAGCGTGACCTTCAGCTCCTTCACCACGCCCGCCGCAGCGGATGGGATTTCCATCGACGCCTTGTCAGACTCCACGGTGATGAGGCTTTGCTCGGCCTTGACCGTGTCGCCCACCTTCACCAGGATTTCAATGACGGCCACGTCCTTGAAATCACCGATGTCGGGCACGAACACTTCGACGGGCGCTCCCTCACCCCGGCCCTCTCCCACGATGGGAGAGGGAGGAACAGCCGCAGCGGCGGGCGCGGCAGCCACAGCGGCAGGCGCAGCCACCGGAGTGACTCCCTCTCCCTTGATGGGAGAGGGCTGGGGAGAGGGCTGGGGAGAGGGTGAAACCCCCGCCACTTCCAGCATCAACACCACCGAGCCTTCGCTCACCTTGTCGCCCAGCGCGACCTTGAGTTCCTTGACCACGCCCGCGTGGCTCGACGGAATTTCCATCGACGCCTTGTCGCTTTCCACCGTGATGAGGCTTTGCTCGGCCTTGACCGTGTCACCGGGCTTGACCAGCAGTTCGATCACGCCCACTTCCTTGAAGTCGCCGATGTCGGGGACTTTCACTTCAACCAGTGCCATGTTTTGTCTCCGAAACGGGTGATTAGGCGTACAGCGGGTTGATCTTGTCGGTCTTCAAACCGTACTTGGCGATGGCTTCGGCCACCTTGGCCATCGGCAGCACGCCATCCTCGGCCAGCGACTTCAGCGCCGCCACGACGATGTAATGGCGGTTGATTTCGAAGTGCTCGCGCAGCTTGCTGCGGAAGTCCGAACGACCGAACCCGTCCGTGCCCAGCACCTTGTAGCTGCGGCCCTTCGGGATGAAGGCGCGGATTTGCTCGGCGTAGTTCTTCATGTAGTCGGTGGACGCAATCACCGGGCCGACGGTGGTGCCCAACTGCTCGGCCACGAACGGCACGCGGGCCTCGTCGGTCGGGTGCAGCAGGTTGTAGCGTTCGCAGTCTTGGCCGTCGCGGGCCAGTTGGTTGAAGCTCGGGCAGCTCCAGACGTTGGCGCCCACGCCCCAATCCAGCGCCAGCAGCTTTTTGGCTTCCATGCTTTCGCGCAGGATGGTGCCCGAACCCAGCAGGTTGACCTTGAGCGGCATCTCCGGCGTGGCCGATTCGAGCAGGTACATGCCCTGGATGATTTGCTCTTCGGTGCCCGCCTTCAGGCCCGGCATCGGGTAGTTTTCGTTCAGCAGGGTCAGGTAGAAGAAGACGTTGTCTTGCTTTTCCACCATGCGCTTCAGGCCGTGGTGCAGGATCACGCCGACTTCGTGCGCAAACGTCGGGTCGTAGCTGATGCAGTTCGGGATCGTGCCGGCCAGGATGTGGCTGTGGCCGTCCTCGTGCTGCAAACCTTCGCCGTTCAGCGTGGTGCGGCCCGAGGTGCCGCCCAGCAGGAAGCCGCGTGCTTGCATGTCCCCCGCCGCCCAAGCCAAGTCGCCGATGCGCTGGAAACCGAACATCGAGTAGTAGACGTAGAACGGCACCATGATGCGGTTGCTGGTGGCGTAGCTCGTGGCCGCCGCGATCCAGCTCGACATGCCGCCGGCTTCGTTGATGCCTTCTTGCAGGATTTGGCCGGCCTTGTCCTCGCGGTAATACATCACCTGGTCTTTATCGACCGGGGTGTATTGCTGGCCCAGCGGGTTGTAGATGCCCACTTGGCGGAACAAACCTTCCATGCCGAACGTGCGGGCTTCGTCCACCAGAATCGGCACCACACGCGGGCCCAGGGCTTGATCGCGCAGCAGTTGCGTGAGGAAGCGCACATAGGCTTGGGTGGTGGAAATCTCGCGCCCTTCGGCGGTCGGCTCCAGCACGGCCTTGAAGTTTTCCAGCGCCGGTACGGTGAAGCTCTCGTCGGCCTTCACGCGGCGCTTGGGCAGGTAGCCGCCCAGGGCCTTGCGGCGCTCGTGCAGGTACTGCATTTCCGGCGTGTCGTCGGCGGGTTTGTAGAACGGGATCTTGGGCAGATCGGCGTCCGACACGGGGATGTTGAAGCGGTCGCGGAAGGCTTTGATGTCCTCGTCCGTCAGCTTCTTGGTTTGGTGAACGGTGTTCTTGCCTTCACCCACCTTGCCCATGCCGAAGCCCTTCACGGTCTTCACCAGCAGCACGGTCGGCTGGCCCTTGTGCTTCACGGCGCGGTCGAAAGCGGCAAACACCTTTTGCGGATCGTGGCCGCCTCGGCGCAGCGCCCAGATGTCGTCGTCGGACATCTTGGCCACCATCTCCAACGTCTTGGGGTTGCGGCCAAAGAAGTGCTTGCGCACATAAGCGCCGTCGTTCGCCTTGAACGATTGGTAGTCGCCGTCCAGCACGTCCATCATCAGCTTGCGCAGGGCGCCGTCCTTGTCGCGGGCCAGCAGCGGATCCCAGTTGGAACCCCACAAGCACTTGATGACGTTCCAGCCCGAGCCCCGGAACTCGCTTTCCAGCTCTTGCACGATCTTGCCGTTGCCGCGCACCGGGCCGTCCAGGCGTTGCAGGTTGCAGTTGATGACGAAGATCAGGTTGTCCAGGTTCTCGCGTGCAGCCAGGCCGATGGCGCCCAGGCTTTCCGGTTCGTCCATTTCACCGTCGCCGCAGAACACCCACACCTTGCGGTTTTCGGTGTTGGCGATGCCCCGGGCGTGCAGGTACTTCAGGAAGCGCGCTTGGTAAATCGCCATCAAAGGGCCCAGGCCCATCGAGACGGTGGGGAACTGCCAGAACCCCGGCATCAGCTTGGGGTGTGGGTAGCTGGACAGGCCCTTGCCGTCCACTTCCTGGCGGAAGTTCAGCAGTTGCTCTTCGGTCAGACGGCCTTCTAGGAAGGCGCGGGCGTACACGCCGGGCGCGACGTGGCCTTGGAAGTAAATGCAGTCGCCGCCGTGGTTCTCACCTTCGGCGTGCCAGAAATGGTTGAAGCCGGCGCCAAACATGTGGGCCAGCGAAGCGAACGAACCGATGTGGCCGCCCAGATCGCCGCCGTCTTCCGGGTTGTGGCGGTTGGCTTTGACCACCATCGCCATGGCGTTCCAGCGCATGTAAGCGCGCAGGCGCTCTTCGATTTCGATGTTGCCGGGGCAGCGTTCTTCCTGTTCCGGCGGAATCGTGTTGACGTAAGCGGTGTTGGCCGAGAACGGCATGTCCACGCCGTGCTGACGGGCGTCTGACAGCAACTTCTCCAGCAGGAAATGCGCCCGATCCGGGCCTTCGGCTTCGATGACGGCGCTCAGCGCGTCGAGCCATTCACGGGTTTCCTGCGCATCAGCGTCCAACGCTTCGGGGCGCAGCAGAGATTGGGGCGTGGCGGACATGGGCTTGTCTCCTCAGGTTGAGCCATCACTCGGTGAAAACGACGGCGCGCAGTGTCGCACAAGCTTCGTTAATTTCCAAATGGCGAATGTACTTTTCTTATTGTGAAATTTTTGTCATCGATAATCCACATGGATGGCTCCCCTGAATGCTTCCACCTCCTTGTCGTCGCGCTTGGCGCGGCTGCTGCGCCGCTGGTGGCGCCAACAGTCACCGGCGCGGCAGGATCGCTTCGCCACCATCGGCCCGCTGGTGTCGGTGCTGATGTTTTTGGCGGCGATCACCGCGTCGTTTTGGTACTTGCGCAACGAGGAGATCGAGCGCGTCTCCGACGCGCTGCGCCGGGATACCGAAGTGGCGCAGCAGCAAATTCGCCTGCACCTGATCGAGAACCAAGAGCAGCTCGTGCGCATGGCGCGTGAGTTGGCCACGCGGGACATCGACGGCACCAACTTCCTGCCCCAAGCCACGGCGTTCCAGCGCGAACGCCCGGAGGTGCGGCGTTTGGTGTGGCTGAACAACCAGCGTCGCGTGCGCGCCGCGCTGGATGTGCTGGATGACTACGCCCCCGACGTGGCTGGCCAAGCCAACGTGCCGCCCACCTCACTGCCGATCGATGAAGAACCCCCGAACGGCCCGGAAGATGCATTCCGCAGCGCCCGGCGCACGCGCCAACCGACGTACTCGCACGCGTTTGTGGCCGGAGACAAGGTGACGGTGTTTCAGATCCAAGTGCCGCTGATCGACCGCAATGGTTTTCTGGGCGTGTTGCTGGCGGAATATTCGGTCGAAGCCCTGTTGCGCCACTACGTGCCCAGCGAGGTGACGCGGCGCCATGCGGTCACCATCTTGGGTGCGGAAGGCCAGTCGGTGGCCAGCACGATCACCGCCATGCCGGGGCAACCCCTGGCGGCGCCAGTGCTGCACCACGACGTGCCGCTGGCCCCCATGGCCAATGGCCTGACGCTGCGTGGCCAAGGCTATAAAACCTCCATCAGCCTGATCGGCAACACCTTGTTTTGGATGGTGGTGGCGCTGAGTGTGTTGACCGTCTGGATGCTGCTGGGCACCTGGCGCCACATGCGCCGCCGCGCACAGATTCAGGACGCCCTGGCGCAAGAAATCAACTTCCGCCGGGCGATGGAAAACTCCATGCTCACCGGCATGCGTGCCATGGATTTGGATGGGCGTGTCACCTACGTCAACCCGGCGTTTTGCGCCATGACCGGGTACACCGAAACCGAGTTGATCAATGGCCGCCCGCCGTTTCCCTACTGGCCACCGGATCGCATCGAAGAAAACGCCCGTTTGTTTCAGCAGGAGTTGCAGGGGCGCACGCCCGTCGGCGGCATCGAAGTCAAGGTGATGCGCAAGGATGGTTCGATTTTCGATTCGCGCATGTACGTGTCACCGCTGATCGACCCGAAAGGCCACCAAACCGGCTGGATGACCTCGATGACCAACATCACCGAGGCCAAGCGCATCCGCGATCAACTCAGCGCCGCGCACGAGCGTTTCACCACGGTGCTGGAGGGGTTGGAGGCGGCGGTGTCGGTGCTGTCGGTGCAGCGCGGGGAGTTGCTGTTTGCCAACCGTTCTTACCGGCTGTGGTTCGGCTCGGACGCCGGAGGCCACGGCGTGCTGGCCAACACCGCCCCACCGCCACCCGCCCCCGATACCGAGGATGACACCACCGACGCCCTCTCCGGTCTGCCCGCCTCCGAGCTGACCGAAGCCGGGCCGCAAACCCGGGAGGTGTTCGTCGAATCCCTGCAAATGTGGTTCGACGTGCGCGCACGCTACCTGCAATGGACGGATGGCCGCTTGGCCCACATGCTGATCGCCACGGACATCACGGCGCGCCGGCGTGTCGAAGAGCAAGCGCGGCAGCAAGCCGAGCGGGCGCAGGTCACCAGCCGACTCATCACCATGGGCGAGATGGCCAGCTCGGTGGCGCACGAGTTGAACCAGCCGCTCACCGCCATCAACAACTACTGCAACGGCATGGTCAGCCGCCTGAAAAACAAGGCCATCGACGAGGAAGGTTTGATCGCCGCGCTGCAAAAAACCGCGCGCCAAGCCGAGCGGGCGGGGCAGGTGATTCACCGCATTCGCAGTTTCGTCAAGCGCAGTGCGCCGCAGCGCCAACCGGCCCAAGCCAGCCAGATCGTGGACGATGCGGTCGAATTGGCGAGCATTGAGCTCAAACGGCGCAAAGTGGCCTTGCACGTGTACGTGGCCCAGCGCATGCCGTGGCTGCTGTGTGATCCGATCCTGATCGAACAGGTGTTGATGAACCTGCTGAAGAACGCCGCAGAAGCCATCGACAACGCCGGCCTGGGCAGCGAGCGCCGCCACATTGAGCTGCAAGTCGTGCCCCGCCCCGACTCCGAAGACGGCGACGTGATCGAGTTCAGCGTCACCGACACCGGCCCCGGCATGAGCGAAGAAACGCTGGGCCGCATCTACGAGGCGTTCTACTCCACCAAGGCCAATGGCATGGGGATTGGGCTGTCGCTGTGTCGCTCGATCATTGAGTCACACCAAGGACGGATGCGGGCGGCCAACCTCTACAATGGATCGGCTGTCACCGGCTGCAAGTTCAGCTTCACCGTTCCGGTGGATCGAAGCCGGCGGCCCGAGGTGGCAGCGGTGCCCGAAGTACCCGACCAGGCGCCCGCCCCCAACTCCAACGCCGCATCTCAATGAGCCTGATTCCCAAGAAAGGTACCGTCTACGTCGTGGATGACGACGAAGCGGTTCGTGACTCCCTGCAATGGCTGCTCGAAGGCAAGGATTACCGGGTCAAGTGTTTCGATTCCGCCGAGTCCTTCCTGTCGCGTTTTGATCCGCGTGAAGTGGCCTGCTTGATCACCGACATCCGCATGGACGGCATGAGCGGCCTGGATCTGCAAGACAAGCTGCTCGACCGCAAGAGCCCCCTGCCCATCGTTTTCATCACCGGCCACGGTGACGTGCCCATGGCCGTGAACACGATGAAAAAAGGCGCGATGGACTTCATCGAGAAGCCTTTCAAGGAAGAGGAACTGGTGGGTTTGGTCGAGCGCATGTTGGAGCAGGCGCGCACAGCGTTCAGCCAGCACCAAGAGCAAGCCAGCCGCGACGCGCTGCTGTCCCGCCTGACCACGCGGGAAGCCCAGGTGCTCGAACGCATCGTTGCTGGGCGGCTGAACAAACAAATCGCCGACGATTTGGGCATCAGCATCAAAACCGTGGAGGCGCACCGCGCCAACATCATGGAAAAGCTCAACGCCAACACGGTGGCCGATCTGCTCAAAATCGCGCTGGGCGCCAGCCACGCTTCGGCACCCGCCAAGGCCTGACCGGGCCGCTTTCCTGAAGGCCGCTGCGTCGCACCAGCGGCCTTTTGTCGTTTTTGTCGTTCCACACTTCATCGCCGTTTTTCTCATGACCGCTCAACTCATTGATGGCAACGCCCTGGCCAAACAAGTGCGTGCCGAAGTCGCCGCCCAAGTCGCCACCCTGACCGCCGCTGGCCGCCAACCCGGCCTGGCCGTGCTGCTGGTGGGGGACAACCCCGCCTCCCAGGTGTACGTCAAACACAAGGTGACCGATTGCGAAAGCGTCGGCATGCGCTCGGTGCTGGAACGCCACCCCGCGACGATGACCGAGGCCGAGTTGCTGGCCCGCATCGATGCGCTGAACAACGATCCGAGCATCCAAGGCATCTTGGTGCAACTGCCGCTGCCCAAGCACATTGACGACCACAAAGTCATCGAAGCCATCTCACCCGCCAAGGACGTGGACGGCTTCCACATCGCCAGCGCCGGCGCTTTGATGGTGGGCGAAGTCGGCTTCAAGGCGTGTACGCCCTACGGCTGCATGAAGATGCTCGAATCCATCGGCATGAAGAACCTGCGCGGCAAGCATGCGGTGGTGATTGGGCGCTCCAACATCGTCGGCAAGCCCATGGCCATGATGCTGCTGCACGCCAACGCCACCGTCACTGTGTGCCACAGCGGCACCGCTGATTTGGCGTACCACACCCGCCAAGCGGACATCGTCGTGGCCGCCGTCGGCAAGCGCAACGTGCTGACCGCCGACATGGTCAAGTCCGGCGCCGTGGTGATTGACGTGGGCATGAACCGCAACGATGAAGGCAAACTCTGCGGCGATGTGGACTTCGACGGCGTGAAAGCCGTGGCCGGTTACATCACCCCGGTGCCCGGCGGCGTCGGCCCGATGACCCGCGCCATGCTGCTGGTCAATACCCTCGAAGCGGCACAGCGCACCACCCTCTGACACCATTGGCGGCATGAACACCAACCCCCTGCTCCAGTTTGACGGCGCGATTCCCTTCGACGCCATTCGCCCTGAACACGTCACCCCCGCTTTGAGCGAGCTGCTGGACGCGGCCAACGCGGCGCTGGAACGCGCCGTCGGCCCGGATGTGGCAGCCGACTATGACGCGCTGGCGCTCGTGCTGTCGGTGCCGACCGAGCGCCTGCAACGCGCCTGGGGGGTGGTGAACCATCTCGCCCATGTGGCCGACACGCCGGAGCTGCGTGCCGTCCACAGCGAGAACTTGCCGCGCATCACGGAGTTTTACACCCGCCTGGGGGCCGATGAGCGCCTCTATGCCAAGTACCAGGCCGTGGCCGACGCGCCTTCGTCCGCCGACTTGACGCCCGCCCGCCGCCAAGCCCTGGCGCTGTGGCTGCGCGATTTCCGCCTCGGTGGCGCCGACTTGCAGGGCGAGGCCAAAACCCGTTACGCCCAGATCCAAGACCGGTTGGCCGAGCTGTCGCACGCGTTCTCCAACCACGTCATGGATGCGACGGATGCGTTTGCGCTCTACGTCGCGCCCGAGCGCCTGGCGGGGGTGCCGGCGGATGTCGTGCAGGGCATGCAAGCCGCTGCGGCCCAGGACGGCCACGAAGGCCAATGCAAACTCACCCTGCATTTTCCGACCTACCTGCCGGTGATGCAGTACGCCCAAGACCGCAGCTTGCGTGAAGCGCTGTACCGCGCTTACGTCACCCGTGCCAGCGAGTTTGGCCCGGCGGAGCGCGACAACTCGTCGCTCATGCAAGAGCTGCTGACGCTGCGGGCCGAGGATGCGCAACTGCTGGGGTTTGGCAACTACGGGGAAGTGTCCCTGGCGGCCAAGATGGCGCGAGATCCGGCGGAAGTGCTGGCCTTCCTGCGCGATCTGGCCCAACGCGCCCGCTCCAGCGCCGAACGCGATTTGGCCGATGTGCGCGCCTTTGCCGCCCAAGAGCTGGGCTGGGCCGATCTGCAATCCTGGGACACCGCTTTTGTGAGCGAAAAGCTCAAGCAAGCGCGGTATGCCTTCAGCGACCAAGAGGTCAAAGCCTATTTGCCGCTGCCCAAGGTGTTGCAAGGGCTGTTCACCATCATCCAGACGCTGTTTGAAGTGACCATCGTGCCGGCAGAGGCGCCGGTGTGGCATGCGAGCGTGCAGTTTTTCCGAATCGAGCGGGCCGGACAAACGGTGGGCGAGTTCTACCTCGACCCCTACGCCCGCACCGGCAAGCGCCCCGGCGCGTGGATGGACAACGCCCGGGATCGCTGGTTGCGCGTCGATTCCCAGCAGTTGCAAACCCCGGTGGCCTACTTGGTGTGCAACTTTGCCGCGCCGGTGGGCGACAAACCCGCGCTGCTGCGCCACGACGACGTCATCACCCTGTTCCACGAGTTTGGCCACGGCCTGCACCACCTGCTGACGCGGGTGGACGATTTGGGCGTGTCCGGCATCAACGGCGTGGAGTGGGACGCGGTCGAACTGCCCAGCCAGTTCATGGAAAACTTCTGCTGGGAGTGGGACGTGCTCCAGCAGATGACCGCCCATGTGGACAGCGGCGAGCCCATGCCCCGCGCCCTGTTCGACAAGATGTTGGCCGCCAAGAACTTCCAAAGCGGTTTGCAGACCTTGCGCCAGGTCGAATTCGCGCTGCTGGACATGCGCCTGCACACCGAAGCCGACGCCGCTGGCCGCGTGCTGGCCGTGTGCGACGAGGTGCGCCAGGAAGTGGCCGTGATGTCTCCGCCGGCGTTTGCACGCACGCCGCACACCTTCACCCACATTTTTGCGGGCGGTTACGCGGCGGGGTACTACAGCTACAAGTGGGCCGAAGTGCTGTCCGCTGACGCCTGGAGTGCGTTTGAAGAAGCGGGGGTGCTGGATGTGGCCACCGGTCGGCGCTATCGCCAAGAGGTGCTGGAAGTGGGCGGCAGCCGCCCGGCGTTGGCCAGCTTCCAGGCTTTCCGTGGGCGTGAGCCGCGCATCGACGCGCTGTTGCGTCACCAAGGGATGGCCTGATCATGGTGCGCCACCGTTGCATCCGTTCGGTGCTGGGCGTGGGCGCTGTGGTGGCCGCATTGGCGGCCAGCGGCGCGGGGTGGGCGCAGTACAAAATCGTCGGCCCGGACGGTCGGGTGACGTACACCGACACCCTGCGCCCCGCCGACGCTGCCCGAGCCACGCCGCTAAAAATTTCCGGCATGGCCAGCACAGACAGCGAGCGCGCCGGCGCCGTGGCGCACTTGCCCTCCGAGCTGCGCGAGCCGGTGTCGCGCTTTCCCGTGGTGCTGTACAGCCAGCGCGGCTGCCAACCCTGCGACACCGCACGCACGCTGCTGCAAACCCGGGGCATTCCGTTCAGTGAAAAACTCATCACCAGCGATGCGGATTTCCGCCAACTGGCCAAACTGACCGGCGGCGACCGCAGCTTGCCCATGTTGACCATCGGCCAGCAACTGCTGCGCGGACTGAACTCCATCACCTGGAACAGCAATTTGGACGCAGCGGGTTACCCCAAAACCTCCCGCTTGCCAGCCAACTACCGCCAACCCCCCGCCGTGGCCCTGGCCGCATCGGCGCCCGCGTCGGCGGAGCTGCCGGTGGGGCCGGCGTCCAAATCCAAGCCCTGATCAGACCCGCCGCATCCCGGCCAACACCTCGGGGTTGAGCGCGGTGGGCGGTGTGTCGCCCCGGAACGCGGCGATGAGGTTGTCACACGCCAAATCGGCCATGGCGCGGCGCGTGGCCAAGCTGGCGCTGGCGATGTGCGGCGTCAGCACCACGTTGTTCAACGCCAGCAACGCTGGGCAGAGCTGCGGTTCGCCCTCAAACACATCCAACCCAGCCGCTGCGATGCGCCGCTGGCTCAGGGCCTCGGCCAATGCCCCATCGTCCACGATGCCCCCTCGGGCGATGTTGGTGAGCGTGGCCGTCGGTTTCATCCATGCCAGCTCGGTCGCACCGATGAGGTGATGCACCTGCGGCGTGTACGGCAGCACCAACACGAGGTGATCGGCCTCGCGCAGCAGCGCTTCCAGCGACAGCCAACGCGCCCCGCCCAAACCGGCTTCTACCTCTTCGGCCAAGCGGCGGCGGTTGTGATAAACCAGTTTCATGCCGAACCCATGCACCCCGCGCCGGGCGATGGCTTGGCCGATGCGCCCCATGCCCAGGATGCCCAAAGTGCGGCCATGGATGTCCGCCCCGGCCATCAAGTCGTAGGCCCAATGCTGCCAGCGCCCGGCCCGCACGAAATGTTCCGCCTCAGTGATGCGCCGTGCCGCCGCCATCATCAGCGCGAAGCCGAAATCGGCGGTGGTTTCAGTCAGCACATCTGGCGCGTTGCTCACCACAATGCCGCGTGCCGTACACGCCGGCAGATCGATGTTGTTCGTGCCCACGGCCATGCTGCACACGGCGCGCAGGATGGGGCAGGCGTCGAGCACCGCCGCGTCGATGCGTTCGGTGGCGCCGACGAACACCGCATCGCAGCCTTGCAGAGCGGCGATCAGGGCATCACCTTGCAGACCGCCGGGAGCATCGTCGCTGGTGCGCACCTCGAAGTGCGCCGCCAGCCGGGCCACGATCTCAGGAAAAATGCGCCGCGCAATCAACACGCGGGGCCGGGAGGGCATCGTCATGGGTGAACTCCAGTCAGGCACGGCACATCACACAAACCAAATCAGCGTCATCACGCCGAACAGCGGCAGCAAAATCGCCCCCGACCACAGCATGTAACCGAAGAAACTGGGCATGCGCACGCCACGCTCCTCGGCAATCGCCTTCACCATGAAGTTGGGCGCGTTGCCAATGTAAGAGTTGGCCCCCATGAACACCGATCCTGCCGAAATCGCCGCCAACGTCGCCGCCAAAGGGCCCATGAGGGTTTGCGGATCGCCACCGGCCAGATTGAAGAACACCAAGTAGGTGGGTGCGTTGTCCAAGAACGAACTCAGCAAACCGCTGATCCAAAAATAGGCCCAGGGCAGCGGTTGGCCGTCCGCCCCGGTGACGGCCCGTGTGACCGCCCCAAAAGCCCCCGCCTCTCCCGCCTTGAGCATGGCCAGCACCGGCACCATGGTGAGAAAAATGCCGATGAACAGCTTGGCCACTTCTTGCATCGGCGCCCAGGAAAACTGGTTGGCCTCGCGCACGCTGTGCGGTGTGATCCAGAGGGACAGTGCCGTCATGGCCAGCAAGCCCACATCCCGCAGCAATTGCTCCAACCCCACCGCGTGACCCAGCACGGACACGCTGATGCCCGGCTTCCAAGTGCCACTCAGCAGCACCAGCGCCACCACGCCCAACAGGGGCAGGAAGTTGATGGCACCGTCCAAGCCGAGGCGGTGGTCATCGGGCGTCGGATCCTGTGGCAGCACCCCTTCGCGGCGATACCAGTAACTGTCGATCACAAAAAACAGCGCGAGCAAGCTGCCCACCAGAAACAGCGTTTCCGGGAAGAGATGGCGCAGCGTCCACGTGAATTCCACGCCCTTCAAAAAGCCCAGAAACAGCGGCGGATCGCCCAACGGCGTGAGAGACCCCCCGGCATTGCTGACGATGAAAATGAAAAACACCACGACGTGGGTGACATGGCGCCGGTTGTCATTGGCTCGGATGAGCGGGCGGATGAGCAGCATGGAAGCGCCCGTCGTGCCCATCAAACTGGCCAGCACCGCCCCGATGCCCAGCAAGCCGGTGTTGAGCAGCGGACTGCCATGCAGATTGCCGCGCACATAAATCCCCCCAGCGGCGGTGAACAAGGCGGTGAGCAGCACGATGAATGGGATGTATTCGGCCACCAACGTGTGCCCCACCACCCCGAACGCCGCGCCCGGCCCGAACACCACCGCAAAAGGCAGCAAGAACGCCAGCGCCCACCCGGCAGCCACCTTGCCAAAGTGGTGGTGCCAAAAAATGGGCCGCAACAACGGCAGCAACGCGATGGACAGCAGCATCCCCGCAAACGGCACACCCCACCATGCACCCAGCTCGGCGCCGGAGACCTCAGCCGCATGGGCCCAAGCGGGCAACACGCTCAGGGCAAAACCGCTGGCCCAGCGGCGCCAGGGGGAGGGGAGGGGGCGGTGCGGCATCGTTTCTGTCTCCTTTTTGGGTCGGGCATTCTAGGAATTCACGACTGAACGTCAGTTGAATGTCAGAGCCCCTGCGCAGCCCAGGCCGTCCAACTCTGCCAAGCCAGGGCCACGGTTTGGCATTGCAGGGCCACGGTGGTGTCGATGTCGTGACCATACCCGCCTGCCATGCTCACCGCCACCGGGATGCGCCGCGCCCGCAGTGCCGCGAACACGCGCCGATCCCGTTCGGCCAGTCCTTCGGCGGTGAGGCGCAAACGCCCCAGCCGGTCGCCCTCGTGAGGATCGGCACCGGCGAGGTAAAACGCCAGCGTCGGCCCCTCGGGCCAGCCGGCCCAGACGGTGGCGAGCGCAGTTTCCAACGCGGCCAGATACGGCGCATCGGTGCATCCATCGGGCAGTTCCACATCGAGATCCGAAGTTTCCTTGCGAAACGGAAAATTGCGCGCCCCGTGCAAGGACAGGGTGAACACCGACGCATCCCCCGCAAAAATCGCCGCCGTGCCGTTGCCTTGGTGAACATCCAGGTCGATCACCAGCACCCGCAGGCCGGGGCGCTGCTGCCGCGCCCATTCCGCCTGCATCAAACGTGCGGCAACCGCAACATCGTTGAACACACAGTAACCGGAACCCCGGTCGGCAAAAGCGTGGTGGGTGCCGCCGGCCAAGTTAACGCCCACGCCTTCGGCCAGCGCCGCCCGAGCGGCGGCGATCGTGGCCCCGGTGGAGCGCCGCGACCGTTCCGCCATCTGCGGCGACCAAGGAAAACCAATCTCTCGCGCTTGCGCCGGGGTGAGGTGCCCGTGTAGCACAGCGTCCACATATGCCGGCGTGTGAACCAACGCCAACTCGCCTTCGCTCGCGGCTGGGGCGGGTTGTAAGCGAACTTGGGGCAGCTCGGACTCAACGCGCTGGCGCAAACGCGCATATTTCGCCATGGGGAAACGATGCCCGGCGGGCAAGGGCAACTCGTACTGATCAGAGGTAAAAGCTTGCATGAGCGAAGCGCCACGGCGCGCAAAGATCGGATGTGAAATTTTTGTTGCAGTGCAACAAAAACACTTGCAATCCGCGAAAACTGCCCCGATACTGGGAACCATGTTGCAGCGCACAAACGAAGTTCAGTGAGCTGCGCAGCGTCCCCCAATCATCTGTACTGGAGAACACCATGCTGACTGCTGAACAACTGCTCGCCGCCCAAAAAGCCAACCTGGAAACCCTGTTCGACCTGACCAACAAGGCCTTCTCGGGCGTGGAAAAGCTGGTTGAACTGAACCTGCAAGTGGCCCGCGCCACCCTGGGCGAAGCCGCCGACAACGCCAACGCCGCCCTGTCGGTGAAGGATGCGCAAGAGCTGCTGACCCTGCAAGCTGGCCTGCTGCAACCGATGGCTGAAAAGGCCACCGCTTACAGCCGCCAACTGTATGACATCGCTTCGGCCACCAACACCGAACTGGCTCAAGCCGTGGAAGCCCAAATGGCTGACGTGCAAGCCAAGTTCTCGGCCACCGTGGACGGCGCCATGAAGAACGCCCCGGCTGGCTCTGAAAACGCTGTGGCCCTGGTGAAGTCGGCCATGGCCGCCGCCACCAACGCTTACGAAAGCGTTCACAAGGCTGCCAAGCAAGCCGCCGAAGTGACCGAAAGCAACCTGCAAGCCATGGCCAGCACCGCCGTGAAGGCTGCTTCGGCTGCCAAGGCCCGCAAGTAATTTGACGCTTGTCTCCTCGGTACCTCCGAAGAAACCCGGTGTTTCTGGGTACCGTTTGAACCCGGCCCTCGTGGCCGGGTCTTTTTTTGGGCGCTACGCCCCGCGTTCGATCAGAGCTTGCTGACCAGCTCCGGCACCGCTGCGAACAGATCGGCTTCCAGGCCGTAGTCGGCGACGCTGAAAATCGGTGCTTCCGGATCCTTGTTGATCGCCACGATCACCTTCGAATCCTTCATGCCGGCCAAATGCTGGATCGCGCCCGAGATGCCGCAAGCGACATACAAACTCGGTGCGACGATCTTGCCGGTTTGCCCGACTTGCCAGTCGTTCGGTGCATAACCCGCATCGACGGCGGCACGGCTGGCGCCCAGCGCGGCGCCCAGCTTGTCGGCCAGCGGCGTCAGCACTTCGTTGAACTTGTCGCTCGAACCCATGGCGCGGCCACCGGAGACGATCACCTTGGCGGCGGTCAGCTCCGGGCGGTCGCTCTTGGTGACTTCGCGGCCCACGAAGGCGCTTTGCGCGCTGGCGCCCACAGCGGCGATGCTTTCCACAGCGGCAGCGCCACCTTGGCCGGCAGCATCAAACCCGGTGGTGCGCACGGTGATGACCTTCACCGCATCGGCGCTTTGCACCGTGGCGATGGCGTTGCCGGCGTAGATCGGGCGTTCGAACGTGTCGGCGCTCACCACTTTGGTGATGTCGCTCAGTTGCGCCACGTCCAGCTTGGCGGCCACACGCGGGGCGGTGTTCTTGCCGCTGGCGGTGGCGGGGAACAGCAAGTGGCTGTAACCGCCAGCGACGGCCAGCACTTGCGCGGCCAGGTTTTCTGCCAGGCCTTCGGCCAGGCTCGCACCGTCAGCGTGCAGCACCTTGGCCACCCCGGCGACTTGCGCCGCCGCAGCCGCCACCGCAGCAGCACCCGAGCCGGCCACCAGCACATGCACCTCACCCAGTTGGGCGGCGGCGGTCACGGTGTTGAGGGTTGCGCCCTTGAGGTGCGCGTTGTCGTGTTCAGCAATGACGAGGACGGCCATCTCAGATCACCTTGGCTTCGTTCTTGAGTTTTTCCACCAGCGCGGCCACGTCGGCCACCTTCACGCCTGCACCGCGCACCGGCGGTTCAGCGACCTTCAAGGTCTTCAGGCGTGGCGCCACGTCCACGCCCAGATCGGCGGGCTTGACGGTGGCCAGCGGCTTTTTCTTGGCCTTCATGATGTTGGGCAGCGTCACATAACGCGGCTCGTTCAGGCGCAAGTCCGTGGTGATGATGGCCGGCAGGCTCACGCGCACGGTTTCCAGGCCGCCGTCCACCTCGCGGGTGACGGTGGCGGCGTCGGCGCTCAGTTCCACCTTCGAAGCGAACGTGGCTTGCGGACGATCCAGCAGCGCCGCCAGCATTTGGCCGGTTTGGTTGCTGTCATCGTCAATGGCTTGTTTGCCCAGGATCACCAGGCTCGGGCCTTCTTTTTCCACCAACGCCTTGAGGATTTTGGCGACGGCCAGCGGTTGCACCTCGTCGGCGCCGCAGTCCACCAAAATGCCGCGATCGGCCCCGATGGCCATGGCGGTGCGCAGGGTTTCTTGGCACTGCGTCGGCCCGCAGGACACGGCGATGACTTCCGTCACCCCGCCCTTTTCCTTCAGACGCACCGCTTCTTCCACGGCAATCTCGTCGAAGGGGTTCATGCTCATCTTGACGTTGGCGATGTCCACGCCCGAGCCGTCGGACTTCACACGCACCTTGACGTTGTAGTCGACCACGCGCTTGACGGGTACGAGAACCTTCATGTCACTTGCTCCAGTTGAACGTTCAGAGCCTGGTCAGGCTCAAGCGGGCGGATTCTAGGTGCGCCCTCCGTGCCCAAGTGCCCCCAGGGGTAGACTGCCCGCCCCATGTCCGATGTGTGTTTTTCTTCCGACCGGGTGCCCCATGTCGGCATCTTTGATTCTGGGGTGGGCGGTTTGTCCATCCTGCGTGCGTTGCTGCGAGCGTGCCCGCAAGCGCGCTTCAGTTATGTGGCGGACACTGCTTATGCCCCCTACGGCCAGCGTGCGCCGCAAGACATCCACGCCCGCAGCGTGCATTTGACCCAGCACCTGTTCGACCAAGGCGTCGATTGCGTGGTAGTGGCCTGCAACACCGCCACCACGCAGGCGATTGACATGTTGCGCCAGGCGTTTCCGCACAGGCCATTTGTGGGCGTCGAGCCGGGCATCAAACCCGCTGCGGCGGCCAGCCGCAGTGGGCGCGTTGGGGTGATGGCCACGCCGGGCACCTTGGCCAGTGCGCGCTTCGAAGCCTTGGTGCAACGCCACGCTGCGCACTGTGCGGTGACGCGGGTGCCTTGCCCGGGCTTGGCTTCGGCGATTGAGGCTGGCTTACCCAATGCCGAAGTGGAAGCGTTGCTTGATGTCTTCTGCCAACCACTGCGCGCCGCACAGGTGGACACGGTGGCCTTGGGCTGCACCCATTACCCTTTTGTGGCGGATCGGGTGGCAGCGCGTTTGGGGCCTGCTGTGCGGATTGTGGACACCGCCGAAGCTGTCGCCCGTCGCACCCGCAGCGTGCTCGGGCTGCCGGTGACCGCTGAGGGGGGGCCCACATCGACCGATGCCCAGCGTTGCATGCTGTTCACCACGGCGGACGCGGCGGCGTTGCGTCAACAAACCCACAGCTTGCTGGGGGCGGATGTGTGGTCGGTACAAAAAATCAGCGAAGTGCTTGCACACTGAAGTTTTTTCGGGCTAGAATAGCTTTCTCGCGTCGGGGTGTAGCGCAGCCTGGTAGCGCACTTGCATGGGGTGCAAGGGGTCGCGAGTTCGAATCCCGCCACCCCGACCATTGATTCACGGGTCAGTTCTCAAAAGGAACTGGCCCGTTTTCATTTCTGCAAGCTGTTGACGCATGAGCACGACCAAACTCACCCTGGCCCGGCTGGAAAAGCTGCTCTTGACCGCCTGCGACGACCTGCGCGGCAACATGGACGCCAGTGAGTACAAGGAATACATCTTCGGCTTGCTGTTCCTGAAGCGGGCCAGTGACTTGTTCGACCAGCGGCGCGTCGAGATTCGCAAAGAGGCGAAAGCCATGGCGCTGTCCGAAGAGGACACGCTCACGCTGCTGGAAGACCGCGACCAGTACACCGGCAAATATTTCTTCGTGCCCAAGCGGGCGCGCTGGAATGAGGGTTGGGCGGATCTGTCCGTCACGCCGCCGGTGATGCGCCCAGCGCTCAAGCATGTGAAGGAGAACGTGGGCACGGCGCTGAACAAGGCGCTGGCCGCGCTCGAAGACGCCAACCCGGATGCCTTGCAGGACGTGCTGAAGGAAACCATCAACTTCAACCGCAAAATCGGGCAGAGCACGCTGGACGATGACACGCTGGCGGATTTCATCCAGAACTTCGACAAAATCCCGCTGCGTGATGATGATTTCGAGTTTCCCGATTTGCTGGGTGCAGCCTACGAGTTTTTGATCAAACATTTTGCGGACTCTGCTGGCAAAAAGGCGGGCGAGTTCTACACCCCGGCTGAAGTGGTGCGGGTGTGTGTGGAAATCTGCGATCCGAAAGAGAATATGCGGGTGTATGACCCGACGGTCGGCTCAGGGGGCATGTTGATTCAGGCGCGGGATTATTTGCGCGAGTGTGGCGGCAACCCGTCCGAGCTAGAGTTGTTCGGGCAGGAAAAGATGGGCACCACCTGGTCTATCTGCAAGATGAACATGCTGTTGCATGGCATTGCCCACGCGGACATCCGCAACGCTGATACCCTGGCCAACCCGCGCCATCTGGATGAAAACGGCGAGCTGCGTCGTTTTGACCGGGTGCTGGCCAACCCGCCGTTCAGCCAAAACTATTCAAAAACCCAATCGAAGGACGACGGCAGTGGCAGCAAGAAGAAGGAGGCGATTGCCTTTCCGGGGCGTTTCCAATTCTGGATGCCGGAAAAGGGCAAGAAGGCTGATTTGATGTTCGTGCAGCACATGTTGGCGGTGCTCAAGAGCAATGGCCGCATGGCCTCGGTGATGCCGCACGGGGTGTTGTTCCGGGGCGGGGAGGAGCGCGAAGCGCGCAAGTCTTTTGTGGACAAGGGTTTCTTGGAGGCGGTGATCGGGCTGCCGGCCAATCTGTTTTATGGCACGGGGATTCCGGCGTGCATTTTGGTGATGAACAAGGACGGTGCGGCGCAGCGCCGGCATGTGTTGTTCATCAATGCGGATCGAGAATATCGGGAAGGCAAGGCGCAAAACCATTTGCGGGCGGAGGATGTGGACAAAATCGTCCACGCCTACCGCGCTGGGCACGATATTCCCGGTTATGCGCGCCGGGTGCCCATCGCCGAGATTCAGGCGGAAGATTACAACTGCAACATCCGCCGTTATGTGGACAACGCCCCGCCGCCGGAACCGCACGATGTGCGTGCCCATTTGCACGGTGGGGTGCCGGTGGCGGAGGTGGCGGCGCTGGGGCATTTTTGGCGCCACTATGCGGGGCTGCGGGAGAGCTGTTTTGTGCCGCGTGCGTCGGATGTCGGGTATGTGGATTTGGCGCCGGAGTTGCGGGCGGACAAACGCGCCATTGCCACGCTGGTGAATGGCCACGCTGGAGTGGCGCAGTGCCAAGCGGCGTTCATGGCGGCGCTGCGGGGGTGGTGGGCGCAGCATGTGCCGCTGGTGGAGGCGTTGGCGCCGGATCCGTTGGATCTTCAGGGGCGGCGGCATAACGTGTATCAAATGCGCTCGATTTTGTTGGACAGCATTGAGCGCACGTTGAGCGGGCAGGGTTTGCTGAACCGTTTTCAGGTGCGTGGGGCGTTTGCCAATTACTACACGCAGTTGGTGGCGGATTTCAAGTCGATTGCCGCGAGTGGTTGGGGCGCGGAGTTGATTCCGGATGATGCGATTTTGCGCAGCCAGTTTCCGCAGGTGTTGGCGGAGTTGGAGCGTCAGCATGCGCGTTTGGCGGAGTTGCGGGCCTTGTTTGCGGCGGCGGGTGAGGAAGATTTTGAGGATACGGAAGACTCTGGCGTGTTGCCGGCCGAGGAAGTGAAGGCGCTGAAGGCGTCTGTGAAGGAGGCCAAGGGGCTGGCGAAGGTGGCCAAGCGCGAGGGCGACCGGGAGGCGATGCTGCGTTATGAGGCCGAGGTGAAGCGCATGGAGGCGCAATTGGCGCGGCACAAGGGGTTGGAGGATGAGGCCAAGTTGCTGAAGAAGCAGATCCGCAGTGCGGAGGCGGCCAAGGAGGAGTTGGTCGAGAAAGCGCGGCAGAAAATTGGGGCGGATGAGGCGCGGCGGGTGATTGTGGCGCGGTTGGGGGAATGTCTGTTTGAGACGTATGGGCAGTATGTTCGGGCGGATCAGCGGGCGTGTGTGGCGGCGCTTGAGAATCTGTGGAGCAAGTACGCGGTGACGGCGCGCCAAATAGAAGCCGAACGGGATGCGGCGATGGCGGAGCTGAATGGGTTTTTGCGGGAGCTGGGGTATGAGTGAGTGGATTCACTCCACGGTCGGCGATGTAACCGTTACGCAGCGGGCAGGTGGCACACCCACGGCCTCTGTCCCAAATTTTTATGGGGGTGAAATTCCATTTGTCACGATCGAAGACATCACGGCTGCTGGGCGTTACCTTGACAAGACACAGAAATTTCTTACCGAGTTGGGGCTTAATAGTAGCGCGGCCTGGCTTATTAAAGAGCCGCAAATTTTGTATTCAATGTATGCAACCATTGGCAAACCAATAATTAACAAAATCCCTTGTGCAACAAGTCAAGCCATTATTGCGCTAAAAGTGGCTGATTGCATTGGCTTGGAATTTCTTTATTATCAGCTTGATTTTATTCGTCCTGGTGTTTTTAAGTATACGGCTCAAACAACTCAATCAAACCTTAATGCAAAGTCGGTACGAAGTATCCCGATTTGTTACCCAAAAAGCACAACTCATCAAGATAGAATCGTTCGAATTTTGAATGGAGTTGACGCCTCCATCGAAAAAACCGAATCCCTGATCGAAAAGTATCAGCACATCAAAGCCGGGCTGATGCACGACCTGTTCACCCGTGGCGTGCTGCCCAATGGGCAATTGCGGCCTAGGCGGGAAGAGGCGCCGGAGTTGTATCAGGAAACAGCGATCGGGTGGATTCCAAAGGGTTGGAATGTTTCCGCGCTTAACGAGCTACTCGCCCCGGTTGCCAACAACATTCGAAGCGGGCCTTTTGGTAGTGCGCTGCTCAAGCATGAATTAGTGAATGATGGAATTCCATTTTTGGGGATTGACAACATCCATACTGAACACTTTGAATCCAGCTTTCGACGGTTTGTTGATGCAAACAAGTTTGCGGAGTTGGCTAAATACAAAGTTCGTCCTCGGGACGTGGTTATCACAATCATGGGAACGGTTGGTCGGTGTTGTGTCATCCCCGAAGATTTGGATTTGGCCCTTTCGTCAAAGCACCTTTGGACGATGACGTTCGATCCGGAAAAGGTTATTCCAGAATTGGTTTGTTGGCAGCTTAATCATGCGGCATGGGCGCAAGCATGGTTTCGTCGTGCTATGCAGGGAGGCATCATGGATGCAATCCAGTCCAGCACATTGAAAAATCTCAGGTTGCCTGTTCCTAGCCTCGGTGAACAGGCGCAGATACATGCGCGTTATTTGCGAATTTCAACCAAAATTCGACAGGAAAGCGCTCAGGTCGAGAAGCTCAAAAAACAAAAATCCGGCCTGATGCAAGACCTGCTCACCGGCAAAGTGCCCGTGCCGGTGCCTGAACACGAGGCGACCGATGGGTAAAAACCAAAACGTCGCCAAACGCAACGGCGTGGAACAACTCACCCCCGCCCGCGCCCTCATCGCCGAACTGGTGCGCCGCTATTGGGTGCTGGGCATGGAGTGCAGCCTGCTGGAGATTCAGAAACTCGCCTGGCTGTTGGAGCGCGCCATCGAGCGCGCCGGCCTGCCTTCGCTCGATCTGCGCTTTGCCCCGCACAAATACGGCCCCTACGCCGACCGCCTGCGCCACCTGCTCGACGGCCTGGACGGCAGTTACCTGCACTGCCACAAGCGCATCAGCGACGCCGACCCGCTCGATGTCATCTGGTTCGATGATGCCCACAAAACCCAGGTGCAGACCTACCTGAAGACCCAAGCCCGCGCCTACGAACCAGCCCTCAACGCCACAGCGGCGCTCATCGACGGCTTCGAGTCCCCCTTCGGCATGGAACTGCTGGCCACCGTAGACTGGCTGCTGGCGCGTGAACACGTCGCCCCCACCGTGACCGCCGTGCGCGAAGGCTTGCGCCACTGGCGCGGCGGCCCACAAGCAGCCGCCCGCAAAAATCGCCTGTTCGACGATCGCGCCTTGGCCTACGCCCTGGAGCGCCTGAGCGCCGTTCCCGCCACCCCTTAACGCCTTTTCCAGCCCCAGCATGAGCGAGTACACCGAGGTTGAACAACCCTTCCTGCAACAACTCGCCGCCCTGGGGTGGACGGTGGTGGATCAAGGCCAGGGCATCCCCCAGAACCCCCGGGCCAGCCTGCGCCAGCACTTCCGCCAATGGCTGCTGCCCGAAGTGTTCGACCAGGCCGTGCGCGACCTCAACCGCACCGCCGACGGCCAAGCCTGGCTCAGTGCGCAACAGCTTGACGACCTGCGCCAGCAGTTGCACCAGCAGCCCAGCCACATCCCCCTGGTGCAAGCCAACGAAGCGGTGCAAGCCCTGCTGTTCAAGGCCCAGGTGGATGAGAACCCCCTCACCGGCGAAGCCGACCCGGTGGTGCAACTCATTGACTTCCAACGCCCCGAGCGCAACCGCTTCCACGCCATCAACCAGTTCCGCGTGGACACCCCCGGGTGTGTGAAAGATTTCATCATTCCCGACATCGTGCTGTTCGTGAACGGCATCCCGCTGGGGGTGGTGGAGTGCAAAAAGGCGTCGGCCCACTGCGCCAACCCGCTGCAAGAAGCGCTGGAGCAGTTGCGGCGCTACATGAACCGCCGCCCCAAAACCGAACACGCCGGGCTGAAAGAGGGCGAACCGCGCCTGTTCCACAGCAACTTGCTGCTGATCCGCAGCACCGGACAAGAAGCAGATTACGGCACCATCACCTCCGGCGAAGAACACTTCTACGCCTGGAAAACGCTCTTTCCCCAGGCCGACACCGAACTCGCCAACATGACCGGCCAGCAACGCCTCATCGCTGGCCTGCTGCCCCCGGCCAACCTGTTGCAAGTGCTGCGCTGCTGCGCGGTGTTCATGGACACCGACGGCGGGCCACGGGTCAAAGTGGTGGCGCGTTACCAGCAGTTCCGCGCCGCCGGGCGCATCGTGCAGCGCTTGCGTGCAGGCCAAACCCCCGCCGAGCGCAGCGGCGTGGTGTGGCACACCCAGGGTTCCGGCAAGTCCCTCACCATGGTGTTTCTGGCCCGGATGCTGCGCGCCAGCACCGACCTGAGCGATTACAAAATCGTCCTCGTCAACGACCGCCAAGACCTGGAGGAACAGCTCGGCGACACCGCCACCCTCATCGGCGGCAAGGTGAACGTGATCGAGAGCCGCGCCGGCCTGCGCCAGCAACTCGCCAGCGACAGCTCGGACATCAACATGGTGATGATCCACAAGTTCCAAGAGCCCACGTTGACACTGAGCACCGCCGTGGCCGAAGCGCTGGGCAGTGATGAACCCCTGCCTTCGGGCAAGACCTTTGGCGAAGTGAACCCCTCGCAGCGCATCTTGCTGATGATCGACGAGGCCCACCGCACCCAAAGCTCTGACCTGGGGGACAACCTGTTCGAGGCGTTTCCCAACGCCACACGCATCGCCTTCACCGGAACACCGCTCATCACCCAGCGCCACGGCGAGAAAAAGACGCACAAACGCTTCGGCAGCTACATCGACACCTACCGGCTGCTCGATGCAGTGGAAGATGGCACCACGCTGCGCATCCTCTACGAAGGCAAAACCGCCGACAACGCGCTGGAGAAGAAAACCGAGTTCGACACCGCGTTTGAAGACCTGTTTCGTGACCGCAGCCCGGCCGAGCTGGAGGCCATCAAGAAAAAATACGGTGCCACCGGTGACATCCTCGAAGCCGAACAGCGGATCAACGCCATCGCCACGGATCTGGTGCAGCACTACATCGCCAACATCCTGCCCAATGGGTTCAAGGCGCAGGTGGTGTGCCATTCCAAGCTGGCGTGCCTGCGCTACCAACAAGGCATTCAGAAGGCATTGGCCAAGCGCATTGAACAGGAAGCATCGGCCCCCGTGCCCGATGCCGACTTGCTGCGGCAACTGCGCTTTCTGAAAACAGCGGTGATTGTTTCCAGCGACGGCACCAACGAAGACGCCGCCATCACTGCCGTGCGCAAGCAGGCCCGGGAGATGAACGCGGTAGAGAACTTTTGCCGCAGTTTCAACCTTGATGACCCGGAGCAGGGCCACACCGGCATCGCCTTCCTGATCGTGTGTGACATGCTGCTCACCGGCTTTGATGCCCCCATCGAGCAGGTGATGTACATCGACAAGAAGCTGCGCGAACACACCTTGCTGCAAGCCATTGCCCGCACCAACCGGGTGAAGCAGGGCAAGCAGCGCGGGTACATCGTGGATTACGTCGGCCTGGCCAGCCACTTGACGCAAGCCCTCACCCTCTACGCCGCCAGCGATGAATTGGCCGAGTTGCGCGATGGTTTAAAAGACATTGCCTCCGAGCTCCCCGTGTTGGAGGAGCGTTACCAGCGCCTGCTGCAAGTGTTCGTCGGGCTGGGTGTGGCGGACATCCGCGCCTTCGTCGAAGGCCACCTGCCCGACATGAACGCCGATGTGCAAGTTGCCGATGCGGCCGTCACCGCCCTGGAAGACGAAAAAGCCCGCGCCACGTTTGACGTTGGTTTGAAGAAGTTCCTGGCCAGCCTGGACATCATCCTGCCGCGCCCGGCTGCGCAGCCTTACCGTGTGCCAGCGCGTCGCCTGGGCTACCTGCTGCACGTCGCCAAAGAGCGCTACAAGGATGCCAGCCTCGACCTGGGCCAAGCCGGCGAGAAGGTGCGAGCGCTCATCAACCAGCACCTCATCAGCCTGGGCATCAACCCCAAGGTGCCGCCGGTGGAATTGCTGGCCGAAGACTTCCTGGCCAAGCTCAACCAGCACGCAGAGAAGAACACCCGCGCCAAGGCCAGCGAAATGGCCCATGCCATCCGCAAGCACTGCACGGTGCATCATGACGAGGATCCGAGCTTCTACCAACGCCTGTCCCAGAAAGTGGAAGCGCTGCTGAAACAGCATCAACAGCAGTGGGACTTGCTGGCCGAGAAGCTCACCGAGCTGCGAAAAGAAGCCCTGGCCGGGCGCCAGCAAACGCCGGGGGATGTGCCGCCCGAAGTGGCCCCTTTCTTTGACTACATCCTGAAAGAAGGCTTTGCCAGCGCCAGCGTGGACGCGGCCCAGCGCCCGGCCTTTCTGGCGTTGATGGAAAAGACGGTAGAGATTCTGCAAGACACCATCGGCAGCCTCGATTTCTGGCGCAACCCGGACAAGCAGCGGCAGGTGCGCGGCCGGCTGAAAATCGAGATCATGAAAGCGCAGATTCCAGAGCTGAAACAAAACGCCGAACGGGTGGCGGTGGCCATCATGAGCCTGGCCAAGAGCCGCCACGAGGTGCTCATTCAAGGGTGTGGCCAAGCTGGAGCGTGAGATGCAGGTGCGCCAGATCCGCGACATTCAATACCACCTGCTGCCCGGCACCGACCGCAAGACCACCGACATCGTGATCGAACGCAACGGCACGGTAACAGTGCGCCCGCCCAAGCGCTTCAGCCCCGAACAGGTGGATCAGACCGTGCTGGCCAAGCGCATGTGGATCTACCGCAGCCTGGCCGAATGGCGCGAACTCAACGCCAGCCGGGTGCGGCGGGAGTGGGTCAACGGCGAGTCCTTCCTTTACCTGGGCAAGCATTACCGGCTGGAGTGGGCGGACACCGAAGACGAAACGCTGCGGCTGAAGAACGGGCGTTTTCTGCTGGCCCGAACCCTGTTGCTGCGTGGTGGCCCGGAAGCGGCTCGCCAGGCGTTTGTGGATTTCTACACACGCAAGGGCCATGACCGCTTGGCACAACGCGTGGCTCACTACGCGCCGAAGGTGGGCGTGCAGCCTGGTGCGCTGGAAGTGCGGGAGCTTGGCATGCGCTGGGCCACCTGTTCAGCATCGGGCAAACTGGCGTTTCACTGGAAAAGCCTCATGGCTCCGCAAACTGTGCTCGATTACCTTGTGGTGCATGAGTTATGTCACCTCCACCACCGCGATCACTCCGCTGCGTTCTGGAATGAGGTGGACAAAGTGCTGCCCGACCATCAAGAACGCATGGCATGGCTGCGGGTGCAGGGAGCAGCGCTCGATTTGTGACGCCTTACAGAGCTTTTGCGCACGGATAGCACGTAATTTTGGGATCCGTCCTTGCTGCTGTTCTACGGGTGCAGGGAATGGGGCAGGTTTGTTCCCCCGACTGTGCCCTTCACCGCCTACATCTGCACCAACGTGACAACAAAAAAGCCCCTAGGCACTTGATGTGTCTAGGGGCTTGATGAATTTGGTGGAGCCGGGGGGAATTGAACCCCCGTCCGCAAGCCATCGCCAGGTAGATCTACATGTTTAGCCGTCTGATTTGAGTCTCACGCCCTGAACCGCGCAGCGGCACGCTGCCCAGGTCGCCAGCCACTGAGTCTTATCATCTGACGAGTGGCCCGCCAGACAACCAGCCAATGTGAATGACCCCTCAGCCTTTGCCTTGCGGCTCAGGCCCGGCCCATCGGCCAACCGTTGAGGGGCTCACCGGTGTTAAGCGGCGAGGGCAAACTGTTCGTCGTTTGCAGTTACTTGTTTCCAGTGGTTTAACGAGCGAACTGGTGCTCGACATGCACTATCCCGACTCCGCACCCACGTCGAAACCAGATCGGCCCCGGGAATCCTCTATCTTACGCCAGATTCAGCCAATTCAAGAGCTGATGGGGGTGTTCATGCACCACATCTGCACCCCAAGTCGCAACGGGCTCACCTTGGCCCAGGTAACCCCATGCTGCGGCAATTGTGTGCGTTCCTGCCGCACGCCCGGCCACGATGTCGCGTTCATCGTCACCCACGTACACCGTGCGTTCGGGGGCCACGCCCAGAACACGGCACGCGTGCAACAACGGTTCCGGGTGAGGCTTGGACTGGGCCGTGGTGTCGCCACACACCAGCACCTGCGCGCCAGCCAGGGCGGCCAGTCCACGCACAATGGGCTCTGCGAAGCGCGTGGCCTTGTTGGTCACGATGCCCCAGGCCACACCGGCGCGTTGCAGTTCTGCCAGCACCCCGGGCACTTGCGCGAACAGCGTGGATTCACCCAGCAATTGTTCAGCGTAAAACGACAAAAAACGCACCCGCAAAGACTCAAACTCAGCCTCTTGCGGCGTTACGCCCAAACCCACCGCCAGCATGCCTCGGGCACCTGTGCCCACCACCGGGCGCAACGTGGCCAGAGGCAGCGCCGGCAGGCCATGCTCTTGGCGCAGCCGATTCATGGCATGCGTCAGATCAGGCGCACTGTCCAACAAGGTGCCGTCCAAATCGAACAGCACCGCGTCGATGGCGAGATGGGGCATGGTGATTCCTTTTACAGCCGCCGACAAGCCAGCAGATAGTTCACGCTGGTGTCGGCGCTCAGTGCGTAACGCTGGGTCACGGGGTTGTAACTCAGCCCTGTGCTGGCATGGAGAGACAACCCTGCCTGACGTGCAAACCCAGCCAGCTCATGGGGCTGGAGGAAGCGGGCATATTCATGGGTGCCCCGGGGAAGCATGTTCAACACATACTCGGCCCCCACAATCGCCATCAAAAATGACTTGAGGTTGCGGTTCAGGGTCGAAAAAAACACCCAGCCACCCGGTTTGACCATGCGGCTGCATGCTTGCACCACCGAAGCGGGATCGGGCACATGCTCCAGCATTTCCATGCAGGTCACCACATCAAAGCTGGCAGGCTGTTCCGCTGCGAGCGCTTCGGCGGCGATTTCGCGGTAATCCAACGAAGCCACGCCCGCTTCCAGCGCATGCAGCCGCGCCACCTTCAGCGGCTTGACTGACAAATCAATGCCGAGGACGTCGGCGCCCGTGCGGGCCATCGATTCCGCCAAAATGCCGCCTCCACAGCCGACGTCAACGACGCGCAAACCTTGCAACGGTACGAAGGAGGTCATCCATCCCAGGCGGAGCGGGTTGATCTGGTGAAGTGGGCGGAACTCACCATCCGGATCCCACCAGCGATGGGCCAGTTCACCGAATTTTTCGAGCTCCTGAGGGTCTGCGTTGTGCATGATCGAATAAAAACAAGGCAGCGGAAACGAAAAACCCCGCCGAAGCGGGGTTGGGGTGTGCAGATCAGCGCCGAAACGCCAGACCTGACATCACTTCTTGGTGCCGACGATTTGGATTTCCACGCGGCGGTTCTTGGCACGGCCAGCCGAGGTCTTGTTGTCGGCCACAGGCTCTTTCTCGCCCTTGCCTTCAGTGTAGACACGGTTGGCGTCAACACCCTTGGAAACCAAGAAGGTCTTGACGGCGGCGGCGCGCTTTTCCGACAGCTTCTGGTTGGAAGCGTCGCTGCCTTGGCTGTCAGTGTGACCCGTGACGATGATCACTTCCAAGTTCAAGCTCTTGACTTGATTGCTCAGGTCGGTCAGCTTGGATTGGAAGTCCTTGGTCAAGGTTGCCGAACCCGTGGCGAACAGGGCGTCACCCGAGAACGTCAGCTTTTCCTTCACCGGAGCCGGGGCAGGCACAGGAGCAGGAGCCGGTGCCGGCGGAGCGGTCACAACGGCAGGAGCCGGAGCCGGCGGGGGCGGAGGCACATAGGCGCCGTCGCAGTTACGGGCAGCCGTTTCGGGCGTCCAGTTGTTGCTACGCCAGCACGACTCGTTGGAGCCGTTTTTCCAGACGGTCGAACCATCGGCGCCACGCCAATTGCTCTCCGCACTTTGTGCCAGGGCGCTCGACACCGGAGCTGCCAGCGCGACCGACGCGAACAGCGCGGCCACCTTGTTCAGTTTGTTCATGGATCTCCTCTCAGGGAAACCGCAGCAAGCCTGCGAAGCTTCCGAACGGAAGCAGGAAACTCGGCACACACCCACCCGTTCAGCAGGGCATCTGCCACCTGGTTGCCCATTGTGCCATAGGCTGTTTGAGCAGGCATATTGTGGTTCGGTCGGCGCCTTCTCCGGGACACAGCGTTGCGCCAACGCCACAGAGTCATGCCGGTAGAATGATCATTTGGGCGCGATTCGCTGATCGTGCCACTTTTTGCTGGCTTGCTCGAACCCATGACTCCATTCGCGAAGGAAACCCTGCCCATCAGCCTTGAGGAGGAGATGCGCCGCTCCTACCTTGACTATGCGATGAGCGTGATCGTGGGGCGCGCCCTTCCGGATGCACGCGATGGCCTCAAGCCCGTGCATCGCCGTGTGCTCTACGCGATGCACGAGCTGAACAACGACTGGAATCGGCCCTACAAGAAATCGGCGCGCATCGTTGGTGATGTGATCGGTAAGTACCACCCGCACGGAGACACGGCGGTCTACGACACGATCGTGCGCATGGCCCAAGATTTCAGCTTGCGCCACATGCTGGTCGATGGCCAGGGTAACTTCGGCTCGATTGACGGTGACAACGCCGCAGCGATGCGCTACACCGAGATTCGCTTGGCCAAAGTCGCCCACGACATGCTGGCAGACATTGATCGAGACACGGTGGATTTCGGCCCGAACTACGACGGCTCCGAAAGCGAACCCCTGGTTCTGCCCGCTCGATTGCCCAATCTGCTGGTGAATGGCTCGGCGGGCATCGCGGTGGGGATGGCCACCAACATTCCGCCCCACAATCTCAATGAGGTGGTGGACGCCTGCCTGCACCTGTTGCGTGTGCCTGAGGCCAGCATCGATGACTTGATGGACATCATCCCGGCACCGGACTTCCCGACCGCCGGCATCATTTACGGTGTGGCTGGGGTGCGCGAAGGCTATCGCACGGGTCGGGGCCGGGTGGTGATGCGCGCCCGGGTGCATTTCGAGGAGATCGACCGGGGTCAGCGCCAAGCCATTGTGGTGGATGAAATCCCCTATCAGGTCAATAAAAAGACGCTGCTGGAGCGCATCGCCGAGCTGGTTCACGAGAAAAAAATCGAGGGAATCAGCCACATCCAAGACGAGTCGGACAAATCCGGCATGCGCGTGGTGATTGAACTCAAGCGCGGTGAAGTGCCTGAGGTGGTGCTGAACAACCTCTACAAACAGACGCAGTTGCAGGACAGCTTCGGCATCAACATGGTGGCCTTGGTGGATGGTCAGCCGCGTTTGTGCAACCTCCGGCAGTTGTTGGAAATCTTCTTAGAGCACCGTCGCGAGGTGGTGACGCGGCGCACGGTGTTCGAACTGCGCAAAGCGCGTGAGCGCGGCCATGTGCTCGAAGGTCTGGCCGTGGCCCTGGCCAACATCGACCGCTTCATCGAGATCATCAAAACTTCGCCCACACCGCCTGTGGCCAAGATGGCGCTGATGGGCGAGAACTGGGACTCGTCCTTGGTGCGCGACATGCTGGCGCGTGCTGAGGGTCAGACTCCTGGTGGACGCGATGCGTATCGCCCCGAGTCGCTGCCGCCGCAGTACGGTATGCAGGTGGATGGCCTCTACCGGTTGTCGGATGGGCAAGCGGGTGAAATTTTGCAGATGCGCTTGCAGCGTCTGACCGGGTTGGAACAGGACAAAATCCTGGGCGAATACCGCGATGTCATGGCACAAATCGCCGATCTGCTGGACATCTTGGCCAAGCCCGAGCGTGTGACGGCGATCATCGCGGACGAGTTGAGCGCACTGCGCCAAGAGTTTGGTCAGACCAAGCTGGGTGCGCGCCGTTCGGTGATCGAACACAACGTGCAGGAGCTGGGGGTCGAGGATCTGATCACGCCCACCGACATGGTGGTGACCCTGAGCCACACCGGTTACATCAAGAGCCAACCTCTGGCCGAGTACCGCGCCCAAAAGCGTGGCGGGCGCGGCAAGCAGGCCACCACGACCAAGGAAGATGACTGGATTGACCAGCTCTTCATCGCCAACACGCACGATTGGATTTTGTGCTTCTCGAACCGGGGCCGTGTTTACTGGCTGAAGGTGTGGGAAGTGCCGCAGGGCAGCCGCACGTCGCGTGGGAAACCCATTGTCAACATGTTCCCGCTGCAAGACGGCGAGAAGGTGACCGTGGTGCTGCCACTGACGGGTGAGTTCCGCAGCTTCCCGGCGGATCACTACGTGTTCATGTGTACGGCCCTGGGCACGGTCAAGAAGACCGCCCTGGATGAGTTCAGCCATCCGCGCAAGGCCGGCATCATTGCCGTCGATTTGGACGAAGGGGACTACCTGATTGGCGCCGCCCTCACGGATGGCCACCACGACGTGATGCTGTTCAGCGATGGTGGTAAAGCCGTGCGTTTTGCCGAGGACGATGTGCGTCCCATGGGGCGCCAGGCACGCGGGGTGCGCGGCATGATGTTGGATGAAGGCCAGCGCGTCATCGCCATGCTGGTGGCGGAGGACGAGACACAGAGCGTCCTTACCGCCACCGAGAACGGCTACGGCAAGCGCACACCCATCGGGGAATACACCCGCCATGGCCGGGGCACCAAGGGCATGATCGCCATCCAGCAGAGCGAACGCAACGGCAAGGTGGTGGCCGCGACATTGGTGCGTGGCAACGATGAAATCATGCTGATCACCGACAAGGGGGTGCTGGTGCGCACCCGCGTGGCTGAAATTCGCGAAATGGGGCGTGCAACTCAGGGGGTCACGCTCATTGCGCTGGACGATGGTGCCACACTGTGCGGCCTGCAACGCATTGTTGAAAATGATGCGTCGGCGGACATTGAGCCTGGCGCCGTGCCAGTCCCCTCTTCTGAACAGGAATCTCTCTGACTATGTTGCTCCTCCGCCCCCTGGCTCTGGCCCTGGCACTGACGGTGATGGCCCCGGTGCTGCACGCCGCCCCTGCGGCCTCAGCAGCCAAGAAAGAACTCATCGCCAAAATCGTCAAGTTGCAGCAGGCCGAAATGGAAGGCGTGGCGCGCATGTTGACCGCACAGGCGTTGCAAGTGCGTCTGCAAGCCGTGAACCAGGCTTTGACCCATGCGCCAGCCGATAAGCGCGATGCTTGGCTCAAGGAAACCCAGGACGATTTGCGCAAAACAGCCGCCGAGATCGAACCCCTGATCAAAGACAAGGCGCTGAAAATTGCGCCGGCCATCTTCAGCGCGGAGTTGGAAGAAAAATTCTCAGAGGACGAGTTGCGCCAGGTGGTGCAGTGGCTGGAGTCACCCACTTCACGCAAATTCTTCCAGTACGGTGCGCAAACCCAGACCGCCATCACCCAGAAAGTGGTGGCCGAGACGCGCACCAGCGTTGATCCCAAGCTCCAAGCCCTGGACACCAAGCTGAAAAACCGCTTCGCGCCGCCCGCTGGCAAGTGACAATCCCTCTTTTTTGATCCGCCTTCCGTGACACTGCGTCCCTACAACTTTTCTGCTGGCCCGGCGACGTTGCCGGAATCGGTGTTGCACACCGCTGCTGCCGACATGCTGGACTGGCATGGCTGCGGCATGGGCGTGATGGAGATGAGCCATCGCGGCAAAGAATTCATCGCCATCTACGAACAAGCCGAAGCCACGGTGCGCGAGCTGCTGGCCGTGCCTGCACATTTCCGCATCCTGTTCATGCAGGGCGGTGGGTTGGGTGAAAACGCCATCGTGCCGATGAACCTGTCGCGGGGAGGGTTGGTGGATGTGGTGGTCACTGGGTCGTGGAGCCAGAAGTCGTTGAAGGAGGCCCAGCGCTACGCGGACGCGGCCTGCGCGGCCAGCAACGAGGCGTCGGGCCACACCACGCTGCCGGCTGTGGCGTCTTGGCAGTTGCGTCGCGATGCGGCGTACGTCCACATCTGCTCGAATGAGACCATCCACGGCGTTGAATTCCAGACCTTGCCCGATTTGAAGGCGCTGGGCTGTGAGGCGCCGTTGGTGGTGGATGCGTCGTCGCATATCCTGTCACGCAGCATCGATTGGGATCGCGTGGGGCTGGTGTTTGCTGGTGCGCAGAAGAACATCGGCCCGGCGGGTGTCACGCTGGTGTTCGTGCGCGATGACTTGATCGGCCACGCTTTGCCGATTTGCCCCTCAGCGTTCGATTACAAGAACGTCGCGGTCAATGGTTCCATGTACAACACCCCGCCCACTTATGGCATCTACATCGCCGGGCTGGTGTTTGAGTGGATCCGTGAACAAGGCGGTGTGGCCGAGATGGAGCGCCGCGCCATCGAAAAATCCACCCTGTTGTATCGCTATTTGGATGACAACGGCGGTTTCTACGTGAACCGCATCGCCAGCGATGCCCGTTCGCGCATGAATGTGCCGTTCTTTTTGGCGGACGAGTCGCTCAACGAAGCGTTCTTGGCTGGCGCCAAAGCCCAAGGGTTGTTGCAGCTCAAGGGCCATAAATCGGTGGGCGGGATGCGGGCGTCGATTTACAACGCCATGCCCTTGGCCGGTGTGCAAGCGCTGGTGAACTACATGCAGGATTTCGCACATCGCCATGGCTGATTCGCTCACTCCCCCACCGGCACCCGTCATCGCGCCCGAACTGCTGGCGCTGCGCGACCAAATCGACGCGCTCGACCGCGAACTGCTGGCCATGATCAACCGCCGTGCCGGTTTGGCGCAAGCGGTGGGTGAGATCAAGAAAAAAGAGGGCTCGGTGGTGTTTCGCCCCGAGCGTGAGGCCCAGGTCATTGATGGTTTGAAGGCCACCAATCCCGGGCCGCTCAAGCCGGACAGCATCGCACCGATTTGGCGCGAGATCATGTCGGCCTGCCGCTCGCTGGAAACGCCGACCCGTGTGGCCTACCTCGGCCCCGCCGGCACCTTCAGCGAGGAAGCAGCGCTGGGTTATTTTGGTTCGTCCATCGTGCGCGTGCCATGTGCCAGCATCGACGATGTGTTTCGCACCACCGCCGCCGGCGCGGCCGATTTCGGCGTGGTGCCAGTGGAAAACTCCACCGAGGGCGTGGTGGCCCGTTCGCTGGACATTTTCCTCACGACCCCGTTGTTCATCATTGGCGAAACCAGTTTGTTTGTGCGCCACAACCTGCTGCGCAAGCACAACTCATTGGAAGGCATTGAGGCCGTGTGCGCTCACCCGCAGGCGCTGGGTCAGTGCCATGGATGGCTGTCGGCGCATCTCCCCCATGTGGAGCGCCGGCCAGTGTCCAGCAACGCCGAGGGTGCGCGCATGGCCGGCTTGGATCCTGCTTTGGTGGCCATTGCCAGCGTGCGGGCAGGCAACGAGTACGGCCTGCATGTGGTGTCCCCGGCGATTCAAGACGATGTGCGCAATCGCACACGCTTTGCCATCGTTACCGATCCTTTGCGTCATCCAGCGCCCCGGGCCTCAGGCCACGACTGCACCAGTTTGGTGGTGTCCGTCGCCAACCGGCCCGGAGCGGTGCATGACATGCTGATTCCACTCAAGGAGCACGGCGTCTCCATGAGTCGCTTCGAGTCCCGCCCGGCCCGTTCAGGCCAGTGGGAGTATTACTTCTACATCGACGTGCAAGGGCATCCTGATGACCCTCGTGTTGCCACAGCGCTGCAAGCGCTGCGGCAGGCTTGCGCGTTCTTCAAGGTGCTGGGCACCTACCCGTTGGACGTGCACTGAGTCATGCGTAATCCCCCCATGTTCAAGCAACTCGGACTGATCGGCTGTGGCCTGATGGGTGGCTCGTTTGCCATCGCCATGCGCCAAGCGGGTCTGGTCGAGCGCATCATCGGCTACAGCAAGTCGCCCTCGACCACCGAACGCGCCAAGCAGATGGGCGTGATCGACCAAGCAGCCGAATCGGCGCTGTTGGCTGTGTCCGGTTCGGACGTCGTGCTGATGGCCGTGCCTGTTTCCGCTTCTGAAGGCACGTTTCGAGCGATTCGCCATTTGGTCAACCCCAACGTCCTGTTCATGGACGTGGGCAGCACCAAGCGCGATGTGATCGACGCGGCGCGCCGGGTGCTCAAGGATCGGGTCGAATCCTTCATTCCGGCGCATCCGATTGCCGGTAAAGAGTTGGCGGGTATTCAGCACGCCGATGGGCAGCTCTACCGTGATCGGCAAGTGATCCTGACACCGATTCCGCAAAATTCACCGCAGATGGTGGAGAAGGCCCATGCGCTGTGGAAGGGTCTGGGGTGCCACGTCACCGTGATGACGCCAGAAGCCCACGACGAAGCGTTCGCCGCCGTGAGCCACCTGCCGCATTTGGTGGCGTTTGCGTACTTTGCAGGCATCTTGCAGCAAAAAGCCAGCGATGACTTTTTGGCGCTGGCCGGCCCAGGTTTCCGCGACTTCACCCGCATCGCGGCCAGCGACCCGACGGTTTGGAAAGACATCCTGATCGCCAACCGCGAGGAAGTGCTCAAGCAGTCGCAGCGCTTCCGGGGCGCATTGGGGGCCCTGGAGCAAGCTCTGCGCGAATGCCGTGGCGAAGCGCTGGAAGCCCTGGTTCGGGGGGTGTCGCAGGCCCGCAGCCAATGGCGCTTGGGTTCGACGCCGCGCACCAAAGCCTGATTTTTTCGCACGTTTTTCGCACGCATGTTTTCGACCGCTTTTCTTGACCTGCCGCCGCTGCGGCGGGCTGCGGGCACGGTGCGCTTGCCCGGCTCCAAGAGCATTTCCAACCGCGTGTTGTTGCTGGCCGGTTTGGCGCAAGGCACCACAGCCGTCCACGATCTGCTCGATTCCGACGACACCCGCGTGATGCTCGCGGCCCTGGAAGCCCTGGGCTGCGGCCTGCGCCGCGACGAAGCCGGTGTGCTGCACGTCACCGGTTTGGGTGGACAACTGGCCACGCGGGAGGCTCAGTTGTTCTTGGGCAACGCGGGCACGGCCATGCGTCCGCTCACGGCAGCGTTGGCGGTGTTGGCGTCTACCCAAGGTGGGGCGTTTGAGCTGTCTGGTGTGGCGCGCATGCACGAGCGCCCGATCGGCGATTTGGTGACCGCGCTGCGCCAGTTGGGCTGCCCAGTGGCCGATTTGGGCCAACCGGGGTATCCGCCGTTGCGCGTCGGGGATGGCGGTTTGCACGCTTTGCACACCGCCGAGCCGATCCGCGTGCGCGGCGATGTGTCCAGCCAATTCCTGACGGCGTTGTTGCTGGCTTTGCCCCTGGTGACGGCTCAAGGCCCCGTCACCATCGAGGTGGTGGGTGAGCTGATCTCCAAGCCTTACATCCACATCACGCTGGAGCTGCTGGCGCGTTTTGGCATCGCCGTGCAGCGCGAGGGCTGGCAGCGTTTCACCTTGCCGCAAGGCAGTAGCTATCGCACGCCGGGCGCCATCCATGTGGAAGGGGATGCCTCGTCGGCGTCCTACTTCGTGGCGTTGGGGGCGATCGCCGGGGTGGAGCAGCCGGTGCGCATCGAAGGCGTGGGGCTGGATGCCATTCAAGGCGACATCCGTTTTGTCGAAGCGGCCCAAGCCATGGGCGCTCAGGTGGTGGGTGGCCCAGGGTGGCTGGAGGTACGTCGAGGCACCTGGCCGCTGAAGGGCCTGACCCTGGATTGCAACCACATCCCCGACGCAGCGATGACGCTGGCGGTGATGGCGCTGTATGCCGACGCTCCCACGCGCCTGACCAACATCGCCAGTTGGCGCGTCAAGGAAACCGACCGCATCGCCGCCATGGCCACCGAGTTGCGCAAACTGGGCGCGACGGTGGAGGAGGGCACTGATTTCATCGAAATTCAGCCCTTGCCAGCCGGACAGTGGCAAGCCGCGAGCATCCACACTTACGACGATCACCGCATGGCCATGTGCCTGTCGCTGGCGGCGTTCCACCCCTTGGTGGGCGAGCCGGGTGAGCAGCCCGGTCGGATGGTGCGCATCGAAGACCCGAAGTGCGTGGCCAAAACCTTCCCGGATTACTTCGAGGCGTTATTCGATTGCGTCGAAGCTCTGCCGGGGGCGGTGCCGGTGCTGGCGGTCGATGGCCCCACCGCGTCGGGCAAGGGTACCTTGGCGTCGCAGTTGGCGCAGCGCTTGGGTTATCACCTGCTGGATTCGGGCGCGCTCTACCGTGCCACCGCGCTGGCGGCCCAAGAAGCCGGTGTGCCATTGGACGATGGCGAGGCCGTCGCGGCCGTCGCGGCTACCATGGCGCTGCGGTTTGACGGCGACACGGTTTGGCTGGCCGGACAGGACATCACCGACCCCCTGCGCTTGGAGTCCACCGGTGGACTGGCTTCCAAAGTGTCGGCCCACCCGCCGGTGCGCCAGGCGCTGCATGCTTTGCAACTGAGCTTCCGGCGCCTGCCCGGTTTGGTGGCCGATGGCCGCGACATGGGCACAGTCGTCTTTCCCGACGCAGCGCTCAAGGTCTTTCTGACGGCTTCCGCCGAGGAGCGGGCGCAGCGGCGGCATAAGCAATTGCTTTCGCGTGGCGTTGAAGCTAGTATTGACAGTCTTTGCGCCGATTTGCGGGCACGCGACGACCGGGATCAAAACCGCAGCGTCGCGCCCCTCAAACCAGCCAAGGATGCCCATCTGCTGGACAACTCAGAACTCTCCATCGAAGACTCGGTGGCACAAGTGCTGAGCTGGTGGCAGCCAGGCACCCCCCGTCAGCGCTGAAGCGGTTCGGCACTGACGTCACGGGCCCACCGCCTTTGCCCTCCTGGTGCGCAGCACCTTCGAAGGCGGTGATCTCTTCAACCTCAACCCCTGCGGTGCCCTCCGCACTGCATCCACCCCAGTCCGATCTGGCTGGTTTTCAGGAAACTCCATGTCCCAATCCCAAGTCGCCGACTTTGGCGTCGAATCGTTCGCCGCTCTGTTCGAAGAATCGCTGCAACGCGCTGAAATGCGCGCTGGCGAAGTCATCACCGCTGAAGTCGTGCGCATCGACCACAGCTTCGTCGTGGTCAATGCTGGCCTCAAGAGCGAAGCCTACGTGCCCATCGACGAGTTCAAGAACGACCAAGGCGAAGTCGAAGTCCAAGTTGGCGATTTCGTGTCGGTGGCCATCGACGCTGTCGAAAACGGCTACGGCGACACCATCCTGTCGCGCGACAAGGCCAAGCGCCTGGCCTCGTGGCTGTCGCTGGAAAACGCCCTGGAATCGGGCGACTTCGTGACCGGTACCGTTTCTGGCAAGGTCAAGGGCGGCCTGACCGTGCTGGTCAACGGCATCCGCGCCTTCCTGCCTGGCTCGCTGCTCGACACGCGTCCTGTCAAGGACATGTCGCCGTTCGAGGGCAAGACCATGGAATTCAAGGTCATCAAGCTTGATCGCAAGCGCAACAACGTGGTGCTGTCGCGCCGCGCTGTGGTGGAAGCCTCGATGGGCGAAGAGCGCGCCAAGCTGCTCGAAACCCTGCACGAAGGTGCCATCGTCAACGGCGTGGTCAAGAACATCACCGAATACGGTGCGTTCGTGGATCTGGGCGGCATTGACGGCCTGCTGCACATCACCGACATGGCATGGCGTCGCGTGCGTCACCCGAGCGAAGTGGTGACCGTGGGCCAAGAGCTGACCGCCAAGGTTCTGAAGTTCGACGCCGAGAAGAACCGCGTCTCGCTGGGCATCAAGCAACTGGGCGACGATCCGTGGATGGGCGTGGCTCGCCGCTACCCGACCAGCACCCGTCTGTTCGGCAAGGTGACCAACATCGCCGACTACGGTGCATTCGTCGAGATCGAACCGGGCATCGAAGGTCTGGTTCACGTCTCCGAAATGGACTGGACCAACAAGAACGTCGCTCCGACCAAGGTTGTGACCCTGGGCGAAGAAGTCGAAGTGATGGTGTTGGAGATCGACGAAGACAAGCGTCGCATCTCGCTGGGCATGAAGCAATGCCGCGCCAACCCGTGGGAAGAGTTCTCGTCGAGCGTCAAGCGTGGCGACCGCGTCAAGGGCCCCATCAAGTCGATCACCGACTTCGGCGTGTTCGTGGGTCTGGCCGCTGGTATCGACGGCCTGGTGCATCTGTCCGACCTGTCGTGGAACGAGCCGGGCGAAGCCGCCGTTCGCAACTACAAGAAGGGCCAAGAAGTCGAAGCCATCGTGTTGGGCATCGACGTCGAGCGCGAGCGCATCTCCCTGGGCATCAAGCAGTTGGATGGCGACCCGTTTGCCAACTTCACCTCGGTCAATGACCGTGGCTCGATCGTCAACGGCACCGTCAAGACCGTGGATCCGCGTGGCGCTGAAGTGCAACTGGCTGACGACGTCACCGGTTACCTGCGCGCTTCCGAAATCAGCCGCGACCGCGTCGAAGACGCTCGCAACGTGCTGAAGGAAGGCGACGAGCTGAGCGTCATGATCGTCAACGTGGACCGCAAGGCCCGCAACATCCAGTTGTCGATCAAGGCCAAGGATCAAGCCGACCAGCAAGAAGCCATGCAGCGCCTGTCGCAATCGAACGAGCGCGAAAACGCTGGCACCACCAGCCTGGGCGCCCTGCTGCGCGCCAAGCTGGACGCGGGCAACAACTGATCGCCTGAGCTGCCATGACCCGCTCCGACCTCGCCGTGCGATTAGCCGAACGTTTCCCGCAGCTCACGCAGCGGGATACCGAGCTGGCCGTCAAAACCGTGCTCGACGCCATGGCGGAAGCCTTGGCGCTGGGGCATCGCATCGAGATCCGGGGGTTT
The DNA here is from genome assembly GCF_002222655.1 of Vitreoscilla filiformis. Classification (GTDB taxonomy): domain Bacteria; phylum Pseudomonadota; class Gammaproteobacteria; order Burkholderiales; family Burkholderiaceae_C; genus Ideonella; species Ideonella filiformis. Next base: position 2,537,175 of record NZ_CP022423.1, on the reverse strand, counting down.
GGCAGCTTTTCGATCAGCCACCGGCCACCGCGTGTGGGGCGCAATCCCCGCAGCGGGGCGCAGGTGGACATCCCCGAAAAGCGGGTGCCCCACTTCAAGCCGGGCAAAGCCTTGCGTGAAGGTGTGGACGCCTGAAGCGTTGTGAGACGCCCATGAAAAAAGCCCCGTGAGGGGCTTTTTTCATGCCAGCGTGGCCGCGCCGTCCCGCTGCGCGCGCACCATGGCGGCGTAAGTGCCTTGGGCTTGCACCAATTCGGCGTGTGAGCCTTGTTCCAGCAGATGGCCGTCGCCGAGGACAAAAATCGTGTCCAGATCGCGCACCGTGCTCAAGCGGTGCGCCACGACGATCAGGGTGCGCCCTTGTTGCATCGTCGCCAGCGACTCTTGCACCACGCGCTCGGACGCCACATCCAGCGCCGACGTGGCCTCGTCCAAAATCCAAATGGAAGCGTTCTTGTACAGCGCCCGGGCGATGGCCAGACGCTGGCGCTGTCCGCCGGAGAGTTTGCTGCCGTTGGTGCCGATGAGCGTGTCCAGCCCCGCTGGTTGGGACTGGACGTAGTCCCACAGATTGGCCGCTCGCAGGCATTGTTCGACGCGCACCAAGTCGGGCGGAGCGGCGTAGATGACGTTGTCGGCCAACGTGCCGTCGAACAGCACGATGTCTTGTGAAACCACGGCGCAGTGCTGGCGCAGCGAAGATTTGCGGATGTCGCGGATGTCGATGCCGTCGATCAGCACCCGGCCTTCTTGCGGCGTGGCAAAACCCAGCAGCACATTCGTCAGGGTGGTTTTGCCAGAGCCCGAGGAACCGACCAACGCGGCGCTGTGCCCTGCCGGGATGGACAGGTCTAATTGATGCAAAGCTGGCGGCGCGTCCGCCGCATACCGAACGGTCACGCCTTCAAAACGGACTTCTCCCCGGCAAGTGCTGAGTTCGACCGTGCCCGTGTCCACTTCGGGGGGTTCGTCCATGAGCGAAAAACACCCCTGGGCGGTGATCAGCCCATTGACCACGGGCTGCGTCAACTCCGTCAGATGCCGCATGCGCGACACCATGAGCAGCAACGCCGTGATGTAGGCCACAAAGTCCGCCACCGTGGAGGCATCTTGCCGGGCTTGCACGATCGCCAGGGTCAAGATGCCCGCCAAGCCCAGGCTGGACACCAGTTGCGAAGCCGGGGACATCAGTGCGCTGGCCGCCACCGTCTTCATTGTCACGCTGCGCAGTCGTTCGGCTTCGCGGGCAAAGCGCTGCTGCTCGAAGGCCGCCGCATCGAAGGTGCGCACCACGCGCCAAGCCCGGGCGATGTCATCGACCACATTCACCAAGCGAAGCTGGGTTTCGTAGGTTTGCGTGCCCACGCGCTTGAGGCGGCGGTGGATGCGCCGCGTCACGTAGCCCAGCAGCGGCACCGTGGTCATGGACAGCAGGGTCAGTTGCCAATTCAAATAGAGCAAGTAACCCAGCATGAAGATGGCGGTCAGGCCGTCGCGCAGAGCCGTCACCATGGCGCCGGACAGCAAACTCAACGCGCTGTTCGGATCGGAAATCACCTTGGACACCGCAGTGCCAGGGGACATGCGCTGGTACAGCGAAGCGTCCGCCCGGATCAAGGCGCTCACCAAATCTTTGCGCCACAACAGCGCCGCTTTGGACACCGACCATTGCAGCAAATACTGGCCAGAGAAACCGAACAGCCCGCGCAACAGGAACAGCAGCACCAAGGCGACGGGCACCATCCAGAGCGGGAAAGCGATTTGGGGGTTGAAGCCGCTGTCCAGCATGAGCTTGAGCAGGGCGGGGATGGCGGGTTCGGTGGCCGCAGCGGCGATGTAGCACAAGATGGACATCAGCACGCCCGCGCGGTACGGCCGCACGTAGACCAAAAGGCGTTGGAAAGTTTTGTACATGGAGGCAGGACGCAGAACAGCCCGCCATTTTCGCCGCTGGGCGGTATAGTCCGCCGCTGCCTTTTCTGGCCTTTGTCGGCTTGATGCTTGCCGTGACTGCTTCTTTCTCTTTTCCCCGCCCGGACGGCTGCCCGGATCCGCAGACCAAAATTTTCGAGCGTGACGCCCTGCGGCGCTGGCGCAATCAACTGCCCCGACCTCTGGTGTTCACCAATGGGGTGTTCGATCTGCTGCACACCGGCCACGTTCACTACCTGTACGCGGCCCGCCAACTGGGGGCGGCGCTGCTGGTGGCGATCAACACCGATGCTTCTGCCCGGCGTTTGGGCAAGGGCCCGGAGCGCCCGTTGAATCGCCAAGCGGATCGGGCGTATGTGCTGGCGGGCCTGGCCTGCGTCGATGCGGTGACGTTTTTTGACGAAGACACGCCCGTTGCGCTGATCGACGAGTTGCGCCCCGACATCTACGTCAAGGGTGGTGACTACGACATGGAAACGCTCGAAGAAACCCGCCTGGTGCGTTCCTGGGGCGGTCATTCGCTGGCGTTGCCGTTCCAAAGCGGGTATTCGACCACCCAATTGGTTCGGCGTATCGAAGCCGGTCGTTCGGCGGCCGATCCGTCGTGACGCAGCGCATCCTCATCGTTCGCTTGAGCGCGATTGGCGATGTGGTGATGGCCTCCGGGTTGTTGCCAGCGTTGCGGGCGCGTTTCCCCGGGGCACAAATCAGTTGGTTGACCGAACCCATGGCCGAGCCGCTGTTGCGCCATCACACCGGTTTGGCCGAGGTGATTGTGTGGCGGCGCAGCCAGTGGCAGCAGTTGTGGCGCGAGCGGCGCTGGGGCGAGTTGTGGCGCCAGGTGCGGGCCTTTCGGGCCGAGCTGCGTGCGCGGCGTTTCGACCTGGTGCTGGATGCTCAAGGGCTGCTCAAAAGCGGCGTGTTGGCTGGGTTCACGGGGGCACCTCGACGCATCGGGCTGCGCTCGCGTGAGGGCAGCCGCTGGTTGATGCACGAATGCGTCGAGCCTGGCACCAGCACAGGGCCGGTGCGCATGGGGCAGGAATACCGCTGGCTGGCCGAGTGGCTGGGGGCGCCTGAAGGTAGTTTTCGCCAAGAGTTGGCCCTCGGTGCCACGGCCCAAGCCCAGGCGCGTGCCACGCGCCAGGCGCATGGCGTGGCCGCCGGGCAGGCGTTTGCAGCGCTGGCGCCGTTCACCACCCGGCCGCAAAAACATTGGGTGGAAGCGGGTTGGGCGGAGGTCGGTGCGGCCTTGCTGCGTCAAGGGCTCACGCCGGTGCTGTTGGGCGGGCCAGCGGATGGCGCAGCAGCGCAGCGCATCGCGGCGGCGTGTCCGGGGATGGTCAATTTGGCGGGTCGGCTGGCGCTGGATGAAACCGTGGCCACCGTGGCCGACGCCCGCGTGCTGCTGGGCGTGGACACCGGCCTGACCCACATGGGGGCCGCTTTGCAACGCCCCACGGTGGCGATTTTTGGTTCGACCGTGCCGTACCGTGACGCCGGTGTACCTGGCTTTGAAGTGCTGTACACCCCCCGAGCCTGTTCACCGTGCCGCCGTCATCCGACGTGCGGCGGTCGTTTCGATTGCATGCGCGACTGGCAGCCCGCCGACGTGCTGGCCGCCGCGCAGCGCCAAATGGAGGTGTTGGCATGACATCCCGCACAGCAAATCTTAAAGTGCTCCATGTTGAGGCGGGCATGCACTTGTATGGGGGCGCTTTGCAAGTGTGTTTCCTCACCGAAGGGCTGGCGGCGCATGGCGTGACCAGCTTGCTGGCCTGTTCGCCAGGCAGCGCGGTGGGGGATGAGGCGCGTCGCCGGGGCGTGGCCGTGGCCCCGCTCGTCATGAAGGGCGATGCCGATGTGGGCTTGGTGTGGCGCTTGCGCCAGTTGATCCGCCAATGGCGCCCGGACGTGCTGCACTTGCACAGCCGCCGAGGCTGTGATGTGTGGGGTACCTGGGCGGGGCGTTTGGCGGGCGTGCCTGTCGTGCTGAGTCGCCGCGTGGACAACCCCGAGCCCGCCTGGTGGGCCCAGCGCAAGTACCGCTGGCCGAACCGGGTGGTGACGATTTCGCAAGGCATCCGCCAGGTGTTGCTGTCCGAAGGCGTGCCGGCTGAGCAGGTGATTTGCGTGCCCAGCGCGGTGGACACCCAGGCTTACCAACCCGACCCCCGCGCTGCCGCCGCGTTGCGAGCCGAGTTCGCTTTGCCGGACGACGCTCTGGTGATCGGCATGGCCGCGCAGTTCATCGAACGCAAGGGGCATCGCACGCTGTTGCAGGCGTTGCCGCAGGTCATCGCCCAGCATCCTTCGGTGCGGGTGCTGCTGTTTGGGCAGGGGCCGCTGTTGGAGCCACTGCGCCAGCAAGTGGCGGCCGATGCCTTGCTGCGCCAGCATGTGAGTTTGCCCGGTTTTCGCGCCGATCTGATGCGCTGGCTGCCGGGCCTGGATGTGCTGGCACATCCCGCTTCCATGGAAGGGCTGGGCGTGGCGCTGCTGCAAGCGGCGGCGTGTGGTGTGCCCATCGTGGCGGGCCGGGCTGGCGGGATTCCTGAAATCGTGGTGCCCGGTGTGACGGGGGAACTCATCACCCCCGGGGACGTGCCCGCGCTGGCAGGCCATTTGCAACGCCTGCTCCACTCCGCCGAACTGCGCCACCGCTATGGCCAGGCCGGACGCGAGCGGGTGTTGACCCAGTTTTCCATCCCCGCCATGGTGGCGGGTAATTTGGCTGTTTACCGCGCTTTGGTGGCGTCATGACCGCATCTGACCGTTCCGCTGTCTCCAGCACCGCCGACACCCGCCCGCGCACCGTGGTGCTGCACCAGTTCGTGGGCATTGGCGATCTGGTCTGGCATGTGCCGTACTTCCGTGCTGTGGCGCAACAAAGCCATGGCGGCCAAGTGGCGGTGATCGCTTCGCCCACCACCTTCGCACGTGACTTGCTGTCCGGCGAAGCCTGTGTGTCCGAAGTGATCGACTTTGACCGGCGCCCACGCAAAGCCGAGCGACGCACGGGGCGCCATGCGGGCTTGGCGGGCATCTTTCGCATGGGCAGCGAGCTGCGTCCGCGTCGATTCGAGCGCATCGTCATTTTTTCGGATCACGCCAACCGGGGGCTGATGGCTTGGTGGGCCGGCATTCCGGAACGCCTGGGCTACGGCTGTTCGGCCTTGCAGCGTGCGTTTTTGACGCGGGGCCCGACCATTCAGCCCTACCAAGGGCCGTCGGTGTCCGTGTACAAAAACGCCAGCGCGTTTGCCGTGGCGCAGGGTTTTGTGGCGGCGCCGGTGGTGCCGAAGCTGACGTTGCCAGCCGGGGCGGTGGAATCCATCGCCAGCCGCTGGGCGGACTTGCCTCGACCGCTGTTCGCGTTCTCGATTGGCAGCTCGGAGCCGTTCAAGCAATGGGGGGCGGTAAATTTCGGTCAGCTCGCTGATGAGCTGGCCCGTCGCGGGGCCGGCGTGATTTTGCTCGGCGGGCCGGGTGAGGCGGCGTTGGCCCAGGCCATCGTGCAGCAGGTGGACGTCTGCCGCCGTGCCGCCGTGCGCATCGCTGTGGACAACACCGTGTTGCAAAGCGCCGCCACCTTGGCCCAAGTCGATGCCTGCATTGGCAACGACACCGGCATGACGAACCTGGCCGCTGCCCTGGATCGTCCCAGTTTGGTGTTGCTGGGCCCACGCCCGCTGCTCGATCACGATCCATTGATGCAGCTTCTCATCGCGCCGAGTTTGTCGGCCATCACGCCGGCTGAGGTCATGCAACGCCTCCCGGTTCACTTGCTGGCCAAGTTGGCCCAGCGCTGATTCGCACACATTTCACGATGGTTCATCGCAAGGCATCTTCTTCCCCAGCGTTGTCGGACACCCGCCCCTCTACGGCTGTGTGGCACGATGAGTTTGGCATTGGGGATCTGATTTGGCATTTGCCCTTTTTCGAAAAAATCGCTGAACAAAGCCGAGGCGGGCGTGTCACCGTCATCGCGTCGCCGACAACGTGTGCCAACCAGCTGCTGGCGCATGAACCGTGGGTTGAGCGGGTGGTGGCGTTTGAGCGACGGGCTCTGCGCGGTGGGCAACGTACGGCGACGCATACGGGCTGGCAGGGCATGCGCCAGTTTGCACGCGAGTTACGCACCTTGCACCTCGATCGCATCGTGATTTTCAGCAAGAGTGCAACGCTGGCGAGTGTGGCGTGGCTGGCGCGCATTCCGCAGCGTGTGGGTTACGGTTTCGACACGGGGCAGCGGTGCTGGTTGAACCAGCCGCCCTACATCCACCCCTATGAAGGCAAGGCGGTGCCGATTTTTCATGAGGTGGCCGCGTTGTCGATGGCGCACGGGTTTTGTTCACAACCGCTGCCTCCTCGGGTGAGGGTGCCCGAGGTGCTGGTTGAGCAGGCGCGCGCCCGCTTGGCGGATTTACCGCGCCCGCTGTTTGCGCTGGTGATTGGCACCTCCGATCCGATCAAACAATGGGGCGGGCTGCGTTACATGCAGTTGGCGCGTTTGCTGATGGAGGCTGGCGGCAGTGTGCTGATCTTGGGGGGGCCGGGTGAAGAGTCGCTGGCGCTGGACATTCAGCACTGCCTGCCCGAGTCTCTGCACGCACGCATTCGCGTGTGGTGCCGCGAAACCCTGATGGGCAGCGCCGCTGCGTTGCGCGTTTGCGATGCCAGCATCGGCAATGACACCGGCGCTGCCAACCTGGCCGCCGCGTGCGAGCGCCCGAGTTATGTGGTGCTGGGGCCGCGCCCGCCGTTGGATCACGATCCGCTGATGCGCATGTTGCGCGCCAGCAGCTTGGAGGCGATCCGCCCCGAGCACATCGCCGAGCGGTTGCGGCAGGATGGGTTATTGCCCGTCGGTTGATTCGGCCAGCAGGTGCGCCACGCACTGCGCCAAATCGTCAAACACCCCGTCGGCGAGTTGGCGTTCGGTGGCGTCCAGCGCGTGGCCCGACGTGACCAAGAAGGCTTGGCCGACGCCAGCAGCGCGAGCAGCTTCGATGTCTGACGCTTTGTCGCCCACCATCACGCTGGTGGCTGGGTCGAGGTGCCACTCCGCACAAGCGCGCACGATCATGCCGGGGCCCGGTTTGCGGCAGTCGCAGTTTTGGCGCAGCTCGGGCACGCTGGCGTTGGGCAAGTGTGGGCAGTGGTAAACCGCTGTGATCGGGCAGCCCTGCGCGGCCAGATCGGCGCACATCTGAGCGGTGAGCTGCTGGAAATCCGCATCGGTGTAATAACCCCGGGCGATGCCAGATTGATTCGTCACCACCACCAACCGATATCCCGCCGCGTGCAGCCGGCGCATGGCCTCGACGGTGCCGGACACGTATTCAAAATCTTCCCAGCGGTGCAGGTAGTGGGTGTCGATGTTGATCACGCCATCTCGATCCAGGAAGGCGGCTCGTTGCAAACCCGTCATGCGCACAGCTCCTCATAAGACACACTCGCCGTCCCAAACTTGCCCACCACGATGCTGGCCGCATGGTTGGCCCACGCCATGGCCGTGGGCACATCGGCTCCGGCGGCCATCATGGCGGCCAGGGTGGCAATGACCGTGTCACCTGCCCCCGTGACATCGAACACCTCCCGCGCCTGCGCCGGCAGATGCTGGGCACCCTCAGCGGTGAACAGCGACATGCCTTCCTCCGAGCGCGTCACCAGCACATGATCGAGACCCAGTCGCTGGCGCAGCGCGTTGGCCAAAGTAGCGAGCTGCTCCTCGTGGCTCCAGGGGCCGGTGACTTGGGCCAGCTCGCTGCGGTTTGGGGTGATGAGGGTGGCGCCTCGGTAGCGGGTGTAGTCGCTGCCTTTGGGGTCGATCAACACCGGTTTGCCGGCGGCCCGCGCCAGGGTGATCATCTGCGGAATGTGGGCCAAGCCACCCTTGCCGTAGTCGGAGAACACCACCACGTCGTGCGCGGCCAGCTCGCGTTCGAAATCGTGCAGCAGTTGGGCCAATACCTCGTGATCGGGGGTGTTCTCGAAGTCAACGCGCAGCAATTGCTGGGAGCGTCCGATCACGCGCAGCTTCACCACCGTGAACAGTTGAGGATCTTCCCCCAGCACGGCACGGATGCCGGTTTGTGCCAACAATTCGCGCAGCCGCCGGGCCGGCTCGTCCTGCCCCACCACGGTCAACAACGTGGCTTGCGCTCCGAGCGAGCGCACGTTGCGCGCCACATTGGCCGCGCCGCCCAGGCGGTCATCCACCTGGGTGATGCGCACCACGGGCACCGGGGCTTCGGGTGAGATGCGTTCCACCGCACCGATCCAGTAGCGATCCAGCATGACATCGCCGACGATCAGCACCCGGGCTTGCGCCAGTTGCGTGGCAGCGGGCAGCGGCGGCAGGGTGGGGGGCGTGGCGGTGTTCATACCAAGCCCAACTCTTGCTCAATCAGACCGCACAGCGTGTGGCCGATGAGAATGTGGGATTCTTGGATGCGGGCCGTCACCGTGCTGGGCACCACCAAACTGAGGTCGCACAGGGCGCGCAAGGCCCCGCCATCGCGGCCAAGCAACCCGATGCTGATCACGCCCTCGCTGCGTGCGACCTCGACCGCCCGCATCACGTTGCGCGAGTTGCCCGAAGTGGAAATGGCCAACAGCACGTCACCTGGCCGGGCGATGGCTTGGAGCTGGCGGGCGAAGATGTCATCGAAGCTGTAATCGTTGCCGATGCAGGTCAGGGCCGAGGTGTCGGTGGTCAGGGCCACGGCGGCCAGCGGGCGGCGTTCTTGGATGAACCGCCCCGTCAGTTCGGCGGCGATGTGCTGCGCATCGGCCGCAGAACCACCGTTGCCGCACAGCAGCAGCTTGCCACCTGCACGCAGCGCCTGAGCGATGCGCTCACCCGCAGCCTGCACATCGGGGGCCAAGGTGTGCAATTGCCCGAGCAGCTCACGTTGCGCGGCGAGGTTGGAGAGAAACAGAGCAGACATGGTTGGGTTACATTCCCGCGCAATAAACATCAATGAAATCAAATGGTTGCAGGACGATGCGCGCCGTCGGGTGCAGGCGTTTGATTATAGGAGCCGGACTTTGGCGCCTTCCTCTCGCCGCAGGACGTTGCCCCGCCGCAAGCATGTGCGCTGACGCCACTCCCCTCTATCGTAAAGGCTGATCGCGGTGGTCGCGATTGAAACCCAGATTGCAGGAGATTGTCATGGCGTCGCATTCGATGTCCCTTTCATCTGTGCGCACAGGCTTGGTAGCCATTGCGCTGAGTGTGCTCACACCGCTGGCGGTGTGGGCCCAAAAGGGGCCGGCCCCCGCCGTGGCCACGGCACCCGTGCCGGTGGAGGCCAACAAAGCCAGCCAAGCGGAGCTGGAAATGGTCAAGGGCATCGGGCCCCAGTTGTCCGGGCAATTGATCAGTGTTCGCGCCACCCAGCCCTACAAGGATTGGAGTGATTTCATCCAGCGCACGTCGGGCGTGGGAGCCAAGCGGGCGGCCAAGCTGTCCAGCGCTGGGCTGACGGTCAACGGCACCAGCTACAACGCGCCAGCCACAGCAGGGGCAGGGGCACCTCCCAGCCCTGCGCGGCCAGTCCCGCAGGTGGCGCGGGCGGCCAGCCAATGACCACGAAGCGCGGTCACGTCCCTTCGTAGACCACGCCCATCGTGGCCCCTTCTGGGGCCCAGGTGCGCCAAGCGCTCAAGGCTGCTTCCGAAGGCCAAAACCGCCCTTGGGTGCCCAACTCCAGTTCAGCCACGGCGCCAGCCCGGTGCAATTGGAGTCGCACCGTCAGTCCTTGGGCCACATCCCCCAACTCGGTGGCCTCGACGCGGGGCGGATGCTGGTGCAGCAACTGCGCCAAGCTGGCCACGGCCTGTCGGGCTTGCGTCGCTGTCGGCAGCGTGCCGGCTGGCAGCATCACCGACCAGCAGCGCCCAAACCGTGCCCGGGCTGCCGCCAAATCCCACACCTGCGTGGCGTTCAGGCGCAGCCCACCCGAAAAGCGGTCGTTCTGCACCTTGCCCTGAACGATCACCAGGGCATCCTCCACCAACCGTTCTTTGTTGGCGTCGAGCTGCTCCTCGTTGACCACGGTTTCGATGGGCTCGCTGCCATCGTCCAATTTGAAGATGCCGACCCGGCCACGTTGGCCGTTCACCACCCGCATCTCCCCGACGATGCCCGCCACGATTTGCAGCTCCCGCGCATCCACCAAATCCGCGATGCGGCGTTTGCAGAATTTGCGCACCTCGGGCTCGTCTTGGTCGAACAAATGGCCGGAGAGGTAGAAGCCCAGCGCCGCTTTTTCCAGCGTGAGTTTTTCGCGCACACTTTGTGCCGGCACGCTCATCAGCGGTGGTTCTTGGGTGTGCGAGCCGTGGCTGTCGTCGCCGAAAGCATCGAACAACCCGCCTTGGTTGGCGTTGGCCGCTTGCGCCTGCGCCCACTCGAATGCCAAGCCGACGCTGGCCAGCGTGGCACCACGATCCGGGTGCAGCTCGTCAAACGCGCCGGCTTTGATGAGCGCTTCCACCACGCGCTTGTTCACGCGGCCCTTGTCCACGCGCTGGCAGAAGTTGAACAAGCTGGTGAACGGCCCCTCGGATTCGCGGTTGGCGACGATGGCTTCAATGGCACCTTGGCCCGTGCCCTTGATGGCGCCCAGCCCGTAGCGAATTTTGCGTCGCCCTTCCGCACCCGGCAGCGGCTCAAACCGGTACACGCCCCGGTTGACGCTGGGCGGCTCGAACTCGATCTTGAAGTTTTTGACCGCATCGCCCAGCAGCACCTTCAGTTTGTCGGTGTCGCTCAGTTCGTTGGTCATGTTGGCCGCGAAGAACTCGGCCGTGTAATGCACCTTGAGCCAGCCCGTGTGGTACGCCAGCAGTGAATAGGCCGCCGCGTGCGACTTGTTGAAGCCGTAGCCCGCGAACTTCTCCATCAAGTCGAAGACCTCGTCGGCCTTCTCTTCGCTGATGCCTTTTTCGGCTGCACCCTTGCGGAAGATGGTGCGGTGCTCGGCCATCTCCTCGGGCTTTTTCTTGCCCATGGCGCGGCGCAGCATGTCGGCACCGCCCAGGCTGTAGCCGCCCAGCACCTGGGCGGTCTGCATCACCTGTTCCTGGTAGACCATGATCCCGTAGGTTTCGGCCAGCACCCATTCGACCAGCGGATGCGGGTACTCCACCGGCTCGCGCCCGTGTTTACGCGCCACAAAGCTCGGAATCAGATCCATCGGGCCGGGGCGGTAAAGCGCGTTCAGGGCGATCAGGTCTTCCAGCCGGCTCGGTTTGGCGTCGCGCAACATGCCTTGCATGCCGCGTGATTCAAACTGGAACACGGCTTCCGTCAGCCCGTCGGAGAACAGCTTGTAAACCGCCTTGTCATCCAGCGGCAGGTTCTCAAAGGCGAAGTTCTTTTGATCCGGGTAGCGCGTGACGATGAACTCTTTGGCCAGCTCCAAGATGGTGAGCGTGGCCAGACCCAAGAAGTCGAACTTCACCAGGCCGATGGCTTCGACGTCGTCCTTGTCAAACTGGCTGACGGCGGAGTCTGAGCCGGGCTGTTGGTAGAGCGGGCAGAAATCGGTGATCTTGCCCGGCGCGATCAGCACGCCCCCCGCGTGCATGCCGATGTTGCGCACCATGCCTTCCACCCGCGTGGCCAGGCGCAGCAGCTCGGCGACTTCTTCCTCGTTCTTTTCGCGTTCTTCCAGCTCCGGGGCTTCTTGGCGGGCATAAATCAAGCCTTTTTCCGGCTCGGCGGGCACGGGCGCCAGCGTCACGGTTTTGCCAGGCGGGGCGGGAATCAGCTTGGCAATCGAATCCACATGGCCAAAGCCCATGCCCAGCACGCGGCCAATGTCGCGCAGCGCCGCCTTGGCCGCCATGGTGCCGAAGGTGGCAATCTGGCTCACCGCTGGGCGGCCATACTTTTCTTTCACATAGTCGATCACCCGGTCGCGGTTGGCTTGGCAGAAGTCGATGTCAAAGTCGGGCATCGACACGCGCTCGGGGTTCAAAAAGCGCTCGAACAGCAGGTTGTATTGCAGCGGATCCAGGTCGGTGATGAGCAGCGCATACGCCACCAGCGAACCCGCGCCCGAGCCCCGGCCCGGCCCCACCGGGCAGCCGTTGTTCTTCGCCCAGGTGATGAAGTCCGACACGATGAGGAAGTAGCCCGGAAAACCCATCTTCAAGATGGTGTTCAGTTCGAACTCCAGGCGCTCGACGTAACGCGGGCGCTCGGCCTTGCGCTTGGCCTCATCGGGGAAAAGCTGGCGCAGGCGGTAGTCCAGCCCCTTGTGGCTTTCCTCGCGGAAAAACTGGTCGATGGGCATGGGCGTGCCATCGGCCAGCAGCGGCGTGGGGAAATTGGGCAGTTGCGGCTTGCCCAGCACCAGCGTCAGGCTGCACCGCTCGGCGATTTTGAGCGTGTTGGTGATGGCGCTGGGCAGGTCGGCGAACAGCGCCTCCATCTGCGCTTGGTTCTTGAAATACTGCTCGCGCCCAAATCGCTTCACGCGCTTGGGGTTGCCCAGCGTTTCACCTTCGGCCACGCAGACGCGGGCTTCGTGCGCTTCGAAATCATCCGGCTCCAAAAACTGCACCGGATGGGTGGCCACGACGGGCAGTTGCATCTGGGCGGCCAATTGCACGCTGGCGCGCACCAGTGGCTCTGGGTGGTGCAGGCCCCCGCGCTGCACCTCAATGTAGAAACGGCGCGGGAACAGCTCGGCCAGTTGCGTGGCCACGCTGCGGGCGCGGGCCACATCGCCGGCTTGCAGCGCCGGCGCCAGCGGCCCGAACTCGAAGCCCGACAGCACGATCAGCCCCTCGCCCAGTTCGCGCAGCCACTCCCACTTCACCCAGGCTTGGTTGCGCTGCACGTTGCTTGTCCAGGCGCGGGCCAGCAGTTCACTCAGGTTGTGGTAACCGGTGATGTTTTGCACCAGCAGCAGCACGCGGGGGACGAATTTATCGGTCGCGTCGTGCGGCTCCAGCCAGACTTCGGTGCCGATGACGGGCTTGACGCCCTTGCCCCGGCACGCTTTGTAGAACTTAACGGCGCCAAACAGGTTGGCCAAATCGGTGATGGCGAGCGCGGGCTGGCCATCTTTTTTCGCTGCTTTAACGGCATCGTCGATGCGGAGCGTGCCGTCAACGACGGAGTATTCGGTGTGGGTGCGCAGGTGAACGAAGGGCATCGGGGGATTCTACGGAGCCCCCTCCGGCTCAGACCGTCAGATCGAAAGCGCCTTCGGCCCAGCATGGGCCGTTGATGAGCAATTCCACCCGATGCCGCCCGCTGTGATGCCGGCGTGTGGTGAAGTCTTCGACCCGATGGCGGTGGGTCAGTTGCACCGTGACTCCGGGTGCGAGTGTGAAGCGGCGCAGCTTGAACACTTTGCGCGAGGTCGAGCCGTTTTGTTTCACGAAATGGACGGCGTAATCCACTTCCAGCGTTTGCGGTTGGGGGCTGACCGAGGTCAGCTCGGCCAGCAGCAGCACCGCTTCACCGAGCCGCAGCGTCGAGGGGGCCACGAGGAACGACGTCACCCGCAGTTGAGCGGGGGCACCGGCGCCGATCCACGCCAAAGCACGCGGTTCACCTTGTTTGATCAGCGTGCGCAGGGCGTGGCGGATCAGAGCCTGCGTGGCCGGCGATGGCGATGGCCAGGCCGACAGCAGCGCGAACACCCCATCTGGGTTGACCTTGGCGATGTCGTTGAGATGATTGGCGACGGAGCGGCGCACCGTGGCGCTCGGATCGTCACGCAGCGCATCCAAGATCGGGCGTTGAGCTTGCGGGTGGCGGGCCAAGGCATCCAAGCGTTGACTCCAGGGCAGGCGTGGGCGCGTGCCTTCACTGGCCAACCGTCGGACGTGGGCGTTGTCATGCCGCGCCCACGCGGCCGCGTGGTGGAACACCCGCTCGGGGTCGCGGATCAACAGCGGGCGCAGTGCCCATTCCGCACTGCCAAAACAGGTCAGGATGGCCAGGGCGTTCAGCGTGACATCGTCGTCGGGGTGGTGGCGCAGCGTTGCGCACTCACACAACGCCATGGCCGCGAAGCTGTTGGGCATGCAAGGCCCCAGGCGCACGGCGGCTTGCAGCATGGCGTCGAAGTCGGCTGGCAACTGGGCGCACAGCACGGCGCCCAGGCGCTGCAAGCGCCCGAGGACGGGCAAGTCCTCCCAATGCGCACAGGTGGCGGCCAGAAAACGCTCAGGCTGGAGCACCCCGACTTGGGCGCCCGCCTCGGCCAGTTGTTGAATGTGCGAGCGGCTGAGGAGTTCGTCTTTGAGGGCGGGGCGTTCGGTGGAAGGGGGCATGGCGGTCATGGGGAAGCGGGGTCAGTCTCCCAGCACCACGCCTTCGCGGCGCGGATCGGCGCCACCTCGCCCGGCGACACCCCGCCACGGCCCCGGCGGTTGGGCTTGCGGGGCGGTCAAGGCTTGCAGACCGCTGGTGAGTTCTTGTTCTTGCACGGTGTAACCCCGTGCTTGGAGGGCTTGCAGGATGTTGGCATCGAAGCGGCCCTTTTCCAGCACCAGTGCGGCCCCGTTGGTGTGAACGACGTTGGGTAAATCGATGGCCGCCTGCGGGCCCATCTGCCAAGCCAAGGTGCCCAGCAGCGTTTTGGCGGTGTAGTGGATGATGGCCGCGCCGCCCGGCGAGCCCACACTCATCACTAATTGGCCGGTGTGGCGATCGAACACCAACGTCGGGCTCATCGACGAACGTGGGCGCTTGCCCGGCTCGACGCGGTTGGCGATGGAGCGCCCCTGCGCATCTTGCGGGGTGAACGAAAAATCGGTGAGTTGGTTGTTCAGCAAAAAACCGCCGGGCAGGCCCGTGCCCCCGTCGCTCATGATGCCGGTGCCGAAGGCGGCTTCGATGGTGGTGGTCATGGACACCGCCCGGCCTTGGGCGTCGATGACGCTGAGGTGGCTGGTGCCGTACTCGGGTTGATGGGGTTGAGGCGCCCAAGCCACGGGGGTGAGCGTGGGCGTTCCGGCTGGCGCTGGGCCCATGTCGCGCTCACCGACGAGGCGGGCGCGTTGGGCCAAATACGTTGGGGCCAGCAAGCTGCGCCAGTCGCCGGCAGGGGCGGGCACGAAGGCGGGGTCGGCCACATACAGCGCCCGATCCGCAAACGCCAGCCGGGAGGCTTGGGCGTAGCGGTGCAGCCACTCGACCGAGGTGGGCTGCACGGGCGCAGGCAACGGCGGCAGAGCGTCCAGCGTCCCCAATATTTGCATGAGCGCCAGATGCCCCGAAGACGGCGGCGGGAAACCGCAGACGCGCCAACGTTCGCGCCAATCGGTGCAGATCGGTTCGCGCAGCACCGGTTGATAACCGGCCAAATCGGCCAGCGCCAGGCCACCGGGGCGGGTGTGGGTTTGGACGCGCTGCACCACGTCGGCGGCCACCGGGCCTTGGTGCAGTGCGGCACCACCCTCGCTGGCGATGCGCCGCAACACACGGGCCAGCGCCGGGTTTTTCAGCCGATGCCCGACGGGCCACGGTTGCCAACGCCCCGCCGCGTCGGGTGCGGGGGCGTAGAAGTAGGCGCGGGCTTGTGCATCGGCCTGGGTCGGGTTGAGTTGACTCAGCAGCGCGTGCAAACGCGGGCCGATGGCGAACCCTTCTTCTGCCAAGCGGATGGCCGGCTCGAACAGCCGCGCCCACGGCAACACACCCTGTTGCCGATGGGCCGCCTCCAACATCCGCACCGCCCCCGGCACGCCCACCGCCAAGCCACTGGCCTGCGCTTGGGCGAATGGCAAAGGCTGGCCGTTCGGTTGCAGGAACAGGTTCGGCGTCACCGCAGCGGGGGCCGTTTCGCGGCCATCCCAGGCTTGGACGGTGTGGCCGTCCCAATGCATCAGAAACGCCCCACCGCCGATGCCACTGGATTGCGGCTCCACCAAAGCCAGCACCATTTGCGCGGCGATGGCCGCGTCCAGCGCGGAGCCGCCGGCCCGCAGCATCTCCAAACCGGCTGCGCTGGCCTGCGGATGGGCGGTTGCAACAGCCTGCCGGTTGAAACTTGTTTCAGAATTGTTTCGCCAGCCGCTGGCACTTTCAGGAACAATCAGGGGCTCAGGGGGCGGGTGCGTGCAGCCGCTGATGCCAGCCCCCAGCGCTGCACCGACCATCACACCGACCCAGCGCCGCAGGGCGAAGGCGTGTCGGTTGGAGTTGTCAGGCGTCATTGCTTCACTCCCTTCATGCCACAAGGAACCACCATGTCACACACTTTGCACCGCTGGGCTTGCGCTGCGGCGCTGTCAACGGTTGCGTTGTCAAGCCACGCCGGGTTTGACATCACCCTGAACTACAGCGGCCCGTCGCAGTATCAGTCTTATTTCACGCAAGCGGAGTCGTTCTGGGAGTCTGTCATCACGGGTTACCAGTCGGGGATTTCACTCACGGGGATGACCATCAGCGCCAGCATTGGCTCGATCGATGGCCAATGGGGCACGCTCGGCTACGCCGGCCCGACTTCGGCGGTTTACCAAGGGGGCTATGTGTTAGCCACCGCCGGGACGATGGTGTTTGATTCGGCCGACATGTCTTACATGGTCAGCTCGGGCAACTTTGCCAACGTGATCAAACACGAAATGGCCCACGTGCTTGGCATCGGGACGCTGTGGGAATACAACGGCGTCTACACCGAAGGTTCGGGCCGATACACCGGCGCGGCGGGGGTGGCAGCCTATCAGAGCGAGTTCAACCAAGCTGGGGCCACGTACATCCCGGTGGAGCTGGGCGGGGGGGCTGGCACAGCCGATGGCCACTGGAACGAGGTGGACAACGGCAGCGGAACCACCGGCATCGTGGACAGCCAAGGCCGCGACATGCGCGACGAACTCATGACCGGGTGGATGAACCCGTCGTCGTTCGTCAGCAACACCACGATCGCGTCGCTGCAAGACATCGGCTTCACCGTCAACCTCAACGGCACCACGCCGGCGGCAGCCGTGCCCGAGCCCGAGACAGCGCTTCTGTTCGCACTGGGGCTGCCGTTGCTGGCTTGGGCGCGTCAGCGTCGCAGCGCCGTCCAGCCTGCCGCATGAGTACACGGACAACCGCTCCGTCACGCCAACGCCGTTGGCTGCTGGCGTGGGGGGGCAGTTGGATGTTGGCTGGAAGGGCCATGGCCCAACCCACCGTGACCGAGGTGCGGTTACCGCCCCCCTCAGAAGCCGTGATTTTTCGGTGGGATCGGCTCGGCAGCGTGGCGGTGCCCGGGGCGGTGGAACAGCCGGTGCTGCTGCTGCACGCCGATGGCCGGTACTCGGTGCCGCCTCGCACCTTGGGCGGAGAGCGGGTCGCCGGGCGACTGAGTTCGGCAGAACTCCGAGCCCTGCTGACCGACATCGTGGTGCGCCAGCGCTTCACCAGCCTGAACAGTGACGCCATTGAAGCCCAGATCCGCGCTCAGGCCCAAACCGGTGGCCTCCTTTTGCGGCTGCGCGACGGCGGGGTGACCCGGCTGGAGTTGCGGCTGCCTGGCGTGCATCACACCGTGACCTTGGCCAACGCCCACGCGGCCTATCAGCAGTTTCCACAGATGGAAGCGTTACAGCGGTTGCAGGCGATCCAGCAACGCTTGCTGGTGCTGGTAGAGCCCTCGCAGCCACCTGCGCGCTGACGATGCATTTCAGGGAAAACTTGGCTAGCATTACGCCCATTCTGGGCGCCTGTCCCCCCCTCTAGTCCGTATTTTTTCTGAATCCCACGCCATGAACGCTTTTTTGAAATTGATGGGCGGCGCCGTGCTGTCTGCGGGTCTGCTGAGTGCGCCCGCATGGGCCGGTTTTGAAGCAGGGCAATTGGCCTACAGCCAGCAGGATTACGCCAAAGCCCTGAAAGAATTCACCCAAGCCGCCAAGCGGGGGGATCCGCTGTCGCAAAACATTTTGGCGTTCATGTACCAAAACGGCGAAGGGGTGCAGCCCAACCCGGCGCAGGCTTTTGGGTGGTACAAAAAGTCTGCTGCCCAGGGCAATGACTATGGGCAGTTCAACCTGGGGTTCATGTACGAAAAAGGGTTCGGAACCGAAAAAAACACGGAGCTGGCCGTGTTTTGGTACAAAAAAGCCGCTGCGCAGGGCAACACGTCGGCCCAATTGAGCCTGGGGCACCTGTTCGAAAAGGGCGAGGGCGTGCCTAAGGACATGGAACAGGCCGTGTTTTGGTTCACCCGTGCTGCCGATGAGGGAGACGCCGGGGCGCAATTCATGCTGGGCACCCTGTACGAAAAGGGCGAAGGCGTCCCGCAGGACTTGGTGCGGGCCTTCGGGTGGTATCGCAAGGCGGCGGAACAAGGCAATGCTGAAGCGCAAGAAGGCTTGGCCAACTTGAGCGCCCAAGGTGTGGCGCCGGAAGCCGCCGCGCCGGCTGCTTCCGCTTCTAGCGCAAACTGAACCCGTTCAGCGGGGGCGCAACTTGGCGAATGCAGCCGCCATCGCGCCCTGAGGGGCCGAGGCGGATGGCGTTTTGTGAGCGCCACCTCCCCCCCGATGTGCGCGTTCGGCAGGGCGGAAACGGTTGTCACCGCGCTCACCGCTGGCGGATGCGCCCGGGGCGGCGTCCAGCTTCATCGTCAGGCTGATACGCTTGCGGGCCAAGTCCACTTCCAGCACCTTCACCTTGACGATGTCGCCGGTTTTCACCACTTCGCGGGCATCGCTGACAAACTTGCGTGCCATCTGGCTGACATGCACCAGCCCGTCTTGATGCACCCCCAGATCGACGAAGGCACCAAACTGAGCCACGTTGCTCACCGTACCCTCTAGCACCATGCCCTCCTTCAAATCGGCGATGTTCTCCACACCGTCGTTGAAGCGGGCGACTTTGAAATCCGGGCGCGGATCCCGGCCCGGTTTTTCCAGCTCGGCCAGAATGTCCTTCACGGTGATGGCGCCGAAGCGCTCATCGGCAAAACTTTCCGGGCGCAGTTTGCGGATGACGTCGGTGTTGCCCAGCAACTCAGCCACCGGGCGCCCCGCTGCGGCGAGGATGCGCTCCACCACCGGGTAGGTTTCCGGGTGAACGCCGGAGACATCCAGCGGGTTGTCCCCGCCTCGGATGCGCAGGAAACCGGCGGCTTGTTCGAAGGTCTTCGGCCCCAAGCCCCTCACCTCCAGCAACTGGCGGCGGTTTTTGAAGGCGCCGTGGGCATCGCGCCAGCGCACAATGCTGCCGGCCACGCTGGCCGACAAACCCGCCACGCGGGACAGCAGTGGCGCCGAAGCGGTGTTCAAGTCCACGCCCACCGAGTTGACGCAGTCCTCCACCACCGCATCCAGCGTGCGCGCCAGCTCGGACTGGTTTACGTCATGCTGATACTGGCCGACGCCGATGCTTTTCGGGTCGATCTTCACCAGCTCGGCCAGCGGGTCTTGCAGCCGGCGGGCGATGGAAACGGCGCCGCGCAAGCTCACATCCAGTTCGGGCAGTTCCTTGCTGGCGAATTCGCTGGCGGAATAAACGGAAGCGCCGGCTTCGCTCACCACCACTTTTTCCAGCGGCGCCTCTGGGGCGAGTTGATGCACGCGGGCGATGAGGTCGGCGGCGAGTTTGTCGGTTTCGCGGCTGGCGGTGCCGTTGCCGATGGCGATCAGGTTCACGCCGTGCGTCGCCACCAAGCGGCCCAGGGTGTGCAGGGCGCCTTCCCAATCGCGGCGCGGCTCGTGCGGGTACACCGTGCTGGTGGCCAGCACCTTGCCGGTGTCGCTCACCACGGCCACTTTCACGCCGGTGCGGATGCCTGGGTCGAGGCCCATCACCACGCGCTTGCCGGCGGGGGCGGCCAACAGCAAGTCACGCAAGTTGGCGCCAAACACCTTGATCGCCACGCCTTCAGCCGACTCGCGCAGCCGGCTGAACAAATCGCGCTCCAGGCTCAGGCTGAGTTTGACCTTCCACGTCCACGCCACGGTTTTGCGGATCAGCTCATCGGCTGGTCGCTTGGCGTGGCGCCAGCCCAGGTGATGGGCGATGCGGCCTTCGGCCAGCGTCGGTTGACCGGGCACGATCTCTTCATCCAGCACCAGCTTGGCATCGAGGATTTCCAGCGAACGGCCCCGGAACACCGCCAGCGCCCGGTGCGAAGGTACACGGCCAATGGGCTCGTCGTAATCGAAATAATCGCGGAATTTGGCGTGATCGGGCGCGTTCGGGTCTTTGCCCTCCACCAACTTGGAGCGCAAGCGGCCCTCCGCCCACAGCCATTCGCGCAGCGTGCCCACCAGCACGGCGTCCTCGGCCCAGCGTTCGGCCAGCAAGTCGCGCACGCCATCCAGCACGGCGTCCTCGGCCCAGCGTTCGGCCAGCAAGTCGCGCACGCCATCCAGCACGGCGTGGGGGTCGGCGAAACCAGCGTCGGGGTTGAGGAAGGCGGCGGCTTCGGTGTGCGGATCCAACGCCGGGTCGGCAAAGAGCTTGTCGGCCAGTGGCTCCAACCCAGCTTCGCGGGCGATCAGCCCCTTGGTGCGGCGCTTGACCTTGTAAGGCAGGTAGAGGTCTTCCAGCTCCTGTTTGGTGGGCGCGGCTTCGATGGCAGCGCGCAGCGCGGGCGTGAGCTTGCCTTGCTCCTCAATGCTCTTGAGCACAGTCGCACGGCGCTGCGCCAGCTCGCGCAGGTAGGCCAGGCGGGTTTCCAGCTCGCGCAATTGCGCATCGTCCAGCCCGCCGGTCACTTCCTTGCGGTAACGGGCGATGAAAGGCACGGTGGCGCCGCCGTCCAGCAGTGCGGTGGCGGCTTCGATTTGCGCCGGACGAACGTTCAGTTCGCCGGCGATTTGCAACAAAATGGTGTCCAAAGGTCGCGTGATCAGAAGAGAAGAAGGCCGATTCGGTGCGTTCACTCGTCCGACGGTTTGTGCAACAACCGCTCGAAGCGTGGCCGCAAACGATCGACGATGCGCGAGGTTAATTCCTGCGTTTGTTCTGCGCCGAGGGCTTCGACGGTGCGTTCGGTGACGATGTAATGCATCATCACCAGTTGGCGCAGTTTGTCGAAAGCGCGTTGGTTGCCGTGGTCGCACACCGACGTGTCATTGTGCAAAAGGCGTTCAATCACCCCCGGCTCCAGCAAGTACACCCCGCAAGCGACGGACAGTTGACCGATCTCCTCATCGATTTCCTCAATGGGGCGAGACCAGCGGTCGAACGGGGTGATGTCGTCATGTTGCTGCATTGCGGCGCCTCCAGGCTTCTTCAGCGTGAACAGAGGGTGCCATCGTATACGTGTTAACCCTGCGCTCGTGCAAACAGGCTCATTCTCATGGACACCTTCGCGCCCCCAGACGCTGACGCTTTGCCCGATCCCGACACCCTGCCTGTGGTGCTGGTGGTCGATGACGAGGTGCGCTCGCAAGATGCCATCCGCCGCACCTTGGACGAAGACTTCCGCATCCTCACCGCCAGCCATGCCGACGAGGCCCGCCAATGGTTGACCCGCCAGGCGGTGGACGTGATCCTGTGCGATCAGCGCATGCCGGGGCTGACGGGGGTGGCGTTTCTCAAAGAAGTGCGCGAGCGCTGGCCGGACACGGTGCGCATCGTCATCTCCGGCTACACGGACAGCGAGGACATCATCACCGGCATCAACGAGGCCGGCATCTACCAATACATCCTCAAACCCTGGGTGCCGGATCATCTGTTGCAAACGGTGCGTAGCGCGGTCGAAGCGCGCACCTTGCGCCAAGGCTTGGATCGGCTCGATTTGGAGCTGCGCAGCGCCGCCCCGGTGTTGCGTGCGCGCAGCCAGAAAAAACTGGGCGAAGCGCGTTCGGCGTTTGGTTTCGAACGCATGGTGCGGGCGCCGGGCAGCCCGCTGGAGGCCGTGTGTGCCATGGCCCAGCGCGTGGCGCGGTACGACTTGCCGGTGCTCATCGGCGGCGAATCCGGCACTGGCAAAGAGCTGCTGGCGCGGGCGATCCACTACGCTTCCCCGCGCCATGCTCAAGCGTTTGTGCTGGAAAACTGCGCCGCCATCCCGGACACCTTGTTGGAAAGCGAGCTGTTCGGCCACAAACGCGGCGCGTTCACGGGGGCGTTCGAGGACCACATCGGGTTGTTTCAGCGGGCGCATGGTGGCACGGTGTTTCTGGATGAAATTGGCGAGACTTCGCCGGCCTTCCAAGTCAAGCTGCTGCGGGTGTTGCAAGAGGGCGAGTTGCGCCCCGTCGGTTCGACGCGGGCGGTGCCTGTGGATGTGCGCGTGGTGGCCGCCACGCATCGTCATTTGGAGGAAGAAGTGCGCGCCGGGCGGTTTCGGGAAGATTTGTACTGGCGCCTGGCCGGGGTGACGCTGCACATGCCCGCCCTGCGCGATCGGCCTGCCGACATCGCCCCGATCGCCGAACGGTTGTTGGCCGAGGTGGGGGCCGAGCTGGGGCGTCCCGGGTTGCGTTGGGCGCCGGGCACATTGGCGTGTTTGGCCCGCTATGCGTGGCCCGGCAACATCCGCGAGCTGCGCAACGAGATCGCCCGCGCCATCGCCCTGAGTGATGAGGAAACCATCGAACCCGGGGTGTTTTCCGTGCGCGTGTTGCAGGGCGGGGGATGCGAGGCCCGGGGCGGATCTGTGGCGGCGGTGCAGGCTTTGCCCAGCCACGGCACCTTGGCGGAGCGCCTGGAGGTGATCGAGGCCATGGTGCTGCGTGAAGTGCTGTTGCGCCATCGCTGGAACAAGACCCGGGCGGCGGCTGAACTCGGCCTGTCCCGCGTGGGGTTGCGGGCCAAGTTACAGCGGCTGGGGTTGGAGCCGACTCAAGTCGGTTGAGGCCGCTGGCTGGGAACCACGCGGTTGCGTCCTTCGCTTTTGGCGGCGTAGAGCGCTTGGTCGGCTTGTTCGATGAGGTGTTGGTAGTCCGGGTGGCCGTCGTAGGTGGCGACACCGATGCTGACGGTCATGTGCAACTGGCGTCCCTCAGGCAGCAAAACGGGGTCATTCTCGACAGCCTTGCGGATTTTTTCCGCTTCATGCAGCGCTTGCAGGGCGGGCATCTCGACGCTGACGATGATGAACTCCTCCCCCCCGAAACGGAACACAAAATCCCCGCTGCGCGCCGTGTTGGACAGCAGCGCCGCCAGATGCTGCAACGCCCGGTCGCCGCAACTGTGGCCGTAGTGATCGTTGATGTGTTTGAAGTGGTCCACGTCCACCAGCATGAGCGAGAACGGATGGCCCGAGCGCCGGCTCAGTTCCAACTCACGGCCCAGGACGGCGGGCAAATAACGGCGGTTGAGCAGTTGCGTCAGCGCATCGCGGCCAGACTCCATGTCCACCAGATGTTCGAACATCGAGTCCGTGAAGTAGCGGATTTGCTGTACTTCGGTCAGGACGTGGCGGGCGGTCTGGCGGCCCAGTTCATCGGTTTGGCCGGTGAGTTCGTCCTCACAGCGGGGCAGCAAGTCGGCGTCGATGCGGCGCATGGCGCTGAGGATGGACTCGCGCTCATCGGATGAGCCGTTGAATGCATTGGCCTTGTGCTGCACCCACAGCCCAAATGACGACTGGCCCAGGCGGGTGACTTCGTCATCCGGGTGCATCATCATGACCTTTTGCAGGAACTGGCTTTGCCAATCGAGCAAAGCCGTGCGCTGCCGCTCACGTTCCAGCGACATGTTCACGCTCGACGCCAGTGAGCGATATGCCTCATCGGTGCGCGTGGCCAAATCGCGTGACTCTTTGTACTGGATCGTCATCGCCTCTAAGGCCAAATCGATCAGCTCATGGGCTGCCATGGCGGTGCGCAGCACTTGGGCGGTGTCCATGTCGGTGCGCAGCAGGGTTTGCACGATGTCGTGCTTGAGCTGGCGGGCGCCACGAACCACCAACTCCATGCCGACGTTGATCCGGGCATGAACTTGGCCGATGTGCCGCTGAAGTGCGACCAGGGCGGGTACTTGGGCGGTGTCCCAGCTGCCGAGTGTTTGGGTGATCCAGCGTTGCATCGAGCTGTGCAAGCGGGTGTTGACGTCATCGTGGGTGAGCAAGGCGCCGGCTTGCGGGTCGGCCAGCATGGCGCGGTAAAACGCGTCGGCCAACTGCGCGCTGTGGTGTTGGCCCAAGGCGGTGAGGGCTTGGCGGATGGGTGCATCGGTCTGGGCGATGTGTTGCGCCCAGAGTTGGACAAGTACCGCATCCGGCGCGGTCACGAGCGAAGGGTGGTCAGGCATGGGACAAGGGCAAGGATCGACTCAGTCAAGTGGCAAAGCGCCGCACAGGAACAAACGAGGCAAGATGGTGGCCTGAGTTTGTTCCGGCGTTTTCAAAAATTTTGGGGGCTGTGTGGGTTCGCTTCATGTTTTGTGGCTTCAATCAGGGGGATGCGGAGGCTGTTCGATGTCCTTGCTCAACGCAGATACCCCCGATTGGGCCGCCACCCTGCGCACTTCGGGCATCGAATGGCTGTGGCATCCCTCCCTCAGCCTGGCCAGCGGCGAGGCGGTGTTGCAGATGCTGGAGGATTGCCTCAGCGGCGCGCAACCGCTGGATGTGCTGTGCATCGAAGGCGCGTTGTTGCGCGGCCCGCAGGGCAGCGGGCGGTTCCACCTGCTGGCGGGCACGGGGGTGCCGATGATTTCCTGGGTGAGGCGTCTGGCCGGCGTGGCCCGCTACGTGGTGGCGGTGGGTTCGTGCGCGGCCTGGGGCGGCGTGAGCGGAGCGCGCAACCACGCCACCGAAGCGTGCGGCCTGCAATTTGAAGACGATCAACCTGGCGGTTTGCTCGGGGCGGCGTTTCGCAGCGGGGCGGGTTTGCCGGTGATCAACGTGGCGGGTTGTCCGACCCACCCCGGATGGGTGATCGACAGCCTCATGGCCCTGGCCGATGGCAGCCTCAGCGCGGACGATCTGGACAGCCTCCAGCGCCCGCGTTTTTACGCCGATCAATTGGTGCATCACGGCTGCACCCGCAACGAGTTTTACGAGTTCAAAGCCAGCGCCGAACAGCCCTCCGACCTCGGCTGCATGATGGAGCACATGGGCTGCAAGGGCACCCAAGCCCACGCCGACTGCAACACCCGCTTGTGGAACGGCGAAGGCAGTTGCACACGCGGCGGGTACGCCTGCATCAGTTGCACGGAGCCGGGTTTTCAAGACCCGGGGCATGCGTTCGACGCCACCCCCAAGGTGGCTGGCATCCCCATTGGGCTGCCCACGGACATGCCCAAAGCTTGGTTCGTCGCCCTGGCTTCGCTGAGCAAGAGTGCCACGCCCCGGCGCGTCAAAACCAATGCCACGGCTGACCACATCGTGGTGCCGCCCGTGGCCCGTAAAACCCGCTTGAAGTGAGGGGCCCCACATGAGCAACACGCCGACTGGCCGCCTGTTGGTGGGGCCGTTCAACCGGGTTGAGGGGGATTTGGAGGTGCAGTTGCAGGTGGCGGATGGGCGCGTGGCATCGGCCCAGGTCAACGCCACCATGTACCGGGGGTTTGAACAACTGCTGCCCGGGCGGGCGGTGCGCGATGCGCTGGTGGTGGTGCCGCGCATTTGCGGTATTTGTTCGGTGTCCCAATCCGTGGCGGCGGCGCGGGCGCTGGCCGATGCCGCCGGGGTGACGCCACCGCCCAATGGCCAACACGCCCTGAACCTGATGCAAGCGTGCGAAAACCTGGCCGATCACCTCAGCCATTTCTACTTGTTTTTCGCGCCCGATTTCACCCGCCCGATCTACGCCGACCGCCCGTGGTGGCCCGAAGCGGTGCGGCGCTGGGCGGCGTTGGGCGCTGGGGTGACGCAAGGGGAACACGCCCGCCAAGCCCTGGCGGCGCGGCAGCGCTGGTTCACCCTCATGGGCACGCTGGGCGGCAAGTGGCCGCACACCCAGAGCGTGCAGCCGGGTGGCTCGTCGCGGGCCATCGACGCGGCGGAGCGGCTGCGTTTGATGAGCAAACTGCGCGAGATGCGCGCCTTCCTCGAATCAACCCTGTTCGCGGCGCCGCTGGAAGACATCGCCGCGCTGCGTGATGCCGCCGCCTTGGCCCGCTGGCACGCCGCCGACCCGCTGCGCGGCGATTTGCGCTTCTTCCTGACCGTTGCCGACGATCTGGCCTTGGCCCAGTTGGGCGCGGGGCCGGGGCGCACCTTGAGCTGGGGCGCCTATCCACAACCCGATGCGGGGCTGGCGCTGGCAGCGGGCGTTTGCGAACACCCCTCCGCCAGCCCGCTGACCCGCCAAGCGCCCGATGTGCGCCTCGTCACTGAAGACGCCACCCACGCCTGGCTGGCCGACAGCGGTGGCCCCCGCCATCCCGCCCAAGGCGTGACCCTGCCGGATGTGGACAAACCCGCCGCCTACAGTTGGAACAAAGCGCCGCGCCTGGACGGGCGAGTGGTGGAAACCGGCGCCATCGCCCGGCAGTTGGCCGATGGTCAGCCGCTCATCACCGATGTGGTGCAATGCCACGGTAGCCAAGTCGTCAGCCGGGTGCTGGCGCGGCTGATCGAGCTGGCGCGGGTGCTGCCGATGATGGAGCGTTGGCTCGGGGCCATCGTGCCGCGTGAACCCTTCTACACGCCGGACAGCTTGCCCGATGAAGGGGAGGGCATGGGCCTCACCGAAGCCGCACGCGGGGCGCTGGGGCATTGGGTGCGCTGGCGCAATGGCCGGTTGCTGCATTACCAAATCGTCGCGCCGACGAGCTGGAACTTCTCACCGCGTGACGCCCAAGGGCAACCCGGCGCACTGGAAGCGGCGCTGGTGGGCGCGCCGGTGTACCCGGGCGAGCGCACGCCGGTGGCGGTGCAACACATCGTGCGCTCGTTCGACCCGTGCATGGTCTGCACAGTGCATTGAGGCGTGATGGCATGACACGTTCCAAGCCCGCTTTGCCCGAGCGGCCCATGGGGCCCGATCAAGCCCTGGTGGACGAGTCCACTTGGCTGGATGTGATCCACAAGATGGACGAGGTTTACTCGCAGTTGGTGGCCGACGAAATCGAGTTGGAGCGCAAAAACACCGAGCTGGAGCAAAGCCAGCAGTTCATCATCAGCCTGCTCACCGCCATGAGTGACGTGCTGGCGGCGTGCAGCGAGTCCGGCGTGATTGAGCAGACGAACGCGGCGTTGGGCGAGCTGGTGGGCCAGCCTGAAAGTCGGTTGCACGGTTCCGCGCTGACGGCGTGGATGGCCGACGACGTCAGCGTTGCCCGTCTGCGCCAGGTGCTGGCGACGCCCGCCATGCAGCGCGGCGGCACGGTGATCGAAGTCGAACTGCGCGACGCGCAAGGCCAAGGCGTGCCGGTGGATTTCAACGTCACGCCCCGGTTGGATGCCTCTGGGCAGCGCGTTGGCTGGGTGTTCGTGGGGCGTCCGATGGGGGAGATCAAACGCGCCTACCACCAACTGCGCGAAGCGCACGAGGCGCTCAAACGCACCCAGCAGCAACTGGTGCATTCCGAAAAAATGGCGTCATTGGGTCGTCTGGTGGCCGGGGTGGCGCACGAGTTGAACAACCCCATCAGTTTTGTGCTCGGCAATGTGCATGCCTTGCAGCGTTACACCGAGCGTTTGCGCAGTTACCTGGGCGCGGTACATGCTGGTACGCCTGCGGCACAACTGGCCGCGTGGCGGGTCAAACTGCGCATCGACCCGGTGTTGGCCGACTTGCCCTCCCTCATGGAAGGCACCCTCGAAGGCGCCCAGCGCACGGCGGACATCGTGCAGGGCCTCAAGCGGTTCTCGGCGATGGATCGGGGGGAGCGGGGGCGTGTTGATCTCAACGAAGTGGTCGAGCGGGCGATTCATTGGGTGCGCAAAGGCACCGCGCCGGGGTTCGAAGTGCGCTGGGCGCCCGGCCCACCATGCACCGTGCTGGGCAGTGCGGGCCAGTTGTTGCAGGTGATGATGAACCTGATCCAAAACGCTTGGGATGCGGCCAGTGGGCGCCCGGATGTCACACCGTCCCTGTGGATCACGGGCGCGTGTGCGTCTGACCACACCCGGCTGACGTTTCGGGACAACGGCCCCGGCATCGCTTCGGAACACCTGTCTCGCTTGTTCGATCCGTTTTTCACCACCAAACCGGTGGGGCAGGGCACGGGGCTGGGGCTGTCGATCAGTTACGGCATCATCGAACAGCACGGCGGCCAGCTTACCGGCGCCAACCACCCCGACGGGGGCGCTGTTTTTACCCTGACACTGCCTCGCACGGAGGGCTCAGGTTCCGCAGTCGGCTGAGAGTTGGAAGCTGGGGGGGCGTTGGAACCACCGGGTCGGCGTGCGATGCCCGACCAGATGCGCTTGCCAGGCCGGGTCTTCCAGATCGCGGCGGGTGTCGCAGAACGAAGTGGTGCGTTCGGAGCTGTCCGGGGGCGTGCTGTCGAACGAGACGGCGCGTGCCAGCGTTACTTCCTCCAGATCGGCTTTCAAACCGGTGCTTTCTGCCATGTGGGCCGTGGTGGTGGCGCCTGGGCGCTGCAACGCGGCTTGGGTGAGCGTGCGATCGGTGGCGAGGGCGGGCGCGTCATCGGCGGGTTCATCGCGGCGCATCAAGGCGGCCCGGTCGATGTTCACTGGCGCCGACGCTGCGCCTCCAAACGCCTGCAATTGTTCACGCGAAGCCTGGTTGACGAGCACCTGAAGCTGTTCCGGCGAGGCTTGCGCCGCCATGGCGCGCAGTTGCTCCGGGGTGGCCTGGGCCATCAGCGCCCGCAATTGCGCCGGGGAGGCCTGACTCAGCGCTTGGCGTTGCTCAGGCGTGCCGGCACTTTGGCGGATGCGGTCGATCAGGCTTTCGGAGCTTTGGCCGGTGGCCACATCCTTGGAATCATCCAACAATTCCACAGACGCCGCCCCAACGACGAACAGCCCCGCAATCACCACGAAAGCCAGAGGTGACGCCGGTTTTTCAGCAGGAGGTTTGCGATGCATGGCCGGATTGTGGAGACTTGACTTCCCCTCGGCAACGGGTTTGGCAGAGGAATCGTGACCAAATCATCACCACTGGCCCGGCCATGATGGGTTTAGCGAACCGTCAGGGCCAAGGCAGCGTCGCGTACCAGGGCCGGGCCTTGGTAGACCAAGCCGGTGTAAATCTGCACCAAGTCGGCGCCGGCCAGCAGTTTGGAGCGTGCATCGTCGCCGCTCATCACGCCGCCCACGCCGATGATGGGGAAGCCCGCTCCCAGCGCCTCGCGCAGCCCCACGATGATGCGGTTGCTCGGCGTCAACACCGGCGCACCGGACAGGCCGCCCGTTTCCTCGGCATGTTCCAGCCCTTGCACCGCAGCTCGGCTGATGGTGGTGTTGGTGGCAATCACCCCATCCACCCCGCTTTGTTTCAGCGTGGCCGCGATGACGCCGATTTGCTCCACCTCCAGATCCGGGGCGATCTTGACGAACATCGGCACCTTGCGGCCCTGGGCTTGTTCGAGCTGGGCTTTGCGCTCGGTGAGCGGGGCCAGCAGGGCGCCCAAGGCGGCGTCGCTTTGCAGGGCGCGCAGGTTCTTGGTGTTGGGGCTGGAGATGTTGACGGTGATGTAGTCGGCGTGGGGGAAGACACCTTCCAGGCCGATCAAATAATCGTCCACTGCGTTTTCGATGGGCGTGCTGGCGTTCTTGCCGATGTTCAGCCCAACGATGCCGCCCCCGGCCCGGAAACTGTGGGCGCGTTGCACGTTGGTGAGGAAGGCGTCCAGCCCATCGTTGTTGAAACCGAAGCGGTTGATCAGCGCGTTGGCACGTGGCAGGCGGAACAGGCGCGGCTTGGGGTTGCCCGCTTGCGCCTTGGGCGTGACCGTGCCCACTTCGATGAACCCGAATCCCATGGCGCCCAGGGCGTCAATGCAGCGACCGTTCTTGTCCAACCCTGCCGCCAAGCCGAGGCGGTTGGGGAAGTTCAAGCCGGCGACCGTCACCGGGTCATTCACCCGATTTTGGGCCCACAAGCCTTGCAACGGGGTGTTTTGGAACCGGGCCAGTTGGCACAACAGGGCGTCGTGTGAATCTTCCGCGTCTTGGCTGAAGAGGAACGGACGGGCGACCGAATAGGGGAACAGGGCCATGATGGTCTCTGAAGTCGAGTTGTCGGTATGGACTTGTGATTGTGAACGAATGGCGATAATTCGCACCCATGACGCAAGACGAACTGAAGGCCCTCGTGGGCCAAGCTGCCCTGGCCTACGTGGTTCCCGGCAGCATCGTGGGGGTGGGCACGGGCTCGACGGTGAACTGTTTCATCGACGCCCTGGCCACCATGAAAGACCAAATCGCCGGTGCGGTGTCCAGCTCAATCAAGAGCACGGAGCGCCTGCTGGCCCACGGCATTCCGGTGCTGGACTCGAACGAGGTGACGGACATTCCCGTCTACATTGACGGGGCCGACGAGATCGACCCCACCGGTTGCATGATCAAAGGCGGCGGCGCAGCACTGACGCGGGAAAAGATCGTGGCCGACTTGGCGGCCCGGTTTGTGTGCATCGCCGATGCCAGCAAGCTGGTGGACGTGCTGGGCAACTTCCCGCTGCCGGTGGAAGTCATCCCGATGGCGGCGCAGCAAGTGATGCGCCGTTTTGCCAGCACTTATGGCGGCGAGGCCCGCATCCGCGAAGGCGTGACCACGGACAACGGCAATGTCATCGTGGACGTGCGCGGTTTGCGCATCACCGACCCGCTGGCGATGGAAGCCGAAGTGACGCTGTGGCCGGGGGTGGTGACGGTGGGGATTTTTGGCCGCCACAAGGCCAGCGTGTGCCTGTTGGGCACCGAAGAAGGCGTGAAGACGCTGACGTTTGGCGGCTGATTCGTTTTGCCATCAAGCCGGCGTGTTCCCTTTGCGCACGCGCCGCGCCACAAACCGCCCCACATCCACCGCATCCAACAAACTCCCCGCCAGCGGCTGCGGGGCACCCGTGATCCACGCCGCCAGCGCCTCCCCCAACAGCGGCGCCACGCTCAAGCCGCGTGAGCCCAGCGCCCCCAGCACGTACAACCCCGCCACACGCGGCACGTAACGCGGCTGCTCCAAACGTCGCACACCGGCCAACGCCGCCCAGGGTTGCGGCACCGGCCCGAGCAGCGGCAAACGGTCATCCACCATCAAGCGCCAGCCGACGCGCCCTTGCGGCCCCGCCCGCATCGCCGCTTCGACATCCACGGCTTGCCCGGTGAGTTCCGCCACGCGCTGGAGGTTGGTGCGGTGGTCGGCGTCGCGCACGTCGGGGTCGTCGTCGCGGAGTTGGTTGGTGGCGCCGCACAACAGGGCGCCATCCGGTGGGGCGATCACATAACCGCCGCTGGCCACCGGCAGCGCCGCGCGCGGCAGGCCAGTGGCCGCAGCGGATTCGGGCGGCCACCACGTCACCTGACCCCGGCTGCTGCCCAGCGGCCAGTGGGGGGCGTCGCTGTGTTCCGTCAGCAGGGGCACGAGTTCATGCGCACATGCCAGCACGACGCCATCCGCTTCGGCCAGGAGGTCGCCCTGGGCATCGTGCGCGCACCAGCCCCCACCGAGGCGGGGCAGCAACCGGGCGACGGGGGCCGCCGTGCGCAGCGTCACCCCCGGACGTTGGAGCCAGTGACGCACCAGCGCCGACGGGCTCACCCAGCCGCTGGCCGGGTAAAACCACGCCGGGCCGGCCAAAGCGTGCCCGGCCCGCGCTTGCGCCGCCTCCCGTGACAGCGCCTGCACGAACGACGCCGGCAAGCCGTGGCGTTCGATGAGCTGACGCATCGCCGCCGGGGTGGCCTCGGAAACGTCGCCGTCTTCGGGGCTGTGGCCGCGCAGCAGGCCGGCCACCGCGCCCGGCAGTTCACCGCGCTCGGTCGGGCCGCGCAGCAGTTGGGCGGTGCGCAGCGACCCAGCGCGCAGCAGTTGGGCATGGGCGCCGTCGTGCGCGTGGATCACCGGGTGAAAAATGCCGGCGGGGTTGCCGGAGGTTTCCTGCGCGGTGGCCTCGCGGCGCTCCAGCACCGTCACCGCCAGCCCTTGCGCGGCCAGCGCCCGCGCCGCCGATGCACCCGCCAACCCGGCGCCGATCACCAACACCGTGCGCATTCCCCGCGCTGGTTGACGGCCAGTCGGTGCCAGGCGTGGGCGGGCGTTCGGAGCGTCGGCGGCGGGCCAGTGGGCCACCGTCATGTCGCGTTTCGTGCCGAAACCGGGGGCGCGGCTCACCGCAAAACCGGCGGCGCTCAGGGCCTCGCGCACGTTGCGGGCCACGCTCCAAGTGGCGGCGCTGGCGCCCGGAGCGGCCAAGCGGGCACAGGCTTTGATCAGGCGTTCATCCCACATGTCGGCGTTGCGGGCGGGGGAAAAACCGTCGAGGTAGAACGCATCCACCTCGGCGATCAGCTCGGGCAGCCAGGTGTGCGCGTCGCCGAAAGCCAGCAGCAGGCGCACGCGGCCTTCTTCAAAATCAAGCTGATGCAGGTCGGGCGTGAGGGGCGGCCACTGCGCCACCAGTTGCTGGGCCAATTCCGGCAGCGCGTGTTGGGCGTGAACGCGGGCCAGGTCCTCGGGGCGCAGCGGGTGTTTTTCCAGCGAGATGAACACCAGTTGGCCGCAGCGCTGCGGATCGTCGCGCCACGCCTGCCAAGTCGCTAAAAAGTTGTTGCCCAGGCCGAAGCCGGTCTCCAATACCACAAAGCGTTCACACGCCTGCCAGCGCCCCGGCAAACCGTTGCCCGCCAGAAAGACGTGCCGCGCCTGCGCCAGCGCACCGGCGCGGGCGTGGTAGACGTCACCAAACGCCGGGGCGTAGGGCGTGCCGGCGTGAGCGGGGTCGTCAAACTGAACCTGGGCGGGTTGGAGCGGCTGGGTTTTCATCGGGCGGCCTCAGAAAGCAAAAAGGCACCCGAAGGTGCCTTGTGTGTGCGGCGTCGGCTTAGACGCGCTTGCGATACTCGTGGGTGCGGGTGTCGATTTCGATCTTGTCGCCGTTTTCCACGAACAGCGGCACCGCGATTTCGAAACCAGTGCCGACGATGCGTGCGGGCTTCATCACCTTGCCCGAAGTGTCACCCTTGACGGCGGGTTCGGTTTCGATCTCGCGCACCACGCTGGTGGGCATTTCAACCGAGATGGCCTTGCCGTCGTAGAAGGTCACTTCCACGGTCATTTCGTCTTGCAGGTAGCTGATGGCATCGCCCATGTTCTCGGCTTCCACTTCGTACTGGTTGTACTCGGTGTCCATGAACACATACATCGGATCAGCGAAATAGGAGTAGGTGCATTCCTTCTTGTCGAGGATGACCAGGTCCATCTTTTCGTCGGCCTTGAACACCGTTTCAGCGCCGCCGCCGTTCAACAGGTTCTTCATCTTGATGCGCACGGTTGCAGCGCCACGGCCACCACGGCTGTATTCGGTCTTCTGCACGACCATCGGGTCCTTGCCTTGCATGATCACGTTGCCGGCGCGGATTTCCTGAGCGAGTTTCATGGGGGATCACTTCCTGTGAGAGGGTGTTGCCCCGTGGCAGCACCCGTGTGAACGGTTGCGGCGGTGAAATCCGCAAAACTCGCCATTTTAAAGCTTTTCAGTGACGAACCCGAGGAGCTGGCTCACCAGATCGGGCTGAACGTGCAGGGTGTCTCGCCAGTGGGTGGTGTGGGTGGCCCAAGCACGGAGGTCGGGCCAGGCGGCGGGGGCGTGGGGCGTCAGGCCGTTCCACCAGTGCATCCAGGCGCGCACCTGGGCAGCCAGACTCGGCGGCGCGGTGTGGAGGTGGCGGGCGAGGAAGGCATCGAGTTTGTCGGCGTGGACGCCATCGTCTTGAAAATAGATGTGCCAGAGAAACGGCCACGCCGCCCACTGCGCCCGCACGAAGGAATCTTCGCCGCGCACCAAGTTGAGGTCGCAGGCGGCGAGCAGGCGGTCGTAGTCGGGTTGGGTGAGCCAGGGCAGGCGGTGCAGGCGCACGCCGGGGGGCAGCGGCAGGCGTTCGAGGGCGTCGCGGGTGGCGCCGGGTGCGGCCAGCAACAGCACGGGGGCGCCCAAGCGCGGCAACTGTGCCAGCAGCGCGGCCAGCGGAGCGTGCGGGTAGGCAAAGAGGCTGACGCAAAGTTCGCCGGGGCGCCGGGGGAGGTTCAGCGGCGGAGCGGGGGCGGTGGTTTCGCGCAGCAGCCCGCCGGTGGCGAGTGTGAACCCGGGGTAAAAAAACCACTTCATGAGCCCGTTGGCCGGTGCCCGCCATTGCGGTGAAACCAGGCGGTGCGAACGTTCGACGTCCTCCTCGGCGCTGAGGTATTCGAGGTTGAGCCATACCGGCGCTGGGCCCGTTTGTGCAGCGTGGGCCATGCGGGCGATGAAGGCGTCGGGCAGGTCGCAGCCGAAGGTTTCGATCACCACGTTGCCGGGGGTGGGCCAGGGGAAGGTGTCGGCGTCGGTGGGCCAAGCGTGGACGCTGACGCCGGGGGCGCCGTTGGGGGCCATCCAGGCCAGGGCGCGGGCGTCGTCCACCCACAAGCGCACGCGCTGGCCTCGGGCGGCCAATTGGGCGGCGAGGCGCCAGCACACGCCGATGTCGCCGAAGTTGTCGATGACGCGGCAGAAGATGTCCCAGCGCAGGGCGGGGAATTCGCCTGCGCTGTTTTGAGGGGGCGAGTATGGGCTGTGGGCGATGGTATCGGACATGGTGAGAGAGTTTAAAGCCGTTTTTTTACTTGCTTGTTTGGTTCTACTTCTGGCACATCATTTCCATGTTTCAATCCACACCCGCCATCCCAGCGGGTGAAATATTTGGGTAAATGTGGGTATATTTGTGGGTATGCTGTTTCAATCCACACCCGCCATCCCAGCGGGTGAAATCCGCGTTGGCTTGTGCGCGAGCTGCGAGCCACGCCAGTTTCAATCCACACCCGCCATCCCAGCGGGTGAAATGGTGCGGGGTGGATTTCTCGACGGCAATGAACGCGTTTCAATCCACACCCGCCATCCCAGCGGGTGAAATGAGGGCGTCCATTGCTGCCACGATGGCGGGGGGGTTTCAATCCACACCCGCCATCCCAGCGGGTGAAATCTGCACCGTAATCTGTACCGCTTTTGTCACTGCGGTTTCAATCCACACCCGCCATCCCAGCGGGTGAAATACTTGCACAGTGTCCACGCCGACAAATTTAGGCGAGTTTCAATCCACACCCGCCATCCCAGCGGGTGAAATAAATCAAAGATTTTGACCCGCCCAAACTGGCACTGTTTCAATCCACACCCGCCATCCCAGCGGGTGAAATGGATGAGCACGCTGGGCTCTTGCTGGGCGCCGATGGTTTCAATCCACACCCGCCATCCCAGCGGGTGAAATGCCGGCAACCCACTGACACAGTTGCACGCGAGAGTTTCAATCCACACCCGCCATCCCAGCGGGTGAAATTTGTGCGCCATGTGCCACCAACTACCATGCCGTGGGTTTCAATCCACACCCGCCATCCCAGCGGGTGAAATTGTCTTTATTGGGGCTGGCGGGACATGGGTTGTGCCGGTTTCAATCCACACCCGCCATCCCAGCGGGTGAAATCCGTCTTGCGGTGAATCCGTTGAGGCGGTCGAAGATGTTTCAATCCACACCCGCCATCCCAGCGGGTGAAATCAGGCAAGTGACAATCTCACCGACCCGCCCCAGCGCCGTTTCAATCCACACCCGCCATCCCAGCGGGTGAAATGTAGTGTTGTATTGTAATGTAGTTGATACAACAGTTTCAATCCACACCCGCCATCCCAGCGGGTGAAATATCATGTCGAGCCGGGTTGACACCAAACCGCGCTTGGTTTCAATCCACACCCGCCATCCCAGCGGGTGAAATAACCTTTTGGCATTGACGGCGCCCCAGCTTCGGGCCGGTTTCAATCCACACCCGCCATCCCAGCGGGTGAAATCTGTTGGCCAGGTGCGCGCATTTGGTGGCGTCCTCGTTTCAATCCACACCCGCCATCCCAGCGGGTGAAATATCGGATAGGTAGTGCGCCTCGTTCGTGGTGCCCACGTTTCAATCCACACCCGCCATCCCAGCGGGTGAAATGTTTGGGACGACGATTGCGGCTGGTGCCTGCCCGAGTTTCAATCCACACCCGCCATCCCAGCGGGTGAAATCCACCATGGACAGCATGCCGGCCAGCGGTGCTTGTTTCAATCCACACCCGCCATCCCAGCGGGTGAAATACACGTTGGCGGGCCAGCTCGGCAGCGCGGCGATGTTTCAATCCACACCCGCCATCCCAGCGGGTGAAATTGGCGACATCACTGCCATGCCAGAGGCGGCGCGTGTTTCAATCCACACCCGCCATCCCAGCGGGTGAAATCTGACCGTGTCGATCAATTCAGCCGAGGCCAAACCAGTTTCAATCCACACCCGCCATCCCAGCGGGTGAAATCCCGTCAAATCTCGCCAAGGCTCACCGTAGCGAGTTTCAATCCACACCCGCCATCCCAGCGGGTGAAATGAGTATCCGCACCACCTGTTACTAATTTTTCAGTTGTTTCAATCCACACCCGCCATCCCAGCGGGTGAAATCGGCTTTTCGTAGCGCGTAGCAGCAGGCAAACGGTTTCAATCCACACCCGCCATCCCAGCGGGTGAAATCACGCGACGGCCAGCATCGTGGTCGAGGACGTAGGGGTTTCAATCCACACCCGCCATCCCAGCGGGTGAAATAACGAGGCCCGGAACCGATCCGATGCCGAGCTGATGTTTCAATCCACACCCGCCATCCCAGCGGGTGAAATGCCGCCGCCGCCTTTGTCTTTGAATCCCCAGGTGTTTCAATCCACACCCGCCATCCCAGCGGGTGAAATGATGTTGGCCGGCCCGTGGTGCTGGTCGAAGGCGAGTTTCAATCCACACCCGCCATCCCAGCGGGTGAAATACACCACGCCCATGCAGGCGTAGCCCATGGCCTTGTTTCAATCCACACCCGCCATCCCAGCGGGTGAAATGACACCACGCCCATGCAGGCGTAGCCGATGGACTTGTTTCAATCCACACCCGCCATCCCAGCGGGTGAAATGTTCGAGGCGCTGCTGCACGCTGGGCGCCACCGTGTTTCAATCCACACCCGCCATCCCAGCGGGTGAAATGGGGACTACTACGACCACCAACACCACCAGCAGCAGTTTCAATCCACACCCGCCATCCCAGCGGGTGAAATGTATGCGTCTCGAATGATGCGCAGTTACCTAAAAGTTTCAATCCACACCCGCCATCCCAGCGGGTGAAATTCTTTGCCATCGCATCACCTTGTTGAGTAGTTAAGTTTCAATCCACACCCGCCATCCCAGCGGGTGAAATTATTAGGATTTGTGGCAGGGTCAGTTTGAGGAGAGAGTTTCAATCCACACCCGCCATCCCAGCGGGTGAAATGCCTCGGATTGAGAGACATAACAAGTGCGCCCCGTTTCAATCCACACCCGCCATCCCAGCGGGTGAAATAGCACTTTTGGCGCTGATTCGGTTCGCTACGTCGTGTTTCAATCCACACCCGCCATCCCAGCGGGTGAAATACTATTGGTGCGGCGAGTACGCCTCCCACAAGTGTTTCAATCCACACCCGCCATCCCAGCGGGTGAAATCATCGTGGTGGGCGGGACATGGCGGACGATCCGCGTTTCAATCCACACCCGCCATCCCAGCGGGTGAAATATAGATTTCTTCATCAAGGAAATTGAGTCCAAGCAGTTTCAATCCACACCCGCCATCCCAGCGGGTGAAATAAACGTCCAGCCAGCCACCCTCAGCCGATGCGAGGGCGGTTTCAATCCACACCCGCCATCCCAGCGGGTGAAATGTCCTTTTCGTCCAGCGACTTTTTCACCACCGAGTTTCAATCCACACCCGCCATCCCAGCGGGTGAAATACCCCACCCCGCGCCAGCAGCGCGCAGACGCCTACCTGGTTTCAATCCACACCCGCCATCCCAGCGGGTGAAATGCGTAGCTGCTGCTGACACATACCACGCATCACGCGGTTTCAATCCACACCCGCCATCCCAGCGGGTGAAATGCGCCACGGCATGCGCAAGGCGGAAGGATCTGTCGTTTCAATCCACACCCGCCATCCCAGCGGGTGAAATGCGTGAGAGTCACCCGCGAACCCTTGGCTTTGATGTTTCAATCCACACCCGCCATCCCAGCGGGTGAAATTGCGCGGCTGGAGCGGGATGCTTGATTCCTGCGGGTTTCAATCCACACCCGCCATCCCAGCGGGTGAAATCCGATCTTGAGGTGATGCCGTGACAAGTCGGCTGTTTCAATCCACACCCGCCATCCCAGCGGGTGAAATTGGCGGCAGCAAATGCTGGACTGAACATTGTCGGGTTTCAATCCACACCCGCCATCCCAGCGGGTGAAATACCAGTGCGCCGCCGCCGGCGTGCCGTTCCTGTTCGTTTCAATCCACACCCGCCATCCCAGCGGGTGAAATTCAAACTGCGGCGCCTGAGCCGCTGCGCCTCGCGCTCGTTTCAATCCACACCCGCCATCCCAGCGGGTGAAATAGTTCGCTTGTAACTTGGTGTCGGGGCTCGGAAAAATCCGCGTTTTGCGCGGACCTGAACCGCAAGCTGTCTCGTGAACAGCACTTTTACAACAACGCTTCCAAAAAAGCATGACACGACAAGCACTTACGAACAGCGCGAACCTCCTAGGCCACAGGCCAGCACTCAGGGTTCGCGCTTGGGCTCAGAAGACAACACGTCAGAACACCTCTCCAAACCGAATTGCCCACAACAACGACAGCTTAAGTTGTTGATTGTTATAGAGCACAACACCGTTTCAATGGTGTTTGAAGCTTTGAGAAGAATCCTTCGGCATCCACTTCCAAGCCCGGCATGATAGCACTAAATCACCAACGGCCCTTCAAAATCCGTCGCTTTAAACTGCCCATATTCTTTCACCACCATGCCGCGCGTCGCCGGTAAGCGGTATAACCGCAAAACATCCAATTGCAGATCAATCTCATCCAACAATCGCCGTTCCAATTCCTCAAACTCTGCCTGATTCACTTGGCATTCAAACACCGATTTTTGCACCCGCTGCCCCGTGCTTTCACACACCCGCGCCACCCGGCGTAATCGACGCCGGCCTGCCGCAGTTTCCGTATTCACGTCATAACACACCAGCGTCAACATATTCCGCCCCTTACCGGGTGATGAACGGCACATAACCCAGACGCTGCCCGTCCGGCTCGGACTCACCCCGCACCGCCCGCGCCAACAAACGCGCTTGCACCAGCGGCACCAGCCCCAACGCCACCGGTTGCGTCAACAGCGGATGCTGGATTTCCTCCTTTTTCCGCTCCTGAAACGCCACCAACACTGTTTTGCGCGCCTCAGTTGCCAGCAACACGCCACCCCCTTCACGCTCCTGAAAATCTACCGCCCGCAACTGGCCCCGGTTGATGAGCGTGAGCGCCAGCCGATCCGCCTGCGCCCGAAACTCCTCCATCAAATCCAGCGCCAACGCCGCCCGCCCCGGCCGCAAAGCGTGCAAAAACCCCACTTGTGGATCCAGCCCCGTGGCTTCCAACGCGCTGCGGCAGTCGTTCATCCACAAGCTGTACAAAAACGACAGCAGCGCATTCAACCGGTCACGCGGCGGTCGGCGATTGCGCCCGTCCGACATGTTGAAACTGGCCCGCAAATCCGGCTTCACCAGCCGCGAGAGGGCGCCGAAATACTGCCGCGCCGCTTCACCTTCCACGCCGCGCAGCGTGTCCAAATCGGCCACGCCTGGCAGGGCGCGCAAGCTGGCGGCCAGATCGTCCGCCGCCCGCGAGAGTGCCGCCCGATCTTCGTCGCTCTTGGCCTCGCGTGCGCCCCGCATCAACACTTGGCGCGTGTTCTTGATCTTGCCGGCCACACAAGCGCGTGCGGTGTCCAGCGTAAACGCCGCATCCAGCGCCTGCCGGTGCTGGGCCTGGCGCAGCAGCACATTGCCCGACACCGGCCCTTCGAGCCGAGCCATGAAGCGCCCGTGGTCATCCAGCAGCACCAGGGCGATGCCTTCCTGCGCCAGCCGATGCATCAGCGGCACCGACAGCCCAATGCGCCCAAAACACACCACCGTGTTGAGGTGATGCAGGGGCACGCGCAGGCGGGTGTCGTCCTCCAGCATCACGCGCAGGGTGTCGTTGTCCAGGCGCAGATAGCTTTCGGGCGTGGTCACATACAGGGTGTTGAGCAGTTCCATGCGGGGCTTCAGTCCGGCTCGTACAGGTGTTGGCGCAGGGCGCGCAGGGTGCTGTTGCCCAGGGTTTCGGGCTGGCAGCGGTCGTGCAGCGAGCACTGTTTGCAGCGGCGGGCAGCTTGCGGGCCGGTGAGTGGTGGCGGCAACTGGCCGGATGCCAGCATGGCGCGCACCGCTTGGGTGATTTGGCGCACCCGTTCGCGCAAGGCTTCGTCGATGCACACGGGCTGACGCCGGCGTGAACTGGCGTAATAAATCGCCCCTTCGAGCACCGGTCGGCCCGTCATCGCTTCGAGGCACAGCGCCTGGGCGGCCAGTTGCACCTCGTCGCACGCGGCGATGTCGGCGGCTTTGTGACGGCTGCCGTGTTTGTATTCCACTGGGTAGGGCGTGCCGCTGCGGCTGAACTCCACCACATCGGCTTTGCCGTTCAGGCCCAGCGCGTCGTGCCACAGCGGCAGGGCGCGTTCCACCCGCAAACCTTTGGCGGTTTCCACGCCGGGTTGGTCGGTGCGAGCGTGCTCGGCGTTGCCGCGCAGGGTGTGGAGGTTGTCGTCAAACGCCTGTTCCAGGTGAATCAACCCGCACTGGCGCGGGCAGTACGCCCAGTGCTGGAGGGCCGACAAGGCCACGGGTTCGAGGTCTTCAGCCGCCATGTGGGCCTCCTGGGTGTTGTCAGCCGACGCGGCGGATGATTTCAATGGTCTTAAAAGCCATTCAAGCATTCCGGTTGCAAGTCGTTCAGGGATTCCAGCGTATAGCTACCATCTGAATTGACTTTCAGAGAACCATGAACCCGCGCTGAAGAATACTGACCTGACTTACAGTTGTGCTGCCACCAGATCACCGCCAAGACCTGCATGCTGCCAGCAGGGCGCGCGGAAGATTCATCGTTTTCAAACAACCTCGGCAGCACGGCTTTAATGGTGGCTGCGTCTATATCGGAAAAATTGGTTTTCTCAGCCAATTGAGGATTCATACTCCCAAAAAACTTGTAAACACCTCGATCAACTCGGTGTTTCATGCCCATGGTGTCGGAGCCTCGTTTGGTGCCGTCACCTTCGCCACTGACGCTTTTTGTGATTTGCGTGCTGGTGACATCAATAGGCTCGACGCTGAAAGCTGATTGCACGGTAACAGGGCCACGAATACCAATGGAAACGCCTGTATCTCCTTGGGTATCACCATCTTCTTCAGTTTTCTTGCTGTTCTTTTTCGCTGCTGTGGCTTTCAGGGCAAAGAGCTGTCCAAATGCCCGGACGTCTAACCATTTTTGGCAGGCCAGCTCTGCCGTTTTGGGGCCACCAGCATCTTTGCCAAGTTCTTTCTCAAAGCGTTCACGAAGGCTGCGACAATCGTCAGTACGGCGGTCATCAGATTGAACATAAATTTTGTTTCCATCTTCTTGTTTGCCATTCGCTACCCATGCTTCCAGCAGCCGATCCCGTATTTTTCGCTTGATGGCCACATCGGTGACTTCGCCAAAATTGGCATAGTCCGTGCGCGGGCGATTACCATTGAGGGGGTCGCCGTTGGGGTTAGCGTTGGTAACGCGGAAAATGACGGCAAAGTCAATTTTGTTTTGCAAGGTGCTCATGATGTTCCTCTTTGGTTAGTTGGGGCTGATTTCGGTAGCGTCAGAACTAGATTCGATGGTTTTTTGCAGGGGTTTGAACGCTTCGCGCTGGCAGTGATATCCCAAAAGAAACTCACCACTCAAGGGTGAGTCCGCGATGAAATCATTGCCTTGGAATGCACACACGATCTGATCATGAAGTTTTTCCATTTCATGCATAAATCCACCTCGTTTGGCACGAAGGCGTGATTTTGCAGGTACAAGCGCCAGTTCAATGGTTCGCCACGTCGATGCTGGCCGCTGTGCAAATCGTTGCATCAGCTTGGCTGCTGTGGTATCACGAGACTCACCACCCACATGCAATGCCCGCCCTTCAATGTGATCTGCCAAAGCCAGTAATCGACCATATAAATAGTCCCGCGTGGTTCGCTCGGTTTCTAATGTCATGGTGTATTTCTCCTGATGAAACGTGCCGCTGTATAAGGCACATGCGATGCCGAGTGTTTTCTCCCATGCCCAATGCGGCATATTGATTCGTTGACAAGCTCGGCGAACGATGGTTGTCAATAAATCACGAGGGAATGGTTGACCGTCAATGATGCATGGTACCAATCGCTCGATAGTTGATTTTTTGAGTTTTTCATCGATGCGCATACCGAAAGCTGCTTCGGCAATGTCATGCAGAGCAGGTGCCCCATCGAAGTGCCGATCTTTTCCAAAGTTTTGCTTCCAAGAAAATTGGATGTGCCAGTGTTCAATACGTTCCAAAAACTCGGAGCCGGGCAGTTCACGATAATAAGTGATGGCCATACGGCCAGGTGTGGCGGAGTCTAAACCCATGACAACAATATCTGTGTTGTCGCTTAATTGAGCCTTGTAACCCCTAAGTGCTAGCGACAAACGTTGCGCAAACGCCTGCCCAGCGCTGTGATCTAAATGAGTGGGTGCGGTTAAGTCCGTTGCTTCATCGCCAGTCCCCAGATCGAACGAACTGAGAAACGGGTCGGGGATATTTACGCCATTGGTGGCCCAACTGACGATGACCTGATCGCCATTTCTGTAGCTTTGGCGCTTGATGAGCCAGCGCAATGCGCTGTGGGCTTTTTGAGTAGATTCGTAACCAATGCCGCAGGCTTGTGCTCCTGTGTCATCAATAAAGCGACCCCGGAACGTGAATCCAGAGCTATCGTTGGCGCTGATCAATTTGGCGCCGTCTCCTGCATGGCGCAGCCGCTTGGGGTGATTAACAGCCAGATCGGTTGCAGGTTGGCCGGTGACCATGCAAAGCCCCTTGGTTTGCTTGGTGCTAGCGTCATAGCAGGCCCATGCATTTTGCAGAGTGGTGTCTTCCCATACTGCTGAGCAAGGGTTGCTCAAGTCCCTGACGCGCCAGCGGATGAAGGCATCACCTTGATCTCTCTCCCCAGATTTTGCAGTAAGTACTTTTAGT
Organism: Vitreoscilla filiformis; assembly: GCF_002222655.1. GTDB lineage: Bacteria > Pseudomonadota > Gammaproteobacteria > Burkholderiales > Burkholderiaceae_C > Ideonella > Ideonella filiformis. Next base: position 2,494,094 of record NZ_CP022423.1, on the reverse strand, counting down.
ATTTCAGGGGCTTCCCCATTTTCATGCCATTTGGTCAGTAGTTTTCCATCAGTGGCATGTAAGACCTTTTCATGAATCAAATCGGCAATCACGGAGCCAGACCGTACATATGTCAGTATGGCTGCGGCTTTTGGATGTCGGTGTTCAGATGAGCACCATGAGGATAACTGATCTTCATATTCTGCGAAAAATGGCTTCTTATTACCACCCCAGGCTGCGTAGTCTTTCGCACAGTACTGAACCTTGTCGCAAAGTGCATGTGGCGCACAGTTTGTTGTTCTGCCGGCAGAATTTTCTGTTGCGGGAATCGCAGTTTCAATCTTCCCAATCGTGCGAGCGGATTCGAATCTTCCGTCACCTGTCAACGTGATTTCTATATGTGCTTGCTGATAGGTATGGCTGACGGGCAGCAGCCGCTCAGCGCCATCCGGCTCGTGGCCTAGGCAAGCTTCGTAGGTGTCGTAGAGCTTTTGTATCCAACTCATTTCACGCCCCCAAATCTGAAGCTTCCAGATCGACGCTGAGCACACAGGACTGTCCGAACTGCTTGGCTACCATCGGTCGCACCTCTTTGAGGATGTCACACTGCTCTGGACGCGGGAAGTGAATGACCCCGTGTTCCATCACGGGTCGCCAAAACCGCGCACGAAGAATGGCCTCGCCTGTTTCGTCAGGATAGGCAAAGCCATGAAAAGTCAGGCCGTAATCCACCCTTTCGATGGTGTCGTAACTGCCGATTTCTGAACCAAATTCGCACGGCATCACATAACCTTGGCAGTCTCGGGTGCCCAAAAAAATATCCTGCCGCCCCCCTCGCTCAAGCATGCGTTGTGCAACGGAAAAATGCTTGCCTTCATTTCTATCATTGGCCAGATCAGGATGATGTAGATTCCATTCAAAGTGGGCGCGAACTTGGTATTCCACATCAGACAAGAATGTGTAGATAGATAGCGTATTAGCTGGAGTTTCTTTCTTTTTCTCTGGGTTGCGCCTGCTGGGATAAATTCCGTCGTAATTCAGTGGCTTTGTTCCCTTTGTCAGTGTGCGAATTGGCTTTATTATCCGAACCGCATCAATTACCCAAATGAAAGTCGGCTTCCAGTAAATCGATTTGGCGATGCCTTTAAGAGCTTCGTAGGTGGGTAGGTGGTACGAAAATTTTTCCCCACCAATGCGGGTCAACGGGTCGGTGAAAAGGGCATTGCGCCCCCACACTTTGAATTCAATGGTATTTCTGTTACGCATACAGTACCTCTATGTCGCCGTTGGGCTTATCTGATAAACCAAATTCTTCGTGGTAATAGCGAGTGTCCACGAGATGGAAAATTCCGGTGCCGGCACGAATTTCTCGAATTGCTTTTCCTCTTGCCAATTCGTCGAACAGCATGGTGAAAATGTTGACGCTGTACTGCTGTGCTTGACGTAGTAAATCAAACTCTTTTTCTGGTTGATACGCTGCGCACAAGTCATTTACCAGTTCTCGACCCGCGCTGCCGTACGGCACGATAACGCCTTGCGTGGGTGTGTCGATGGCTTTGAAGGCTTTGCCTGCGGTCATAAATGACTGGCGGAGGTGTAGCGGTGGAACTTGCCGGTGAGCCCGCTTGTAGTCCTCTACTGCGAGATTATTGAGCGATAGCAGGTTGAGCAGTGTGTCATCTCTTCCCAAGTCTTGGCGGGAAATAGTGTAACTCATTTCTTTGGTTCGAGCGAAGAAGTACCGCTCGTAATAGAGCTTCATTACTTCTGGGCCTATAGGGTTGTAGTCGAAGTATTCAGGATTGGCTTGGTAATCGTTGAGCACGTCCAACCCAATCTCTCGTCCTTTTTCAATATCGGGAAGACGTGTCAAATTCTCGTCTTCCGGTTGTGGGTTCAGCACATAGACAAAGCCGGTGGCGCGCTTACCGTTTCGGTTGCAGCGCCCTGCGGCTTGGGCGATGGAGTCCAAGCCGGCGGCGTAACGGATGACTGTTCCAAAGTCCACATCCACCCCGGCCTCAATCAATTGCGTGCTGATGCAGAGCGTGGGCCGTGGCGGTTCCGAACTCAATCGCTGAATGACCTCTTTCAGCCTTTCTTTGCGATGAGCGGGGCACATGCTGGTGCTCAAGTGGAAGGCTTGGATGTCCGGGCGTGCCTTACACAACTCATACAAGGCTTGCGCGGCCTTTTTGGTGTTCACGATGACAAGGCAACTGCCTGCTGTATCGACTTGCGCAAAAGCCAGATCGATCACTTCACTCTGACCCCAGCCACCCGGCTTGCGAAGATTGACCACTTCGACACGTTTTAGGCTATCGAACAGTCCACGCACATTGGGCATTAACTCACTATCGGGCTTGAGACGGACGGCACCCTTGTTTAGATCTACTTTATCCAGTAAGGGTTGGGTGGCAGTGCAAAGCACCACAGTCGTCCGACAATGATCGGCCAGAAAATTCATGGCGTTATTGAATAGATGGACGCAGTTGATGGGCAGGGTTTGCACTTCATCAAACACCAGCACGGAACGAGCCAACTGATGCATGCGACGGGCTCCCCGTGTGCCTCCGCTGAACAAAGTTTCCAAAAGTTGCACAGTGGTGGTGTAAACCACAGGCGCATCCCAGCTTTCTGACAGCATCTTGCTACGCCAACTTTGTTGTTCAGGCGTGAGGTTGGAGTGGTGCTCCAACACCACAGACCCTATGGGCTCACCGGTTGGTTCAAGGATGTGCCGAACCACCTGGGCGTTTTGGTCGATGATGGACGTGAAAGGAATTACGTAGATGATGCGATCCAAGTTGTGTTGTCGAGCGTGGTGTAAAGCGAACCGCAAGCTTGCCAAGGTCTTGCCGCCACCTGTGGGCACAGACAAAGTGTAGATGCCCGTGGATCGGGAGGCTGCCTCAAGGCAGTGGGCAGAAATATTCCGCCGAAGCTCGTTGATATCGAGCTTTGATGCATCAACGGGCTTGTCTGATGGCAGAGCAGCAAGGTGTGATTCCAGCCTTTCAATCAGTACATCCCATACTCTGTACTCGCCCTTGGGGCGGGAGATAGCTTGACGAGGATGTTCGAAGTCGGCTGTGTCGATGCGGTCTGCATCAATCAGGCAACTGAACAAAGCGCGTACTAGCAAACCGATTTGCTGATTCAGGGCTGGGCTTAGTATCTTGGACTGGGCATCTTGTCCTGGAGCACTTCTGGCGAGGCGATTCCGCCAACTCCACAGGGCATTGATCAGTTCCGGGTTGTTTAATAGTGCCTGAACTTCTTGCATTAACTCAGGATCCGCATTTCGGCAAACTTCTGTCAAGTGAGTGGCTTGGTCGGTTTTGCTCATCCGCCTCGAAAAGTTATCGAAGACCGGGAATTTTTCAGAAAACGAGAGGCAATCGACCAACCCTGAATGATGTGATGCCATGCACAGCGCTAGCACTTGACCTGCGAACTGCCCTTGGTTACTCTGTGATGACAAAGCCTTCCACACGAATTGAGCGCCACTGCTGGAATGGTCAATTTTGCCTTTGAGTCCTTTGGCATCGACGTATTCATCGTCTTCATCCTGATTTAGCAAACCTGTGGCCGATAGAATGTATCGCTGAAATTCGGTGCTGTACTTGCCGAGATCGTGCAACATGCCGATCAAAAGACCATGCATGGACAAGCCGAACTTGTCTGCAAAATCGCTCGATAAGCGTCCGACCCCATGCAGATGGCTTTCCAGGCTTTGACGTGCTTGGCAGTCTGTCTCGCGAACGTGAGCAATGAACTGAGATCGGGGGGAGTCAGTCGTCATGATGATGCAGCAGGATGAGTGTCAACGAGCGTGCTTCACAGCGTTGTCAGTGGCGCACACCACATCGCTAGCTTACGCTGCAAACGACTCGGTAGCGTCATGACTCACGGCTCGCGGCACAATTCCCGCCCGATGAAGCGCCAACCCGAAGATTTTCTCGACCCCGATCCAGCGGTCGATGCCCGTGCCGTTGAGGCCGCCGAAGCGCGGCGCGAGCGCCTGCTATCCGAAGTCGCGGCGCTGCCGCATTTACCGGGTGTCTACCGTTATTTCGACGTTCACGACCAAGTGCTGTACGTCGGCAAAGCCAAGGATTTGCGGAAGCGCGTTTCCAGCTACTTCCAGAAAAACCACGGCGGCACCCGCATCGGTTTGATGGTGGCGCGCATCCATCGCCTCGAAACCACCGTGGTGCGCACCGAGGACGAAGCGCTGCTGCTCGAAAACAACCTCATCAAGGCACTCAATCCCCGTTTCAACATCCTGTTTCGGGACGATAAAAGTTACCCGTATCTCAAACTGGAGATGCACGCCTTCCCGCGCATCGTCTACCACCGGGGCGCGGTAGAAAAGAAACACCGTTACTTCGGCCCTTACCCGGGCGCCACAGCGGTGCGCGAAACCATCGAGCTGATTCAGCGTGTTTTCAAGCTGCGGACCTGCGACGAAGCGGTGTTCCGCAACCGCTCGCGGCCCTGTTTGCTGTTCCAAATCCGGCGCTGCACCGGCCCGTGCGTCGGCCAAATTTCCGCCGAAGACTACGCCCGCGATGTGCGCGACACCAAGCGTTTCCTGCGCGGCGAGCAACAACAAGTCGTCGAAGAACTGCAAGCGCAGATGCTGGCCCACGCCGAAGCGCTGGCGTTCGAAAAAGCCGCCGAGCTGCGCAACCGCATCGCGGCGCTGTCGCGCATGTTTCAGCACCAGGCGGTGGATCTGGCCGGTGGCCCGCTGGCCGAACGCGACGCGGACATCCTTGCCGTCAAAGTGGCCGGTGGGCGGGCGTGCGTCAACCTGGCGATGGTGCGCGGTGGCCGGCATTTGGGCGACCGCGCTTTCTTTCCTACGCAGGTGGACGAGGCCACGCGCCTGGCCGCCGAAGTCGAAACCGACGCCGCGCCGCTGGAGGCCGACGCCTATTTCGCCGAAGCCGAGCGCCGCGTGCTCGAAGCCTTCATCGGCCAGCACTATTTGGAAGGTTTCATCCCGCCGCTGCTGCTCACCAGCCATGCGGTGGACAAGGCCCTCATCCAGTCGCTGGCCACCCGCAGCGGCGCCAAGGTGGTGGCGCAGCATCAGCCGCGTGAACAGCGCCGCGTGTGGCTGAACATGGCGATCCAAGGCTGTGAGCTGGCGCTGGCGCGGTTGCTGTCCGAAGAAGGGTCGCAGCGCGAGCGCACCCGGGCGCTGGTGGATGTGCTGGACTTGCCCATCACCGAGCTGGAACACTTGCGCATCGAGTGTTTCGACATCAGCCACACCGCGGGTGAGGCGACGCAGGCCTCATGCGTTGTGTTTCACACCCACAAAATGCAAAGCGCGGAATACCGGCGCTACAACATCGAAGGCATCACCGGCGGGGATGATTTTGCGGCGATGCGCCAAGTGCTCACCCGGCGTTACAGCAAGTTGGCCGAACAACGGGCGCAAGATGGGCCCGACACCGGCGTCCCCAGCAGCACCCGCCAAGCTCGCTTGCCCGACGTGGTTTTGATCGACGGCGGCCAAGGCCAGATCGCCGTGGCACGCGAAGTGTTCGAAACGCTGGGTTTACCGGTGAGCGTGTTGGTGGGGGTGGAGAAGGGCGAGGGGCGCAAAGTCGGCCTGGAAGAACTGGTGTTCGCCGATGGCCGCGACAAACTCACCCTGCCACCCGATGCCGCCGCGCTGATGCTTGTCGCCCAAATCCGTGACGAGGCGCACCGTTTTGCCATCACCGGCATGCGTGCCAAGCGCGCCAGCGTGCGCACCGGTGGCAGTCGTTTGGAGGACATTCCCGGCATCGGCCCCAAGAAACGCGCGCGTCTGTTGCAGCGTTTTGGCGGCGTGCGCGGTGTCGCAGCGGCGAGTGTGGCCGAGCTGGCCAGCGTGGAAGGCATCTCCCCCGAGCTGGCTGAAACCCTCTACCGCGCCCTGCGGTGAGGCAGATGTCACAGGATGGTGCGTAATCGCGGGCAAAATCGCCCCCCATGTTTCTGACCGTTCCCACGCTGCTCACCTGGGCCCGCATCGTGGCCATCCCGCTCATCGCGGGCGTGTTCTACCTGCCGTGGGACATGCCCAGCCGTAACTTGGTCGCCACGGTCATGTTCGCGGCCTGCGGCGTGACCGATTGGCTGGATGGCTACCTGGCGCGCAAACTCAACCAAACCTCGGCCTTCGGTGCCTTCCTCGACCCGGTGGCAGACAAATTTTTGGTCTGCGCCTCCCTGCTCATCTTGGTGCAACTCAATCGGGTGAACGCCCTCATCGCCCTGGTGATCATTGGCCGGGAGATCGCCATTTCTGCCCTGCGCGAGTGGATGGCACAAATCGGCGCCTCGCGCAGCGTGGCCGTTCACATGCTGGGCAAGCTCAAAACCACGGTGCAGATGGTGGCCATTCCCTTTTTGCTGTTCGACGGCGTGGTGTTCGGTTTGATCGACACCCGGCTGTGGGGCACGGTGCTCATCGGGGTCGCGACGGTGCTCACCATTTGGTCGATGGTCTATTACTTGCAAAAAGCCGTGCCCGAGATCCGAGCCAAAGCGCGCTGATCCTTCTCTTTCCTCCACGAGACTTCCTTGACCGACGCTTTCGACCAGCGCTTGGCGCGTCTGGCGCCCGTGGCTTTTGTGCTCATCTGGAGCACGGGCTTCATCGTGGCGCGTTACGGCATGCCGCATGCGCCGCCCTTGACCTTTTTGAGCTTGCGTTACGTGTGCTCGCTGCTGGCGTTTGGTGCGTGGATCGCCTGGGCCCGCCCCGCCTGGCCCCCGACGCGACGCCACACCCTGCACCTCATGGTGACCGGCGTGCTGATGCACGCGGGTTACCTGGGCGGCGTATGGGCGGCGGTCAAACTCGGCATGGGAGCGGGCACGGTGGCCATCATCGTCGGCTTGCAGCCCTTGCTCACGGGGATGTGGGTGGCGTGGTCGGGCAGTCACCATGTCAGCGGTCGGCAGTGGCTGGGGCTGGTGTTGGGGTTCGGTGGGTTGACGCTGGTCGTGGCGCACAAACTTGGCGGCGGGGAAGTTCACGCCACCAACCTGGCCCTGGCGATCTTGGCGCTGCTGTGCATCACCGGCGGCACGCTGTACCAGAAACATTTTGTGCCCCCGGGGGGAGACGTGCGCACCGCCAGCTTTGTGCAATTGAGCGCGGCGCTGTTGGTGTCGGCCCCGCTGGCGCTGCTGGAGCCCGAACCCGTGCAATGGGTGCCGGAGATGATCGGCGCCTTGGCGTGGTCGGCGGGAGCTCTGACGCTGGGGGCCAGCTCGCTGCTGTTTTTGTTGATCCAGCGCGGCGCGGCCACGCAGGTGGCCAGTCTGATGTACTTGGTGCCACCTTGCACCGTGTTGTTGGCGTGGCTGCTGTTTGGTGAAACCCCAGGCGGCTGGGCGTTGCCGGGCATCGTGCTGGTGGCTTCTGGTGTAGCGCTGGTGGCGCGGAGTCGCTGATCTCGTATATAATCTCGGGCTCTGCTGTTGAGAGCAGGTTGTGCAGCGGGTGCTTAGCTCAGTTGGTAGAGCGGCGCCCTTACAAGGCGTAGGTCGGGGGTTCGAGCCCCTCAGCACCCACCACCGCTGCCCCTCCAGTGGCACCGATAGAATCCCCAGCGGCGTGAGGCTGCTTCCGAAAGCAAGGCGAACCCCGGTTCGCCTTTGTCGTTTCTGGCGCCCGTTTTTCTTTCTCCTGGCTGAGATCCTCCATGTTTGATTTCGTCCGCGCCCATACCCGCCTGTTCCAAGGCCTGTTGGTGCTGCTGATCTTCCCGTCGTTCGTGTTCTTCGGCGTGCAGGGTTACACCAGCATGCGTGACAACGAGGCGAAAACCGTCGCTGACGTTGATGGCCAGCCGATCAAGCTGGCGGAGTTGGAGACGGCGCACCGCCAGCAAATCGAGATGGCGCGGCGCCAAATGCCCAACCTCGACCTGAAACTCGCCGATTCGCCCGAGCTGCGCCATGACACCCTGGAAGGCTTGGTGCGCGAGCGCGTGCTGGCGGCCACGGCGTTCCGCGATCACTTGGGCGTGAGTGACGATCGGTTGGCCCGGCTGTTCCGTGCCGATCCGCAGTTTGCGGCGTTGCGCAACCCGGATGGCTCGGTCAACAAGGAAATTTTGGCGGCACGCGGCATGACCTCCGAAGGTTTCGCGCAAGAGCTGCGGCAGGAATTCACCCTGCGCCAAGTGCTGATGGCCGTGGGCACGACGACGGTGCTGGGTCAGCGCATCCAACAGCAAGCCCTGGACGCTTTGCTGGAGCAGCGCGACGCCCAATGGCAACTGTTCTTGGCCGAAGACTACCTGGACAAGGTATCGCCCACAGAAGCCGATCTCGCGGCCTACCACCAGAAACACGCTGAGCGTTTCCGCAGCACCGAGGAGGCGGACATCGAATGGGTGCAGCTTGACCTGGACGCTCTGGCCCGCCAAAACCCGGTGAGCGAGGACGAGCTGCGCAAGTATTACGAGCAAAACCTCAGCCGCTACACCGTGGCCGAGGAGCGTCGCGCCAACCACATCCTCATCAGCGTGCCCAAGGACGCGCCCGCTGCCGACCGTGACAAAGCCAAGGCCCAAGCCGAAGCCTTGCTGGCCGAGGTGCGCAAAAACCCGGCGTCGTTTGGCGATGTGGCACGCAAGCACTCGCAGGATCCGGGCTCCGCGAGCCGGGGCGGCGATCTGGACTTTTTTGGTCGGGGCGCGATGACCAAGCCATTCGACGAGGCTGTGTTTGCCATGAAGCCGGGCGAAATCAGCAACCTCGTGAGCACCGAGTTCGGCTACCACATCATCCAATTGGTGGCGGCACGCGGGGGCGAGCGCAAGTCGTTCGACGCTGTGAAGGAAGAATTGGCCAAAGAAGTGGGCCGCCAAGTGGCGCAGCGCCGTTACGCTGAGGCGGCCGAGCAGTTCAGCAACATGGTTTACGAGCAGTCGGACAGCCTGCAACCCGTGGTGGACAAGCTGAAGCTGGAGCGTCGCACCGCCACCGTGCATCGCACCCCAGCGGCGGATACCAAGGGCGCATTGGCTTCTGCCAAACTGCTGGAAGCCGTGTTCGCTGCGGACACCGTGCGCAACAAGCGCAACACCGAGGCCGTGGAAGTGGGGCCGAATCAGATGGTGGCTGCCCGGGTGGTGGCGCACCGTCCGGAGCGTGTGCGGGCGCTGGCCGAGGTTAAAGCGCAGGTGATGGAGCTGGTGCGGGCTGAACAAGCCGCAGCGTTGGCGGCCAAAGAGGGCCAGCAGCGTTTGGCCAGCCTGAAGGCGAATGTGGCGGAGAACCTGCCCCAATCGGGGATGGTGACGCGTGTGCAAGCCGACCCAGCCTTGCCGCCCACGGTGACGGATGCGGTGCTGCGTGCCGATCTGTCCAAGGGCGCCGTGGCTGTGGGTGCGGACATGGGGGCCAACCAAGGTTATGCCGTGCTCAAGGTGATTCAGCGCGTGCCGCGCCAAGCGGGCGATGCGGACATGGCGCGTGCCCGTCCCATCGTCAGCCGCGCTTGGGCCGAGGCCGAAACCGAGGCTTACTACGCCAGCCTGAAGCGCCGCTTCAAGGTGACGCAGCACAGCACTGCCGACCTGGCGAAGCTGGCAGGCCAAAAAGAAGAAAAGAACAACTAAAAACACTAGACAGGCTGAAAAAGTTCAGCCTATAATGCACTTCTGCTTCGGCGGTGGCTGTAGCTCAGTTGGTAGAGTCCCAGATTGTGATTCTGGTTGTCGTGGGTTCGAGTCCCATCAGCCACCCCACCGCAAGTTCTTGATCTAACGGCCCTTCACGGGCCGTTGGCGTTTCTGGCAATTACATCGCCTTTGGAGGCTGCGCGCCGATTCTTGGCGCGTTTGTGGCTCAGAGCTTATTCAGGCTCGCCATGTCAGGTGCTGCTTGTGTCAGGGCTTGAGCGGCTCGGGTCTGCCAACCTTTTCCACTGGCGCGCCAGCGAGCCAACACGTCTGCGTCAAGTCGCAGAGTCATCCGCTCTTTGGGTGAGGTGGTTTTAGGGCGTCCACGCGGTTTGAGCATGGCTTGTGCGACCTCAGGGCCGAACAAGCCCGGTAGTACTTCATGGGCCGGGCGAGCGCGGGCGACGTCTTGGGCGATCCATTCCGGGTTTTCGTCGTCGAGCATTTCAGGGTTGGTGCGCTTGTTCATAGTGCTTGACCTCTCTGGAGTTAGCCTTGCGCAGGCTGATGACATGCACCTTGCCCGCTCTTGGCGTGAACACAACAGCATGCAGCCTTGAGCCAATGAAGCCCAACACCCGGAAGCGGCGCTCCCCATAGTCTTTGCGGAGATCCTCTTCGAGGATGGCGCTCTGCCAGTCAAGCTGCTCAACCAGGTTGAAAGGGAGTCTACGCTCTGCCACGTTGCGGTCGCTTTTAGCCGAATCAAACGAGACTTGCATTCGATTTATTGTCAGCACAAAAAATCACCAAGTCAACGTTAGTTTGATTCTGCATGTTTCCGTTCTGTTGGCACAAAAAAACCGCGCAATGCGCGGTTTCGTTCAAGCCCAAAAGCGCCGAACCCTCACTTCACGACCAGCACCGGGGTGTTGCAGTGCGTCAGCACCTTCTGGGTTTCGCTGCCCAACAACAGGGCGCTCACGCCACGACGGCCATGCGACGCCATGACGATCAGGTCGCAGCCTTGCTCTTTGGCGGTATCGGTGATGGCTTCCCAAGGATGGGCCGCTTCGACCGTCAGCGGCAAGCATTCGACGCCAGCGGCCACCGCCGCTTCGGAAGCCACTTGAACCCGTGCCGTTGCGAGACGCTCTTGAGCATCAAAAAACTCTTGCGGCGGCACCGGCTGCATTTCCGAAATGGCACTGTAGGGGAAAGGCTCCTTGACGCTGATCACCGTCAGCTTGGCGCCCACGACCTTGGCCAGGTTGATGGCCGTGTCGATGGCGTGGCGGGTGATGTCCGAGCCGTCGGTGGGGACGAGGATGTTGCGATACATGTTCACTCCAGTCTGAGGGGCTGTGATCCAACAGCCCAACGGTCACAGTGTCGATCCGGGCCGGGGCTGACAGCCTTGATGATCATCAAGGGAGGTGGCGGGATGTCAAGAAGCCGTCAGCTTGTCAGGGTTTAACCTTGGGCTACCGGGCGGCTCGGATCAGCCGACCACTCACTCCACGATCCAGGATACAACGACGCCCCACCCAATCCCGCATGTTCCATGGCCAGCAGGTTGTGGCAAGCCGTTACGCCCGAACCGCATTGATGCACGATCAGCGCTGGCACCACGCCCAGGCTGGCAAAGCGGGTGCGCAGCGCGTCCGGGGCGAGGAAACAGCCGTCGGCGCCGAGGTTGTCTTTGAAGAAACGGTTGTGGGCGCCGGGGATGTGGCCGGCGCGGCTGTCCAAGGGCTCGCTGTCGCCTCGGAAACGCTCCGGCGCACGCGCATCCACCACCGTGACTTGGCCCAAGCTGGCGAGCAAAGCGTCGGCGGACAGCGTCGGCTGCGTCCGTTCACCGAGCGGGTAGGGGGCGGCAGGGCAGGGGGTTTCCACCACGTCGGTCACGGGGCCGCCGGCGGTTTGCCAAGCGGGCAAGCCACCGTCCAGGACCGCCACCGTGCGGTGGCCCATCCAGCGCAGCAGCCACCAGGCGCGTGCAGCGTACATGCCCCCTTGCGCGTCGTAGACCACCACGGGCGTGGTCGGGGTGATGCCCCAGGCGCCGGCCTGGGCGGCAAACGCTTCGCGTGTTGGCAGCGGGTGGCGCCCGCCCTCAATCGAGCCACGTGGTGACTTCGGCCCGGACAGGGCGCGCTCCAAATCGGCATACAACGCCCCCGGCAGGTGGCGCTGGGCGTAGGCACGGGCACCGGCTTGGGTGTCCATCAAATCGAAACTGCAATCCAGGATTACGGGTTGCAGGCCGTTGGCCAACAGGGTTTGGAGCGCATCGGCGCGGATCAGGGTTGAAGGCAGCATGGCGGAGCGGTTCAAGGGTCGGTGGAAGGGGGCGTGCTGCGCGAGGGCGCACGCAACAGCGTGGCGGTGATGCCCGCCAACACAATCATGACCATGCCCAGGATCGCCGACCCGGTGACGCTTTCATCAAAGATGAGCACGCCATACACAAAGGAGTAGACGATGCCGAGGTATTGCAAACTCGCATTGGCCAGGGCGCGGCCAATGGCATACGCCCGGGTCATCAACATTTGCGCCAGGGTGGCGAGCAAGCCGGTGGCCAGCAGCAACCCGGCGCCGCTCCACGTGTGGGCGTGCAAACCGCCACTCAGCAGGGCCAGCAGCAGTCCGGCCACGGTGCCGCCGAGCGAAAAATAAAACACCACGCGGTATTCCGGCTCACCCGCACGCCCCAGCGCGGTGACTTGCAGGTAAGCCACCGCCGACAGCACCCCCGACAACAACCCGGACAGCGCACCCAGCCACTGGTCTTGCTCGAACGAAGGCCGCAACACCAGGGTGACGCCGACGAAACCCGCCAGCACCGTGCCGACCAAGCGCGCATCGACGCGGGCCGAACCCAGCACCACAGCGCTGACCATCAAGAACAGCGCCATCCACACCGAGGACATGTAGTTGAGCGTGATCGAGGTGGCCAGCGGCAGGTGGCCGATGGCGTAAAACCACAGCGTCAGCGCACCGACGCCCGAGACACTGCGGCGCACATGCAGCATTGGGATCTGGGTGCGCAGATCGCCGCCGCGCCAGCGGGTGAGCGCACCGATGAACAGCAAGCCGACCAAGCCGCGATAAAACACAATTTCACCGGCCCCATACTGCTCGGCTGCCAGCTTGACGCACACCCCCATGGTGGCGAACAAAAACGACGAGGCCAGCATCAACAACGGGGCAGACATCCAAACACATCACAGGGTGAGTCACAGGGCCCGCGATTGTGGCCCAGGGCGGCGCGTACACTCTCGCGCCTCATGAAGCGAATCGTCATCCTGATTTCTGGCCGGGGCAGCAACATGCAGGCCATCGTGGAGCGCTGCGGGGCCGAGGGCTGGCCTGCCAACGTGGTCGCTGTGATCAGCAACCGGGCCGATGCCTCGGGGCTGGCCTGGGCCACCGAACGAGGCATTGCCACGCAGGCGCTGGATCACAAAGCGTTTGCCGACCGGGCCGCATTCGATGCCGCGCTGGCGCAGTGCATCGACGCTTATGCACCCGATCTGGTGGTGTTGGCTGGGTTCATGCGCATCCTCACCGAAGGGTTTGTGCGCCACTACGACGGGCGCTTGCTCAACATTCACCCATCGCTGCTGCCGTCTTTCGGGGGTTTGCACACGCACCAGCGCGCCATCGACATGGGCTGCAAAGTGGCGGGTGCCACCGTGCATTTCGTCACGCCGGCGCTGGATCATGGCCCGATCGTCATGCAGGCCGTGGTGCCGGTGTGGCCCGATGACGATGAAGACGCCCTGGCCGCACGCGTGCTGCGGCAAGAGCACGTCATTTACCCGCGTTCGGTGCGCTGGTTCGTCGAGGGCCAGTTGCGGATCGGTGCCGACGGGCGGGTGACGCACCAGGCCGGTGAGGCACAGTGGCTCTTGGCCCCCATGTGAGGTGATGCGCATGCAGCCGACTCGACCCCTTCTCCACGTCGTCGGCCTTCGCAAGCGCTACGGCGAACGCGACGTGCTGGCCGGCGTCGATTTCAGCGTTGAAGCCGGTGAATGCGTGGCGCTCACGGGGGAATCGGGCGTCGGCAAATCCACGCTGCTCAATTGCATCGCCGGTTTGGACAGCGCCAGCGCCGGCGAAGTGTGGCTCGGTGGCGAGCCCATGTTGCGCTTGCCTGAGCCCCAACAAGCCCGCTTGCGGCGCGAACGCCTGGGCTTTGTGTTCCAAGCGTTCCATGTGCTGCCCCATCTGTCGGTGGCGGACAACGTCGCCTTGCCCCTGATGCTGCTGGGTCGCTCCGAGCCGGCGCGGGTGATGGCGATGCTGGATGCCGTCGGCCTGGCGGATCGGGCGGGAAGCTGGCCGGCCGAACTCTCGGGCGGCCAGTTGCAGCGCGTGGCGATTGCGCGGGCCTTGGTGCATCGCCCGCCGTTGTTGCTGGCGGACGAACCCACCGGCAACCTCGACCCCGAAACCGCCACCCGCATCTTGGATGTGCTGTGGCAGCAAGTCCGGCAAGAAGGCGCGGCGCTGCTGCTGGTGACGCACTCTCGCACCGCCGCCGCCCGGGCCGATCGGCGTTGGATTTTGGGTGCCGAGGGCATCCGGGCCGCCACCGACGGGGCGCCTCATGCCGATTGAGCTGCGTCCGCTGCGCTCGTGGCACCTGGCTTGGGCGGAGTGGCGCCGCCATCCGTGGCGGCAGTTGGCGGCGCTGCTGAGTGTGGCCCTGGGGGTGGCGCTGGCGTTTTCGGTGGTGCTCATCAACGAGTCGGCCTTGGCGGAGTTTGCGGCGGCCACCCGCGCCGCCAATGGCGAGCCCGACCTCAGCTTGACCGGCACGGGCCCCACGCCCAGCGTGCCCGAGGGTTGGCTGGATGGTTGGGCCGACGACCCCACGGTGCAAGTCGCCTCCCCCCGCATCGACGCCGAGGGCTGGGTGGACGGCGGCGCCGAACGCTGGCCGGTGACGCTGCGCGGGGTGGATGCCCTCACCGTCTGGGCCGTGGCCCCCGACCTGATGCCGCAGCCGGACACGCCCAGCCCCGTGGCCACGCTCGACCCCGGCCTGGTGTTTGTGAACCCCACCCTGGCGCAACGCTTGGGCTCGAACGTGCGCCAGATCACCCTGATCACAGCGCAAGGGCGGCAAACCTTCCGAATCGGTGGCCGCGTGGCGGCGGCGGGTGGGCCGCTGGCGGTGGTGGACATCGCCGCTGCTCAGGCGCTCACCGGTGCCACCGTGTCGGGCGAGGTGCCGGGGCGGATTTCGCGGGTGGACGTGCGGTTGGTGCCGGGTGTCGATCGCGCCCGCTGGGTGGCGGTGGCATCGGCATCGCTCCCGCCGACGCTGCGGATCGAGTCTCCGGACGATGCGCGCCAACGGGTGTCGAACCTCTCACGCGCCTACCGGGTGAACTTGACGGTGCTGGCGCTGGTGGCCTTGGTGGTGGGGGCATTTTTGGTGTTTTCGGTGATGTCGCTGGCGGTGGCGCAACGCACCCCGGCGCTGGCCCTGCTCGGCGTGCTGGGGATGACGGCCCGGCAGCGCCTCACCTTGGTGTTGGGCGAATGTGCCGCCACCGGCGGGGTGGCCAGTGTGCTCGGGCTGGCCCTGGGCACAGGCATGGCCGCCGCCGCCCTGCACTGGCTGGCGGGAGATTTGGGCGGCGGCTACTTCGGCGGACAGCAGCCGGCCTTGCGCTGGTCGGTGGAAGCGGCTGCCGGGCTGGGTGCGCTGGGGATGTTGGCGGCGCTGGCCGGGGGCGCTTGGCCGGCGTGGCAAGCGGCGCAGCTCGCGCCCGCGCAAGCGCTCAAAGGATTGGGGCCGTTGCAAGGCGGCGATCCGCCGGCCTGGCCGGGGTTGTTGCTGTTGGCGATGGGGTCGGGTTTGGCGCTCGTGCCAGCCTGGGAGGGCCTGCCCATCGGGGCTTACGTGGCGGTGGCGGCGTGGTTGGTGGGGGGAATTTCACTCGTGCCTTGGGCCGTGCGGGTGCTGTTGGGGCAGCGCCGACACCATGCGGGCGAGCGGGCCGAAACGCATCCCATCTGGCTGCTGGGGGTGCAGCGGGCGCGGCGCTTCCGGGCCACCGCCACCGCAGCGGTGGCCGGTGTGGTGGCCAGTTTGGCGCTGTGTGTGGCGCTCACGGTGATGGTGGCGAGTTTCCGGGAGGCCGTCAGCCAGTGGTTGGTGGCCGTGTTGCCCGCCGATCTGTACGCCCGTGCCACGCCGCCGGGCACCGCCGCGCCGCAGCATGTGGTGTTCCCGATGGGCGTGGCGGACGATGTGGCGCAACGCCCCGGCGTGGCACGGGTGCTGCCGGGGCGCTCGTTCAGCGTGTTGTTGTCGCCGCAGCAGCCCGAGGTGTGGATTCAGGCCCGGCCATTGGGCGATCACCCCGAACAGCGTTTACCGCTGGTGGCGCCGCCGGTGGAGCGTCCGCCGGGGGCCGTGGGAGCGTTTGTCAGTGAAGCGGTGGTGGCCCTGCATGGGGTGCAGCCGGGGCAATGGCTGAACCTGCCGGTGAACAGCCCCAGCGGCCAGCCGCTGCGCGTGTTCGTGCAAGGCGTGTGGCGTGATTACGCCCGCCAGTTCGGCAGCGTGGCCCTCGATCTGGCGGACTTCCAGCGCCACACCGGCGATGAAGCGGTGAACGAGTTGGCCCTCTGGCTCGCCCCCGACGCAGCCCCAGCAGCGGTGCAAGACGCCCTCCGCGCCGTGGTGCATGCCCGAGGCGGCGACGCGCAAGCCCTCAGCTTGGCCAGCACCGCGCAGATCAAAGCCATTTCGCTGGCGATTTTTGACCGCAGTTTTGCCGTGACGCGCTACTTGCAAGCCGTGGCCATCCTCATTGGCTTGGCGGGGGTGGCGGCGAGTTTGTCGGCGCAGGTGCTGGCACGGCGGCGCGAGTTTGGCTTGCTGTTGCACCTCGGGCTGTCACGCGCTCAGGTGTTGCGGCTGGTGGTATGGGAAACGCTGGGCTGGTTGGTGGCCGGTGCCGTGGTGGGGGTGCTGCTGGGCCTGGCGATCAGCGGGGTGTTGGTGAAGGTGGTGAATCCGCAAAGTTTTCACTGGACGATGGATTGGCGCGTGCCCTGGCTGGATGTGGGGGGCTTGGCGGTGGCGGTGCTGGTGGCCGGGGGCATCACCAGCGCGTTGGCGGCCCGTCATGCGGCCAGCGGGGATGCGGTGCGCGCCGTGAAAGAGGATTGGTGATGGTGGACGCAACAGCCTCTCGCCGTGCTTGGTTGTGGGCTTGTTTGGCCAGCGCGGCGGGTGCGCACGCCGCTCCGCCGCCCACCGAGGTGCCCGACCCGATCCGCCGGGGCCGCCCCCTGGTGTTTCCGCGTGACCATGGGGCGCACACGGGGGCACGCATCGAATGGTGGTACCTCACCGGCTCGTTGTGGCCCGCCACGTACACCGAAGCCGAAGCCCAAACCCGAGGCGGGTTGCTGGGGTTTCAGATCACCTTTTTTCGGCTGAAGACCGGGCTGGCCGCCGCCGACGCGTTGCCGGGGCGCTTTGCGGCGCGTCAGTTGTTGATGGCCCATGCAGCGCTGACCGACGTGGCCGAAGCCAGCCACCAGCACGGCCAGCGCCTGCAACGCTGGAACGGCGCGGATGATGCGCCCCCCTTGGCCCGCGCCCAGCGTGGCGATGCCGCCGTGAACGTGGGCCGCTGGCGGTTGTGGCGTGAGGTGGAAGATCGTTGGATCACCGAGGTGGACGTGCCTGAGGCGATGCATCCACGCGCTCGCGCCCCTGGTTTTGCCCTGCGCTGTGCGTTGACGCCGACGCAGCCGCTGCTGTTGCAGGGCGCAGCGGGTTTTTCACGCAAGGGGCCGCGTGAGGAGGAGGCCAGCCACTACTACAGCGTGCCGCACTTGCAGGCTGAGGGGAGGTTGTGGCGCGGGGCGGCGGTGGGGGATCGTTTGCCGGAAACCGGGCAAGCCGTGCGCGGGCGTGTGTGGCTCGACCACGAATGGAGCGACACGTTGTTGGCCCCGAACGCGGCGGGGTGGGATTGGGTCGGGCTGCACGGCTGGGATGGGTCAGCGCTGACGGCGTTTCGGCTGCGCGACCGGGCACCGGGGGCGGCGCCGGTGTGGGCGGGGGGCAGTTGGCGGGCGTCGGCCCGGGCAGCGGTGCGGGATTTTGCGCCGCAGGAGGTGCGGTTCGAGCCTTTGGCGGAGTGGGTGAGTCCGCGCACGGGGGCGCGCTATCCGGTGCGCTGGCGGCTGCACACCCCAGCGGGCACGCACGAGATTCACGCTTTGCTGGACGGGCAAGAACTGGACGGCGCCGCCAGCACCGGCACGATTTACTGGGAAGGCTTGGCCGAATGGCGCGACGCGGCCAGTGGGCGGGTGCTGGGGCGGGGGTATTTGGAGATGACGGGGTATGTGGGGAGGTTCAGCGTAGGGTGAGGGCGTGCGGCTTTGGGATGTGGCTCAGCGGCTCGCGTCGGCGGTACTTATCAACCCCCTCTCCCCAGCCCTCTCCCACAAGGGGAGAGGGGGCAACACCGGATGTTCTGACACACAGACCTGCGCGCTGCACAAAGCCCCTCTCCCCTTGCGGGAGAGGGGTTGGGGAGAGGGGGAGCCGCCGCCAAGCGCAAGTCGGGCCGCGTGGTGCAATGCTTCCTCTGGACCGAGCCCGGAGATCACTTCACCAAACGGCTGAGCTTTTCCGCATCAAAACATTCGGTGCGGTGCGCATCGCCGGGCACGCAGTTGCTGGCGGGCAGCTCGCGTGTTTGCGCCGAGAGCTTTTCAATCGCCTGCCACAGCAGGGCGATTTGGTGCTCGTGGGTGGAGGCGTTGTCGATCAAACCTTTCATGGCCTGGGCGACGGGGTCGTCCCCACTGGTGACGCCGTAGGCAGAAAAGCCCATGCGGGCCGCCGCTGTCTCACGCGCCGCGTCGGCAGCCGCGTGGATGATGCGCGCCGGGTTGCCCACCGCCGTGGCACCCGCCGGCACCGGCTTCGTGACCACCGCGCCAGAACCCACCCGCGCCCCCGCGCCCACCGTGAAGCCGCCCAACACCGAAGCGTGCGCGCCGACGATGACGCCAGCCTCCAGCGTCGGGTGGCGCTTGGCACCTTTGACGAGCGAGGTGCCGCCCAAGGTCACGCCCTGGTAGATGGTGCAATCGTCGCCAATTTCGGCCATTTCACCGATCACCACGCCCATGCCGTGGTCGATGAACACCCGACGGCCAATGGTGGCGCCGGGGTGGATTTCGATGCCAGTGAGAAACCGCCCGAGGTGCGAAATGAACCGCCCAGCCCACCGAAAGCCCTTCAACCAGCACCAATGCGCAACGCGCTGAAGCGCGATGGCGTGCAAACCAGGGTAACACGTCAGCACCTCCCAGCGGGTGCGAGCGGCGGGGTCGCGTTCCAGGATGCAGGCGATGTCTTCACGCAAGCGGGCGAACATAGGCGTCAACCAATCTATTCAACAAAGGTTCCAAGCAAACACGCATATCACGCGCTGGGGCAGTGTAGCCCTGGGGTGACAAGCCCTAGTTTGACGCTGGTTCTTTGCCTGAACGAGCTTGGCGCTGCACCGCCCGCGCAATCCCCCGCAGGATGTGGATTTCTTCTTCCGCCAACTCCGCCCGGTTCAACACCTGTTGCAAACGCGGCATGAGCTTTTTCGGCGCCGCCGGATCGAGAAACCCGATGGCCTCCAACACCTGCTGCCAATGATCCAACGTGCCTTGCACGGCGCGGGCGTCGGCCAAGCGGCGGGTGTCGGTGCGGGGCTGCACGGCAAAACCGCCCAACGCTTGGCGCCACTCGTAGGCCAGCAGTTGCACCGCTTGGGACAGGTTGAGCGAACCATAGTCCGGCGCCGTCGGGATGCTCAGGCAGGCGTGGCAGCGGTACACATCGTCATTGCTCATGCCGTAGCGCTCGCTGCCGAAGACGAAGGCCACACGATGCGCTTCGTGCGCCAGCGTCGCCAAGCGTTCCCGGGGGGCGAAGGTGGGCGGGCCGAAGTCACGTGGGGTCATCGCTGTGGCGCAGGCGAAGGTGCAGCCGGCCAGCGCTTCGGGCAAGGTCGCCACGATGCGGGCATGGGCCAAGATGTCCGCCGCGCCGCTGGCCAGGGCGATGGTTTCTTCGCGGCTCAACACGTCCTCAAAACGCGGCGCCACCAGCACCAAATCGGCAAAACCCATCACCTTCATCGCCCGCGCCGTGGCGCCGACGTTGCCAGGGTGGCTGGTGCCAATGAGCACAAAGCGCGTCGGATCGCGCCCCGCCCACCAGCCCGTGGCGGGCGGATCGATGGCGGCAGCGTCGGGCGAAAGGGGGGAATGTGCGTCGGCAATCATTGCAACGGTGGCCCCCGAGGCTAGAATCGAGGGTTTTTCGGCAGTATCAACAGGCGTGCATTGTCCGCCCTGCCACGCTCTTTGATCCACCGCCAGTCCAAGTTGCCCGCGTTCGGGCGCACCCGTTTGTGTTTCGCCGTTGCTGGCGTCGCGCGTGCGCCTGGGCCGTCCCCCCTCTCGCCCAGCCAGGTTGAATCATGTCCCAGCCCACCCTTCACCCCATGCTCAACATCGCCGTGAAAGCGGCTCGCGCAGCCGGCGCGATCATCAACCGGGCGTCGCTGGACTTGGACGTGCTCAAGATCAACACCAAGAGCCCCAATGATTTTGTGACCGAAGTCGATCAGGCCGCCGAAGAAGCCATCATCGACACCATCCTGACCGCCTACCCCGGCCACGGCATCCTGGCGGAAGAATCGGGCCGCGAGCGCGGCGCCAAGCACAGCGATTTCGTCTGGATCATTGACCCGCTCGATGGCACCACCAACTTCATCCACGGCTTCCCGTATTACTGCGTGTCCATCGCCTTGGCCTTCCGGGGCAAGGTTGAACAGGCCGTGGTGTATGACCCGACGCGCAACGATCTGTTCATCGCCTCCAAAGGCCGGGGCGCTTACCTGAACGACAAGCGCCTGCGCGTCTCCAAGCGCACCCGTTTGGCCGATTCGATCATCGGCACCGGTTTCCCCTTCCGCAAGGGTGACAACTTCCAGCGCTATCTGAAGATGATGGAAGACGTGATGCCGCTGTGCGCCGGCCTGCGCCGCCCGGGTGCGGCAGCGCTCGACCTGTGTTATGTCGCCGCTGGCATGTACGACGGTTTCTTCGAAACCGGCCTCAACCCGTGGGACATCGCCGCTGGCGCGCTCATGATCACCGAAGCCGGTGGTTTGGTGGGCAACTTCACCGGCGAATCGGACTTCATGCACCAGCGCGAAATCCTGGCCGGTTCGCCCAAAATTTACGGCCACTTGGTCAAGCTGCTGACGCCTTACAGCCGCGTCATCACCGCTGAAGAAGCCGCCGAAGCCAAGGCCGAGCAAGACGCCGCCCAAGCCACCCCGGCCAGTGCGCTGGCCGCCAGCATCGCCGCTGCCGAACAAGCGCAAACCGAAGCGCCCAAGCGCAAGGCCATCCGCCTGCGCAAGAAGGACGCTCCGACCGCTGGCGACGACGCGCCGCTCTGACCCGCCCCTTCCGTTTGCCGAGTGACGCCCCGCCGTGACCGCCCCTGCCTCGCACGCCCCCGCCGCTGACGATTTCAGCGCCCACACGCCGATGATGGCGCAGTATTTCCGCTTGAAAGCCGGGCACCCGAACACCCTGCTGTTCTACCGGATGGGGGATTTTTACGAGCTGTTCTTCGACGATGCACGCAAAGCGCACCGCCTGCTCGACATCACCCTGACCACACGCGGCCAAAGCGCCGGCGAGCCGGTGGTGATGGCGGGGGTGCCGGTGCATGCCGTCGAAAACTACCTCGCCAAGCTCATCAAGCTGGGCGAATCGGTGGCGGTGGCCGAGCAGGTGGGCGACGTGGCCACGGCCAAAGGGCCGGTGGAGCGCAAGGTGGTGCGCGTCGTCACCCCCGGCACCGTCACCGACAGCGAGTTGTTGGACGACCGCGCCGACACCGTGCTGTTGGCCCTGGCCATCGGCCCGAAGGCGCGGGCCACGTTGGGGCTGGCGTGGCTGAGTGTGTCCAGCGGCCAACTGGGCCTGACCGAATGCGGCGAGCGCGAGCTGGCCGGCTGGTTGGCGCGCCTCAACCCCGCTGAAGTGCTGGTGGATCGGGACGAGTTGCCCGCCGCCCTGGTGCAAAGCAAAGCCGCCCGCACCCAGCGCCCGGCGTGGCAGTTTGAGGCCGCCCTGGGCGTGCGCAAGCTGTGCGAGCAACTGCACGTCAGCACCTTGGCCGGCTACAAAGCCGAGCACTTGGGCTGCGCCCACGCCGCCGCTGCCGCGCTGCTGAGTTACGCCGAGCACACCCAAGGCCGCGCCCTGGCGCACGTTCACACCTTGAAGGTGGAACGCGCCACCGACCTCATCGACCTGCCGCCCACCACCCACCGCAACCTGGAGCTGACGGAAACACTGCGCGGCGAACGCGCACCCACGCTGCTCTCCTTGCTGGACACCTGCCGCACCGGCATGGGCAGCCGGGCGCTGCGCCAATGGCTGATCGCGCCCTCGCAGGATCGCAGCCTTGCCAGTGCGCGCCATGCGGCGATTGCGCAAATGCAAGCCCAAGGCATCGATGCGCTGCGCGATGCCCTGCGCGGCGTGAGTGACGTGGAGCGCATCACCGCCCGTGTCGCGCTGCGCCAGGTGCGTCCGCGTGAGCTGGCAGGCTTGCGTGCCACGCTGAACAACCTGCCGAACCTGCGCCCGTGCGTGCCGCAAGGCACGGCGCTGCTGGATCAGCTTGGCCAGGATTTGCACCCGGACGCGGCGCTGGTGGACGTGCTCACCCGCGCCATCGCCGAAGAACCGGCGGTGCTGCTGCGCGATGGCGGTGTCATCGCCACCGGCTTCGATGCCGATTTGGACGAACTGCGCGCCATCGGCCAGAACTGCGACGCCTTCTTGTTGGCGCTGGAAGCCCGCGAGCGCGAGCGCACCGGCATCACCAACCTGCGGGTGCAGTTCAACCGCGTCCACGGCTTTTTCATTGAGGTGACGGCCTCGGGGCTGGATCGCGTCCCCGCCGATTACCAGCGCCGCCAGACGCTGAAAAACGCCGAGCGTTTCATCACCCCCGAGCTGAAAGCGTTTGAGGACAAGGCGCTCTCCGCCCAAGATCGCGCCCTGGCGCGCGAAAAGTGGCTGTTCGAACAACTGCTGGACGCGCTGCAAGCCTGGCTGCGCCCGCTCACCCAACTGGCGCGCGCCCTGGCGAGCCTGGATGCGCTGGCTGCGCTCACCGAACGCGCCACCACCCTGGGCTGGTGCCGACCGGCGTTTGTCGCTTACCCGTGCATCGAGATCGAAGGCGGGCGCCATCCGGTGGTGGAAGCGCGTTTGTTGGAAACCGGCAGCGGCCCTTTCATCGCCAACGATTGCCGCTTGGATGGCAAACGTCGCCTGCAAATCATCACCGGCCCGAACATGGGCGGTAAAAGCACCTACATGCGCCAAGTGGCGCTGATCGTGCTGCTGGCGGCGATGGGCAGTTACGTGCCAGCGCGCTGCTGCACCTTGGGGCCGGTGGATGCGATCCACACCCGCATCGGCGCGGCGGACGATCTGGCCAACGCCCAATCCACCTTCATGCTGGAGATGACCGAGGCTGCCGCCATCATCCACAGCGCCACGCCGAATTCGCTGGTGTTGATGGACGAGATTGGCCGGGGCACTTCGACGTTTGACGGCCTGGCGCTGGCCTCCGCCATTGCCGCGCACCTGCACGACCGCAACCAGAGTTTCACGCTCTTTGCCACCCACTATTTCGAGCTGACCGAGTTCCCGCGTGACCATGTGCGCGCCGTCAACCTGCATGTGAGTGCGGTGGAAAGCGGCGAAGACATCGTGTTCCTGCACGCGCTGGAGCATGGCCCGGCCAGCCGCAGTTATGGCGTGCAAGTGGCGCGGTTGGCGGGCATGCCGCCAGCGCTGATTCGCCAAGCCCGCGCCACGTTGCAAGCGTTGGAAGACCATTCCCGCGCCGGTGACGTGCAGGTGGATTTGTTCGCCCCGCCGCCCGCTGAGCCCGAACCCGAGCCTTCGCCGGTGGAGGAAGCGCTGGCCGCCCTCCAACCCGACACCTTGACCCCGCGTGAAGCGCTGGATGCGCTTTACCGACTCAAAGCGCTGCACACCGCACGCTGACCCCTCCCC
Source organism: Vitreoscilla filiformis (assembly GCF_002222655.1). Taxonomy (GTDB): domain Bacteria; phylum Pseudomonadota; class Gammaproteobacteria; order Burkholderiales; family Burkholderiaceae_C; genus Ideonella; species Ideonella filiformis. The sequence goes on along the minus strand of NZ_CP022423.1, from coordinate 2,470,287 downwards.
ACCCGCTGCCCAACAGAAAGCCATCCCATGACCTACTGCGTCGGCATCCGGCTCAACGCCGGCCTCGTGTTCCTCTCTGACTCCCGCACCAACGCTGGCGTGGACGCCATCAGCACCTTCCGCAAAATGATGGTGTACGAAAAGCCGGGCGACCGCTTCATGACGCTGCTGTCGGCTGGCAACCTGAGCATCAGCCAATCGGTGCGCGAAATTCTGCAAACTGAAAAGCTGTCCAACGGCGATGGCGAACCCATCACCATTTGGAACGCCACCAGCATGTTCGACGCCGCCCGCGTGCTGGGCAGCGCCGTGCGCCGCATCTACGAACAAGACGGCCCCGCGCTGCGCAACGCCGGCATCGATTTCAACTGCTCGATGATCTTCGGCGGCCAAATCGGTGACGAGGCGATGCGCCTGTTCTTGGTGTACTCAGCCGGCAACTTCATCGAAGCCACACGCGAAACCTGCTTCTTCCAAATCGGTGAAAGCAAGTACGGTAAGCCCATCCTCGACCGCATGCTCAACCCCACCACGCCGCTGGCCGAAGCAGCCAAGTGCGCGCTGGTGTCCATGGATTCGACGGTGAAATCCAACCTCTCGGTCGGCCTGCCGCTGGACTTGCTGGTGTACGAAGCGGGTTCGCTCAAGAGCGACAAGATCGTGGTGATCGACGAGCACAACCCCTACTTCCAGATGATCCACAACACCTGGGGCCAGCGCCTGCGCGAGGTGTTCGAAGGCATCGACGACCCGTGCTGGAACCAAGATGCCGTGGCCCATCCGCTCATCGTACCGAGCGAGCGCTTCACCCCCATGGGCAAGATCCAGCGCCCCGAAGACCGCATCGTCTGACGAAAACCGGGCCGATATAATCCACCTTTTCCTTCGGCGCCTGCCCCGCAGTGGGCGCTGCTCCACATGACCAAGTTCGTCTTCGTCACCGGCGGTGTGGTGTCCTCCCTTGGCAAGGGCATCGCTTCCGCCTCTTTGGCTGCCATCCTCGAATCGCGCGGCCTCAAAGTCACCCTCATCAAGCTGGATCCGTACCTGAACGTCGATCCGGGCACGATGAGCCCCTTCCAGCACGGCGAAGTGTTCGTCACCGACGATGGCGCCGAAACCGACCTGGATTTGGGTCACTACGAACGCTTCATCACCACGCGGATGAAGAAGTCGAACAACTTCACCAGCGGCCAGATCTACAAGAACGTGCTGGAGAAGGAACGCCGGGGGGACTACCTGGGCAAGACCGTGCAGGTCATCCCGCACGTCACCAACGAGATTCAGGAATACGTCAAGCGCGGCGCGGGCCTGGGCACGCCGGATGCCGTGGACGTGGCCATCGTTGAAATTGGCGGCACCGTGGGGGACATCGAATCCCTGCCGTTCTTGGAAGCCGTGCGCCAAATTGCACTCAAGGCTGGGCCGACGAACGCTGCCTTCGTGCATCTGACCTACGTGCCGTGGATCGCCGCCGCAGGCGAGCTGAAAACCAAACCGACCCAGCACACGGTGCAAAAGCTGCGCGAAATCGGCATCCAGCCGGACGCGCTGTTGTGCCGCGCTGACCGCGAAGTGCCCGCCGAAGAGCGCGAAAAAATCTCGCTGTTCACCAACGTACATTCGCACGGCGTGATCTCGATGTGGGACGTGGACACCATTTACAAGGTGCCGCGCATGCTGCACCAGCAAGGTCTGGACGAGATCATCTGCATGAAGTTGCAGATGTTCACCCGCCCCGCCGACCTGCGCACTTGGGACAACCTCGTCCACGAAGTCGAGCACCCCAAGGGCCAAGTCACGGTGGCGATGTGCGGCAAGTACACCGATTTGTCGGACAGCTACAAGTCCCTGAACGAAGCGCTGCGCCACGCCGGCATCCACAACCACGTCAAGGTGAAGATCGAGTACGTCGATTCAGAAACCCTTTCGGATGAGAACGTGGCCGAGGTGCTGGGCGGCTACGACGCGGTGCTGGTGCCTGGCGGCTTCGGCAAGCGCGGCGTGGAAGGCAAAATCTGCGCAGCCCGCTACGCCCGCGAACACAAAGTGCCGTACCTGGGCATTTGCCTCGGGATGCAGGTGGCCACCATCGAATATGCCCGCCACATGGCTGGTTTGACGGGTGCCAACTCCACCGAGTTTGAGCCGGACGCCCCGCACAAGGTCATCGCCCTGATCGACGAATGGCAAGACGCCGACGGCTCGATCCAAAAGCGCGATGCCAACTCCGATCTGGGCGGCACCATGCGCCTGGGCGCGCAAAGTTCGGACGTGAAACCGGACACGCTGGCACACCAGATTTACGGCCCCGTCGTCACCGAACGCCACCGCCACCGCTACGAGGCCAACGAGCATTACCTGGATCGGCTGCAAGAAGCCGGTTTGGTGATCTCGGCCATCACGCAGCGCGAAAAACTCACCGAGATGGTCGAGCTGCCGCAAAGCGTGCATCCCTGGTACATCGGTGTGCAGTTCCACCCGGAATTCAAGTCCACCCCGTGGGATGGGCACCCGCTGTTCATCAGCTACATCCAGGCTGCGCTGCACCATCAGACGGCCACGAAAGGCCGCGCATGAAACTCTGTGGCTTCGAAGTCGGGCTGAACCAGCCCTTCTTCCTGATCGCCGGCCCCTGCGTGGTCGAGAGCGAACAGCTTCAGATGGACGCAGCCGGCCAGTTGAAGGAAATGACCGCCGAGCTGGGCATTCCCTTCATCTTCAAGTCCAGCTTTGACAAGGCCAATCGCACCAGCGCCACGGCGTTTCGGGGCCTGGGCATGGAAAAGGGGCTGGAGATTCTGGCCAAGGTGAAGCGCGAGCTGAACGTGCCCGTCATCACCGATGTGCATCGGGAAGACGAAATCGCCACCGTCGCGGCTGTGGTGGACATGCTGCAAACCCCCGCCCTGCTGGCCCGCCAAACCGATTTCATCCAGGCCGTGGCCAAAAGCGGCAAGCCGGTGAACATCAAAAAAGGTCAGTTCATGGCGCCGGGCGACATGAAGAACGTCATCGACAAAGCCCGCATCGCCGCCCGCGAAGCGGGTTTGCCGGAAGACAGCTTCACCGTCTGCGAGCGTGGCGTGAGTTTTGGCTACAACAACTTGGTGTCCGACATGCGCAGCCTGGCCATCATGCGGGACACCGGCGCGCCCGTGGTGTTTGACGCCACCCACAGCGTGCAACTGCCCGGCGGCCAAGGCACGAGCAGCGGCGGTTTGCGCGAGTTTGTGCCGGTGCTCTCACGCGCCGCCGTGGGCGCGGGCATCGCCGGCCTGTTCATGGAAACCCACCCCGATCCCGCCAAAGCCCTGTGCGACGGCCCCAACGCCGTGCCGCTGGGCAAGATGCGTGCGCTGCTGGAGCAGCTTGTGGCGCTGGATCGCGTGGTGAAAGCGCAGCCGCTGCTGGAAGCGGATTTCCGCTGACCCTCGGTGCCCTAAAAAACAACCAAACCGACTCTGACCTGATTACAAACGGAGAGACTGTTTCATGAGTGCAATCGTTGACATCATTGGCCGCGAAGTCCTGGACAGCCGTGGCAACCCCACCGTCGAATGCGACGTGCTGCTGGAATCTGGCGTGATGGGCCGTGCGGCGGTGCCGTCGGGTGCGTCCACCGGCTCGCGTGAAGCCATTGAACTGCGTGACGGCGACAAGGGCCGTTACCTGGGCAAGGGCGTGCTGAAGGCCGTGAACAACATCAACACCGAGATTTCCGAAGCCGTGATCGGCCTGGACGCCTCGGAACAAGCCTTCCTCGACAAGACCTTGATCGACCTGGACGGCACCGACAACAAGAGCCGCCTGGGCGCCAACGCCATGCTGGCGGTGTCGATGGCCGTGGCCCGCGCTGCTGCGGAAGAAGCCGGCCTGCCGCTGTACCGCTACTTCGGCGGCATGGGTGGCGTGCAACTGCCGGTGCCGATGATGAACGTCATCAACGGCGGCGCACACGCCAACAACAGCCTCGATTTGCAAGAGCTGATGATCATCCCCGTGGGCGCTCCGACGTTCCGCGAAGCCATGCGTTGGGGTGCTGAAACCTTCCACGCGCTGAAGAAAATCATCCACGACAAGGGCATGAGCACCGCCGTGGGCGACGAGGGCGGTTTCGCTCCGAGCGTGGAAAGCCACGAAGCCGCGATCAAGCTGATCCTGGAAGCCATCGAGAAGGCCGGTTACACCCCGGGCACCCAAATCGCCCTGGGCCTGGACTGCGCCGCCAGCGAGTTCTACCACGACGGTTTGTACGTGCTGGAAGGTGAAGGCGGCATCAAGCTGACCTCGGCCCAATGGACGGACATGCTGGCCACCTGGGTGGACAAGTACCCGATCATCAGCATCGAAGACGGCATGCACGAAGGCGACTGGGACGGCTGGAAAATCCTGACCGAGCGCCTGGGCAAGAAGGTGCAATTGGTGGGTGACGACCTGTTCGTGACCAACACCAAGATCCTGAAGGAAGGCATCGAGAAGGGTATCGCCAACTCGATCCTCATCAAGATCAACCAAATCGGCACCCTGTCGGAAACCTTCGCCGCCATCGAGATGGCCAAGCGCGCCGGCTACACCGCTGTGGTGTCGCACCGCTCGGGCGAAACCGAAGACTCCACCATCGCCGACATCGCCGTGGGCCTGAACGCCGGCCAGATTAAGACCGGCTCCATGAGCCGTTCGGATCGCATGGCCAAGTACAACCAACTGCTGCGCATCGAGGAAGACCTGGGCGAAGTGGCGGTGTACCCGGGCCGGGCGGCGTTCTACAACCTGCGCTGATATTACCGGCGTCGGTATTTGATGCCTTTTCTGAAAGCCGCCTTGTGCGGCTTTTTTTGTTTTTGGTTGATCTGGCGCCACTGATCTTGTAGACTACGAGGAGACTGAGATGCCTCTAGAGAGGCGCCGCATACCGATCTTCTAAAGGTTTGGTGGGATAGAAGATGTTCTTGAAAATACGGAACGGATTTTATTGCTATGGCTACGATTAACGGAACAACTGAAAACAACGATCTAACTGGCACGGCATCCAGTGATTACATCAGTGGTTATGGCGGCAACGATACCATTACTGCGGGTGCTGGCAATGACACCATCGTCACCAGTTTCGGATCTGATTTGATTCAAGCGGGAGATGGTGATGACGTCATCACATCCACACATAATGGAACCACCGACTATCACCTTTATGGGTCGGGCCTTGATACGATTGACGGGGGGGCAGGCAATGACACCGTCAGTGTTTCGTTGGCATCAACAGATGGTTGGACAGCTTCTATTTGGACGGGTACAAATTCGGCTGGAGCCAAGGTCGGGGACATCGGTGCAACATCCAGCTGGGATGCTGTCAGTGCCGTGGTCAAAGGCAGTACAGCATTCACTTTGAATAGTTACGCAGGAAAATTATCACTCAAGAATATTGAGTCACTCAACATCACGACTGGATCCACTTCGTCAGAGTTGATCTTTGCCCTGGGTAATGGCACAAAGTATGATGGGGGAACTGGTGATCAGGCCGATACGTTCTTTGCTGACTGGTCGACATCTACAGCCAATATTTCCTGGAAAAACACGGGGGCCGCGACAGTCGTGAATGGCATCACGATTTCCAACATGGAGCGTTTGTTGGTCAAGACGGGTGCTGGAAATGACTTGATTGACAACTCCAGTTTTGTGACAAGCGACCAAATTTATACTGGAAATGGGAATGACACCATTATCGCAAGCAAGGGAATAAATCTGGACTCCGAGTACTCCTCTGGCGACACAATCAGCTCTGGTGCAGGCAACGATATCATCGCAGCTAATTTTACTTCAGACCTGATTGACGCTGGTGATGGTGATGACGTCATCACATCCACACATAATGGAACCACCGACTATCACCTTTATGGGTCGGGCCTTGATACGATTGACGGGGGGGCAGGCAATGACACCGTCAGTGTTTCGTTGGCATCAACAGATGGTTGGACAGCTTCTATTTGGACGGGTACAAATTCGGCTGGAGCCAAGGTCGGGGACATCGGTGCAACATCCAGCTGGGATGCTGTCAGTGCCGTGGTCAAAGGCAGTACAGCATTCACTTTGAATAGTTACGCAGGAAAATTATCACTCAAGAATATTGAGTCACTCAACATCACGACTGGATCCACTTCGTCAGAGTTGATCTTTGCCCTGGGTAATGGCACAAAGTATGATGGGGGAACTGGTGATCAGGCCGATACGTTCTTTGCTGACTGGTCGACATCTACAGCCAATATTTCCTGGAAAAACACGGGGGCCGCGACAGTCGTGAATGGCATCACGATTTCCAACATGGAGCGTTTGTTGGTCAAGACGGGTGCTGGAAATGACTTGATTGACAACTCCAGTTTTGTGACAAGCGACCAAATTTATACTGGAAATGGGAATGACACCATTATCGCAAGCAAGGGAATAAATCTGGACTCCGAGTACTCCTCTGGCGACACAATCAGCTCTGGTGCAGGCAACGATATCATCGCAGCTAATTTTACTTCAGATCTGATTGACGCTGGTGATGGTGATGACGTCATCACATCCACACATAATGGAACCGACGGCTATCACCTTTACGGGTCGGGCCTTGATACGATTGACGGGGGGGCAGGTAATGACACCGTCAGTGTTTCGTTGGCATCAACAGATGGTTGGACAGCTTCTATTTGGACGGGTACAAATTCGGCTGGAGCCAAGGTCGGGGACATCGGTGCAACATCCAGCTGGGATGCTGTCAGTGCCGTGGTCAAAGGCAGTACAGCATTCACTTTGAATAGTTACGCAGGAAAATTATCACTCAAGAATATTGAGTCACTCAACATCACGACTGGATCCTCTTCGTCAGAGTTGATCTTTGCCCTGGGTAATGGCACAAAGTATGATGGGGGAACTGGTGATCAGGCCGATACGTTCTTTGCTGACTGGTCGACATCTACAGCCAATATTTCCTGGAAAAACACGGGGGCCGCGACAGTCGTGAATGGCATCACGATTTCCAACATGGAGCGTTTGTTGGTCAAGACGGGTGCTGGAAATGACTTGATTGACAACTCCAGTTTTGTGACAAGCGACCAAATTTATACTGGAAATGGGAATGACACCATTATCGCAAGCAAGGGAATAAATCTGGACTCCGAGTACTCCTCTGGCGACACAATCAGCTCTGGTGCAGGCAACGATATCATCGCAGCTAATTTTACTTCAGACCTGATTGACGCTGGTGATGGTGATGACGTCATCACATCCACACATAATGGAACCACCGACTATCACCTTTATGGGTCGGGCCTTGATACGATTGACGGGGGGGCAGGCAATGACACCGTCAGTGTTTCGTTGGCATCAACAGATGGTTGGACAGCTTCTATTTGGACGGGTACAAATTCGGCTGGAGCCAAGGTCGGGGACATCGGTGCAACATCCAGCTGGGATGCTGTCAGTGCCGTGGTCAAAGGCAGTACAGCATTCACTTTGAATAGTTACGCAGGAAAATTATCACTCAAGAATATTGAGTCACTCAACATCACGACTGGATCCTCTTCGTCAGAGTTGATCTTTGCCCTGGGTAATGGCACAAAGTATGATGGGGGAACTGGTGATCAGGCCGATACGTTCTTTGCTGACTGGTCGACATCTACAGCCAATATTTCCTGGAAAAACACGGGGGCCGCGACAGTCGTGAATGGCATCACGATTTCCAACATGGAGCGTTTGTTGGTCAAGACCGGTGCTGGAAATGACTTGATTGACAACTCCAGTTTTGTGACGAATGATGAAATTTATGTCGGTGTGGGAAATGATGTTATTTCTGGTGGCGGGGGCAATGACAGCTTATATGGTGAAAACGGCAACGACAGCCTGATCGGCGGAGCTGATGTGGACTCGCTGGTCGGTGGGGCTGGCAACGATACGTACGTGGTTGATGTCGTTGAAGATGCCGTAGTCGAGGGCAGTGATAGCCTCGGGGGAGTTGATTTGGTGCAGAGTGCAGTGTCTCTGACTTTGGTCACCAACGTGGAAAACCTGACCCTGACCGGCTTGGCAACCGACGCTACGGGGAATGAGCTGAACAACGTGCTGACGGGCAACGCTCTGGCCAACACTCTGACGGGCTTGACCGGTAACGACAGCCTGGTCGGTGGCGCTGGCAACGACATCCTGGTCGGCGGCGCTGGCAGTGACACCTATGTGGTGGATGCCGTGGGCGATGTGGTGACGGAGGATGCTAGCGCGGGAACGGATTTAGTGCAGAGCGGGGTGTCGCTGACTTTGGCTGCCAATGTGGAGAATCTGACCCTGACTGGTTCAGCCATCAATGCCACGGGCAATGAGCTGAACAACGTGCTGACGGGCAATGCTCTGGCCAACACTCTGACGGGCTTGATCGGTAATGACACCCTGATCGGCGGCGCAGGCAACGACACCTATGTGGTGGATGCTGTGGGCGATGTGGTGACAGAGAAGCTCAGCGAAGGGACGGATTTAGTGCAGAGCGGGGTGTCGCTGACTTTGGCTGCCAATGTGGAGAATCTGACGCTGACCGGTTCAGCCATCAATGCCACGGGCAATGAGCTGAACAACGTGCTGACGGGTAACGCTTTGGCCAACACACTGACGGGCTTGATCGGTAATGACAGCCTGACCGGTGGTGCCGGCAACGACATTTTGGTTGGTGGCGCAGGCGATGACACCTATGTGGTGGATGCCGTGGGTGATGTGGTGACAGAGAACCTCAGCGAAGGGACGGATTTAGTGCAGAGCGGGGTGTCGCTGACTTTGGCTGCCAATGTGGAGAATCTGACCCTGACTGGTTCAGCCATCAATGCCACGGGCAATGAGCTGAACAACGTGCTGACGGGCAACGCTCTGGCCAACACACTGACGGGCTTGATCGGTAATGACACCCTGATCGGTGGCGCTGGCAATGACACCTATGTGGTGGATGCGGGAGATCTGGTGACGGAGTTGGCGGGCCAGGGGACGGATTTGGTGCAGTCCTCGGTGACATGGACACTGGGCAGCAACGTAGATAACCTGACGCTGACGGGTGTCGGAAATATCAATGGCACGGGCAACGCTGACGCCAATGTGCTGACCGGCAACACGGGTGCAAATCAGCTGAACGGTGGTGCTGGCAATGACACGCTGATCGGCGGTGCTGGCAACGACACCTATGTGGTGGATGCGGGTGATCTGGTGACGGAGTTGGCGGGCCAGGGGACGGATTTGGTGCAGTCCTCGGTGACATGGACACTGGGCAGCAACGTAGATAACCTGACGCTGACAGGTGTCGGAAATATCAATGGCACGGGCAACGCTGATGCCAATGTGCTGACCGGCAACACGGGTGCGAACCAGTTGAACGGTGGTGCTGGCAATGACACCCTGATCGGCGGCGCAGGCAACGACACGCTCACCCTGAGCGATGGCGGAGCCGATCGAGTTGTCCTGGATAGTTCGGTTGGTTTTGATTTAATCACCGGCTTTGCTACAGCATCCGATGTCATTGCTCTGAGTCAATCCGCTCTTTACGTGGGTGATAAGGACACGACCGTTGATGGAGGAGTTGTTGTCGGTGCAGGAGGGAGTTTTGCAAGTTCTGCTGAACTTGTGATCTTTACCAACAACATCAGCGGCAGCCTGACCACCACCAGTGCAGCAGGTTTGATCAAGCAAGCCAGCGCCGCCTACACCACCGGCCAGCACGCCTTGTTTGCCGTAGACAATGGAACGGACTCACAGCTCTACTACTTCACCTCGTCAGGTAACGACGCCACCGTCAGTGCCTCCGAGCTGACCTTGTTGGCCACCCTTTCGGGGACTGGTGGCACAGCCTTGAGCGACTACGCTTTCAGCCTCTAACCCCCCCCTCAACCTGGGCGCCAATACGCGCCCAGGGCTGCGGCACAATCCGCCCCCATGCGATTGCTGACCGTCCTCCTCGCCGCAGCCCTGCTGAGGATCAACTTCGAAATCTGGCTCGACGAAAGCGGCGTGCGCTACACCGCCCAACTGCGCCAAGACCTGCAAGCCCAGCAAGCCGTCAACGAACAAGCCCGCTTGCGCAACGAACAACTCACCGCCGAACTCAACGATCTGGCCGACGGCACCGAAATGATCGAAGAGTGGGCCCGCCAACAGCGCAGCATGTTGCGCCCCGGCGAAGTGCTGGTGCAGTACACCACGCCCCCCCACTGACCGCCCACCGCCCGCATGATCGATGCCTTGCTTCGTGTCAGCGCCCCGCTGCTCGCGCCGGCCTTCACCCTGTGGGGCAGCCCGGTGACGACGCTGGAAATCGTCGCCTGTGCCCTCTCCCTGGCGATGGTGGCGTGCAACCTGCGCGTTCACCCCCTGGGCTGGCCGCTGGCCATCGCCAGTTCGCTGCTCTACGCTTTGCTGTTCGCCAGTTACAAACTCTATGGCGAAGCCAGCTTGCAACTGTTCTTCGTCGCCATTTCACTGTGGGGCTGGTGGCAATGGATCGCCGCCCGGCAGGCCGATGGCCAACTGCTGGTTGTGCATCGCCTGCGCCCGCGCCAAGCCCAGGGCCTCGCCCTGGCCACCCTGGCCGCCTGGCCGCTGCTCGCCCTCTTGCTCACCCACACCACCGACAGCGACGTCCCTTGGCTCGACGCCCTGCCCACCGTCGCCAGCGTTACCGGCCAAGTGCTGCTCGGGCGCAAGCTGATCGAAAACTGGCCCGTGTGGCTGGGCGTGAACCTGGTGAGTGTCGGCCTGTTCGCTTGGAAAGGCTTGTGGCTGACCGTGCTGTTGTATGCCGTGTTTGCCGGGCTGTCCGTTCTGGGTTGGCGCACTTGGCGGCGGCTGGAAGGGCAAGCCCATGCCTGACACCGCCCCCACCCGTGGGCTGGTGATCGCCGTGCTCGGCGCCGAAAGCACCGGCAAAAGTTGCCTCACCCAAGCCCTGGCCCCGCGCTTGACGGCGCTCACGGGGCTGGCGTGCCACATCGTGCCCGAATACCTGCGCGAGTGGTGCGACCATCACCAGCGCCTGCCGCGTGAAAGCGATCAAGCCCACATCGCCCACACCCAAGCACAACGCATCGCCGAAGCCGCCCAATCGGCTGCACTGGTGCTGGCCGACACGACGCCGCTGATGACGGCGGTTTACCACCGCCACATCTTCGCCAGCCGCGCCCTCGATGCCGAAGCCCTGGCCTGGCAGCGCCAGCAGGTGGATTTTCATTTGCTGATGGCGCTCGACCTGCCCTGGCAGGCCGATGGTTTTTTGCGCGACGGGCCGCAGGTGCGCGCCCCCGTCGATGCCCTGCTGCGCGAGGGCCTCATCGGAGCGGGGTTGCCGTTTGCTGTCGTTGCCGGGCAGGGTGAGGTGCGCACCGACGCGGCGTTGGATGCCCTGTCGCCCCTGCTGCGCCAACGCTGGCCGGCCCGGGCGAGTGGGTTGTTCAGCCGCCTAAGCGCCCAAGAAGCCGCCCAACCCCGCTGGCGCGCCCTGTGTTCCGATTGCGACGATCCGGCCTGCGAGCACGCCGCCTGGCAACAGCGCCAAGCCGGCGGCGCGGTGGCCTCAATGCAGCGCGGCTGAACCGGCTTGGCCGGGCAGGGCGCCGAACAACTCGCCCACATCCACCGCGTCGAAGTGGTAGTGTGCGCCGCAATGGTCGCAGCCAATTTCGATGCGCCCTTGCTCGGCGATGATCGAATCGGCCTCCTCGCGCCCCAGGTTGTGCAGCATCGCCGCCACGCGCCCACGCGAGCAAGTACAGGCAAAACGTGGGTGCAGCGGCTCGAAGCGGCGCACGTCCTCTTCCCAAAACAAGCGGCGCAACAGCGTGTCGGCGTCCAGCGTCAGCAGTTCCTCCTGCTTCAGCGAGGCCGCCAAATGGGCGATGCGGTTGAAACCTTCGGCCAACGCTTCGGCTGTCGTTTCTCCAGGCTGCCCGCCCAGGTTGGCTTCACCTTCGATGGGCAGACGTTGAATCAACAAGCCCGCCGCCATGTGTTCATTGGCCGCCAGCACCAGGCGCGTTTCCAATTGTTCAGATTGGCGCATGTACTGCTCCAGCACCTGCGCCAGTGAAGGCAACGTCGCACCCTGGGCGTTTTGCAGCGGCACCACACCTTGGTAAGGTTGCTGGCCCGGCAGACGGTCTTGCGGATCCAAGGTGATGGCACAGCGCCCCTGGCCATGCACGTTCAGCAAAGCACGCAATTCGGCGCCGGCGGGCACGTTGCCCACGATTTTGGCGGTGGCGCGAAAGCTCAAATCCGGACGGCATTCGGCCACGGCCAGTTTGACCGGCCCATCGCCCATGATCTGCAACACCACCGAACCGTTGAACTTGATGTTGGCTTGCAACAACGTTGCGGCGGCGGCCATTTCGCCCACCAAGTCGCGCACCGGCGGGGCAAAACCGCCCACTGTGGCTCGGCGGCGCAGCAGTTCTTGCCAAGCGTCGGTCAGGCGCACCAGCATGCCGCGCACGGGCAAACCTTCGAACAGGAATTTGTGGAGTTCGCTCATCGGCGTCAGCGGGGCAGGGCCCGGAGGTGGAGGGGGGCGATAATTCTACGGATGGAACTGAGAACCCGTGCTTTGGAGGTCTTGCGTGAATCCGACCCGGATCGCAAGGCCGAGGCCGCCACCCACCTGTTGGCCGCCGCCCGCGCTTGGCAACGCACCCCCGATGCCTCTCCCGATGTGACGCTCAACCCCGCGCTCACCCTGCCCACCCCAGCCGATTTGCCAGGGCGCCCGGCGCGTCCGCGTTTGGTGCATCCGTCCAAACTGCCGCAGCGTTCGCCGGTGAGTGTGGAAGGGCGGGCCGCGCTGCTGCACGCCATCTGCCACATTGAGTTCAACGCCATCAACCTGGCGCTGGATGCGGTCTGGCGTTTCCCCGACATGCCGGCACCGTTTTACCTCGACTGGCTGCAAGTCGCCGGTGAGGAAGCCCTGCATTTCACGCTGCTGCGCGACCACCTCGCCACCCTGGGCCACGCCTACGGCGATTTTGACGCCCACAACGGCCTGTGGATCATGACCGAACGCACCGCCCACAGCGTGCTGGCACGCATGGCCTTGGTGCCGCGCACCCTGGAAGCTCGCGGCCTGGACGCCACGCCGCCCATCCAAACCAAACTGCGCCAAGTCGGGGACACGGCAGCCGTCGCCATCCTCGACGTGATCTTGCGCGATGAAGTCGGCCATGTTGCCATCGGCAACCGCTGGTTCCATTGGCTGTGCGAGCGCGAGGGCATCGACCCCGTGACGCACTACCCCGAACTGGCGCAACGGCATCAGGCCCCATTGTTGCGTGGGCCGTTCAACCTGCCGGCGCGGCGGGCTGCGGGTTTTTCTGAGGCCGAATTGACGGCGCTCCAAGCCCGCTGAGACCGATCATTGGCGTTGCCGCGCCGTCATTTCACCCACCAGCGCGGCTTTTCGAGAGGGACTTCCATGGCTCAACTTCACACCCGTCGTTTTCTGAAGGTTGCCACCGCCTTGGTGGCTGGCGTTGTGCTCGCCGCTTGCGGCAAGCAAGAGCCGGCGCCGAGTGCCGCGTCGGCGGCGGCATCGGCCCCGCCCGCACCGGTGGTCAAAACCTACACGGTCGGCACCGATGCGGCTTACGCACCGTTTGAATTCCAAAACGAGAAGGGCGAAATCGTCGGCTTCTCGATGGAGCTGCTGACGGCTGTGGCCAAGAAAGCCGGCTTCGAGGTCAAATTCGTTAACACGCCGTGGGAAGGCATCTTCAACTCGCTGGCCCAGGGCGACCGCGACTTGCTGATCTCCTCCATCACCATCACCGACGAGCGCAAACAAACGATGGATTTTTCGGATCCATACTTTGACGCGGTGCAGCTCATCGCCATCAAAGACGGCGCCAAGATCACCAAGTTTGACGACCTGAAGAAACTCAAAGTCGGCGTGCAAACCGGCACCACGGGCGACGAAGTGGTGAGCAAGCTGCAAGGCAAAACCGCGACCACCATCAAGCGCTTTGAATCCACCCCGCTGGCGCTCAAGGAGCTGGAAGCCGGCGGCGTGGACGCCGTCGTGGCGGACAACGGCGTGGTGATCCACTACGTTGCCAACAACCCGTCGGCCCAGTTCAAGACCGTGGCCGATGCCAGCTTCACGCCCGAGCAATACGGCATTGCCGTGAAGAAGGGCAACGCCGAACTGTTGGCCCTGATCAACAAGGGCCTGGCCGAGATCAAGGCCGATGGCAGCTACGCCGCGCTGTATAAGAAGACCTTCGGCACCGAACCGGCTGCCGCAGCGGCACCGGCCTCGGCCGCTTCGAAGTAATCCAGACGGAGCACGAACGTGGAGTTGCGCTGGGACATTCTTGCGGGCTACGGGCCGCTGTTCGCCGAAGGGCTGTGGAACACCATCAAGCTCACGGGCGTGGCGGTGACGGTGGGGCTGCTGTTGGGGGCGTTGTTGGGGCTGGTGAGCAGTTCCGCAGATGCCCCCAAATCGGGCTCACCGCTGATCGAGGGCGCGCTGCGCTTGGCGCGGGGGCTGACGGCGGTGTACGTCGGTTTTTTCCGGGGCACGCCACTGTTCGTGCAGATTCTGCTGGTGCATTTCGCCGTCATGCCGGCGCTCATTCAGCCGGATCACGGCCTGTTGCTGAGCGGCGAAGCAGCGCGCGAATTCCGCCAAAACCACGGCGCGTTTTTCTCTGGGGCGTTGGCGTTGTCGCTGAATGCGGGCGCCTACATCTCGGAGATTTTCCGTGCCGGCATCCAGAGCATCCACCGTGCGCAAACCCAAGCCGCTTGGAGCCTCGGGTTGACCCACAGCCAAGCCATGCGCTACGTGGTGTTGCCGCAGGCCTTCCGCCGCATGGTGCCGGCTTTGGTGAACGAGGGCGTCACGCTCATCAAGGATTCGTCTTTGGTGTCGGCCATCGGGCTGGCCGAGCTGGCACTGGCAGCGCGCACCGTGGCGGGGGCTTATTCGCGCTACTGGGAACCGTACCTTGCCATTTCGGCGCTGTATTTGGTACTGACGCTGCTGCTGTCCACCCTGGCCAAACGCTTGGAAGCACCGGCTCATTTGCGTGGCCGTTAAGGATGGCACGCCTGTTGCTTGCCGCTCCTGTGTTGCTTGATGGCAACGCCAGCGCCCTATCGCAAGCCAATGGCGCATGTCGAAGCCTAGACTGGCGCATCTTGTCTTAACCCTGTCTCAAAAGGCATTTCATGAAAAAAGCACTGATTCCCGCAGCCCTGTTGTTGTCGCTGGCTGGCGCCGCTCACGCTGAGCTGGCCTTGTATGGCTTGATCGACCTGAGCTACGGCAAGAACGGCTATGTGGGCGACCAAAAGGCGGACTTCCACTCGGGCGGCGATGACGGCAGCTCGCAAGGCAACTCCACCTCGCGCTTCGGCCTGAAGGGCAGCACGGACATCGGCAGCGGTCTGAAGGCCAACTTCCGCCTGGAATCGAACGGCATCAGGCATCACCAGCGATGGCGACATCGGCTCGCCGTTCTTCGGTCGCCAAGCTTGGGCTGGCGTGTCCGGTGGCTTCGGTGAAGTGCGCCTGGGTCGCCAAGACTCCGTGGCCTTCCAAACCATGATCGGTTTCGACGCCAACGGCGCCGCCAACGCTGCTTCGGCTTTCGTGGCCGCTGGCGTGGCTCCGTACAACCCGGGTCGCCAATCGCGTTCGCTGCAATACATCTCGCCGGACTTCAGCGGCCTGAAGGTGCAAGCTGGCTTCAAGCCGGCTGGTGACGAAGACGGCACCACCAACGGCAAGGACGTGCTGTCCCTGGGCGTGACCTACACCCTGGGTGGCCTGACCGTGGCTGCCACCGGCGAATCTGCTCGCACCGACGGCACCGAAGGCTTCGGCGCGCTGGCCGCCAGCTACGACTTTGGCGTCGCCAAGGTCATGGTGTCCGGCACCAACGGTGGCGATGTCAACAAGGGTGGCATTGGCAACGGCTTCGGCGTGGGCGTGTCCGCTCCGATCGCTGGCTTCACCGTGGGCGTGAACTACGGCAAGAACACCACCACCGAAACCAAGGCCGCCGAGCTGTTCATCAACCGCGAAGTGCTGAAGAACACCATCGTCTACTTGAATCTGGGCCGCGCCAAGTACGCTGACGACACCAGCCGCACCGCTTACGCGCTGGGCGTGATCTACACCTTCTGATCGGTTTTCCGTGCGTCGGCCTGACCCTGGCCGGCGCTGAACCGACCGCACCAACCCGGTTCGCTCCGCGAACCGGGTTTTGTTTTTCCATGGCGTGCATGTTCTGGACATGACCCACCTGTTGCTGCTCCTGCCCGATTTTTTGCTCATCGTGTTGGGCTATTGGCTGTGTCGCCACACCCCGCTGGATCGACCGATCTGGGATGGCGTGGAGCGCCTGGTGTACCACCTGCTGTTTCCGTGTTTGCTGTTCGTGGCCATCGTGCGCCAGCCCTTGGCCTTGGGCGAGACCCTGACATTTGCCGGGTGCGGTTTGGCCGTGGTGGTGTGTGGCATCGCTTTGGCGCATGCGCTGCGCTTTTGGCCTCATTTGGATGCACATCTGCACGCTTCTGGTGCGCAGACGGCCTTTCGCTTCAATTCTTACGTCGGGTTGGCGCTGGCCGAGCGCATCGGCGGGGTGCAAGCCGTGGCGTCGATCGCTTTGTTGATCGCCCTGTGTGTGCCGCTGTGCAACGTGGCCGCCGTTTGGCCCTTGGCACGGCGCTCGGGGCAGCATCTGGGGCGGGAGTTGGTGCGCAACCCGCTGATCGTGGGCACCGTCACCGGGCTGCTCGTCAACCTCAGTGGGTTGAGTGTGCCGGAGGTGCTGATCACCACGTTGTCGCGGGTGGGTGGCGCGTCCTTGCCCATGGGGCTGATGGCCGTCGGGGCCGGGTTGCGCATGGGCGCGCTCAAAGAAGCCCCCGGCATGGCCGCCGCCTTGTTGGGCATTCGCCATGCCGTGCTGCCGCTGTTCGCCATCGTGCTGGTGGACGCCGTGGGTCTGCCACCCGGGCAGCAAGCGGTGGTGGTGGCGTTTGCCGCCCTGCCCACCGCTTCCAGCGCCTACGTGCTGGCCACGCGCATGGGCGGGCACGGCGCGTTCGTGGCCGGATTGGTGAGTGTGTCCACGCTGCTGGGCATGTTCAGCGCCCCGCTGGCCTTGGCCTTGTTGCAGCAGCTTCAGACGGCTTGAGCCAAGGCCCAGTCGATGTGCTCGCCCACCAAGTCGTCAGCGCTGGAGCGGGCGGCCCACAGCGCGTGGCGGATCGTGTCCGACGCCGCATCTCCCGCCGCCAGCGCGTTGCCCAAAGCAATGGCCAAATTGCGTCGCCAACGCCCGTAGCCGATGCGGCGAATCGGGCTGCCCTCGGTTTGGCGTAAGAACTGGGGTTCGTCCCAAGCCCACAGCGTCAGCAACGGGGGGCCGTCCAGGGCGGGGCGGGGGGCGAAGTCGGGCAGGGGCGTGGTGCGGGCAAACTTGTTCCAGGGGCACACCAACTGGCAGTCGTCGCAGCCATAAATGCGGTTGCCCAGCAGCGGGCGCAGGTGGACATCGATGGGCCCCGCGTGTTCGATCGTCAAGTAAGAAATGCAGCGCCGCGCATCCAGCCGGTAAGGCGCAACGATGGCCCCGGTCGGGCACGCCGTGAGGCAGGCCGTGCAAGCGCCACAGTGTGCCGACACGGGCGGCGTCACCGGCAACGGCACGTTGACGAAAATCTCCCCCAGAAAAAACAGCGAACCCGCCTCTCGGGACACCGTCAAGGTGTGTTTGCCGCGCCATCCCAACCCGCTGCGGCTGGCCAGTTCGACTTCCAGCACGGGGGCCGAGTCGGTGAACACACGCGCTTGCCAATGGGGCAGGGCGCCCAGATCGTCCGCCAGCCCATCGGCCAAACGTTGGAGACGCTGGCGCAGCACTTTGTGATAGTCCCGCCCCCGGGCGTAGACGCTGAGGGCCGCTTGGGCGGGTTGAGCCAGCCGGGTGTGTTCGAGCACCCGCCAGTCGGTGCCGGGGCGCTCGGGCAGGTAGTCCATGCGGGCGGTGATGACACGCACTGTGCCGGGCAGCAATTCTGCGGGCCGGGCCCGCTTGAGGCCGTGCTGGGCCATGTAAGCCATGCTGCCGTGAAAGCCCGCTTCGAGCCAGGCGAGCAGGCCGGGTTCGGCGCTCTCCAGGGACACGTCGGCAATGCCGATCTGGGAGAATCCAAGCGCTTTGGCGCGCTGCAACAAAGCCGAAACGACCTGCTGCCCGATGACCTGCTCGGCCCGCGTGGCCTCTTGATCTTGAACCATCCGCCGATTTTAGAAACCCGCCGCCTGCACTGGCCCGACGAGGCCGCTTGTGCCCACTTCGCCCAGACCTTGGCGGCCCAGCCCGACATCGTCCACGCTCGCCTCGAACTCCACGGCCCACTGGGCGCCGGCAAAACCACCTTCGTGCGTCACTTGCTGCGGGCGCTGGGGGTGAGGGGGCGCATCAAGAGCCCCACCTACACGGTCATGGAGCCCTACCGGGTGACAGGCCCCAGCGGGCAGCCACTCGACATCGCTCATTTTGATTTCTACCGTTTCACCGACCCGCGTGAGTGGGAAGATGCGGGATTCCGCGATGTGTTCGCCCAGCCCGGGCTGTGCCTGAGTGAATGGGCCGACAAAGCCCACCCTTGGCTGCCACCGCCTGATGTGAGCTTGCACATCACCTTGCAACCCGATGACACCCGTGAGCTGCACCTGTGCGCCCACAGCCCGATCGGCCAACGCCTGCTGACACTGCCATGAAGCGACGACATGCCCTGACCCACTTCACCCATGCCTCCCTGGGCTGGGTGGCCTTGACCCTCGGCCCAGCGGAACTGGCCTATGGCGCCAGCGTCATCGGGGTGCGGGTGTGGCCCGCCAGCGACTACACCCGGATGACGGTGGAGTCGGACACCCCCCTCAAAGCCACTCACTTCGTGACCACCGGCCCCGATCGCTTGGTGGTGGACTTCACCGGGCACCAGCTCACGCCCGAGTTGCGGGAGTTGGTGGGCAAGGTCAAACCGGGCGATCCGTACATCGCGGCCATCCGGGTGGGGCAGTTTCAGGCGGACGTGGTGCGCTTGGTGGTCGATCTCAAGCAGGGCATCAAGCCCGAGCAGTTCGCGCTGGCGCCGGCGGGGCCTTACAAACACCGGCTGGTGTTTGACCTGTATCCCCAGCAGGAAACCACACCCATCCAGGCCATGATCCGCGAAAAAGCCGTCGAGCTGGCCAACGACGATGACCTCACCCGCCGTGCCGAGCTGTACGCCTTCGCCCAAGCGCTGGAGCCGGAAGCCGCTGCCGCCGCAGCGGCGGCGATCCCTGGGGCTTCTGAAGCTGCGTCGGGGGTGCCGGAGATGATCGATCCGGATTCGGACGAGATCGAGCAGTTCTTGTTGCGCATCGATCCGACTTACCAGGGGTGGTCGCCCGATCCGACCCGTCCGCGCCCGCGTGTGCCGCCGGACAGCCGGCCCGTGAATCGTCCCAGCGTGGGCGGGCGGGGCAGCTTCAAACAACTGTTTGTGGTGGCGATCGATCCGGGGCACGGGGGTGAGGATCCGGGTGCGGTGGGCCCGTCCGGGTTGCGGGAAAAAGACGTGGTGCTGGACATCGCCCAACAACTGCGCAAACGCATCAACGCCCGCCCCAACATGCGCGCCATGATGACGCGGGACGCGGATTTTTTCGTGCCGTTGCATGAGCGTGTCATCAAGGCGCGCCGGGTGCGGGCCGACTTGTTCATTTCGATCCACGCCGATGCTTTCACCCGGCCAGAGGCGCGTGGGGCCAGTGTGTTTGTGTTGAGCACTTCGGGGGCTTCCAGCAGCGCGGCGCGGTGGATGGCACAAAAGGAAAACACCTCGGATTTGATCGGCGGGGTCAACACAGCCTCGCGGGATGCGGGGGTGTTGCGCGTCATGTTGGACATGAGCACCACCGCCCAAATCCGCGACAGCATGACGATTGGCCGCGAAGTGCTGGATTCACTGGGCACGGTCGGGCGCTTGCACAAAAACCAAGTCGAGCAAGCCAGTTTTGCGGTGCTCAAGGCGCCGGATGTGCCGTCCATCTTGGTGGAGACCGCGTTCATCTCCAACCCCGAGGAGGAACGCAAACTCAACTCGCCGGCCTATCAGCGCAAACTGGTCGAGGCCATCATGAAGGGCATTGATCGTTATTTTGCGAAGAAGCCGGCGTCGAGGCGTCGCACGGCTTGAGGGTGGGGGTTTCGAAGCAACCGAGGGGGTTTTATGTCAACTGTTTTTTCACAGATGCGTCGAGTGGCGGGGGCCAGCGGCGCGGTGCTGCCGGCGATGGCTGGCCTGAGCGCTTGCGGCGGTGCGGACGATATCGGCACCGAGCCCGTCACCGTGGCGGTGACGTTTGATCACATTCCGCCGGCTTGGACGCTGGGGTATTCGGATTACACCGATGGCACTGAGCCCAGCAACGTCACGCTGAGCTTGACGGACACGTTGCCAGCGCCCATCCAACAACGGGCCGTGGCCATCAGCGGCACCAACCACAGCGATGACATGTACGCTTACATCAAGCGTCCAGTCACGGGGCTGGCGCCTTCCAGCGTGTACCAGGCCGAAGTCAGTGTGACCCTGGCGGCCAGCGTGCCGCAGGGATGTTTGGGCGTGGGAGGCTCGCCGGGCGAGTCGGTCTACGTTAAGACCACGGTGAGCGGCAGCGAACCGCAGACGGTGCGCCAAGATGATGGCGAATGGGTGCTGTCGATCGACAAGGGCAACCAAGCCCAATCCGGCACCGAAGGCCAGATGCTGGGCCACATCGCCAACAGCGCCACCGATTGCCAATACGGCACCACCGAACGCAAAACCTTGCGCACCACCACACCCATCACCGTCACCACCGACGCGCAAGGCCGCGTGTGGTGGGGCCTGGGCCAAGACTCGGGTTATGAAGCCGGCTCCACCTTGGTGCTGCTGAACGCGACGTTGACGCTCAGCCCGCGCTGAGGCCCATGTCCGGCAGAATGTGCCGCTCCTCTTACCAAGGCACAGCCATGCTTTCACTCCCCGCCGCCGGTCAACAGCTCATCAACGACGTCGCTCAGCGCCACGGCTTCAGCGTGGAGGCCACCCTGAGCATGCTGGAAGCCGTGCGCAATGGCAATGGCAGCATGGCGCAGTTCAACCACCCCGAGTTCTCTGGTGCGGGGCAGTGGATGCGTGGTGGCATGACCATGGTGTCGGACATGTTCAACAACTACCTCAAGGGCCGTGTGGACAGCCTTTGTTCGGAGTTGTCCAACTTGCTGGCCAACCAGCCAGAACTCACCCCCCTGGCGCCCGCCGGGGGCTCGATGGGCTCTGGTGGAGATTGGTGGCCTGCCGATCTGCGTTACCCCAACAGCACGGGCGCGCAAAACCATGTGCGCTATGCCTACTTCGCCCAGGCCAGGCGCCTGGTGATCGAGGTGAACGGCACCGTGACGGTGTATGACACCCTGGATCACCAAATCGGGGGCTTTTCGCAACAGCAATCGGTGGGCAGCACGCTGACCTTTTCCAGCCAATATGGGCAAATGGATGTGACGAGTTTGCCCGTGGTGTCCTCCAATGGCATCCCGCCCCAAGCACCGATGGCGCCCGTGGTGCAAGCCCCGCCGCCGCCCGTCAACACCTGGAGCGCTGCCCCCATCGCTCCGCCCATCGCCCCAGCGCCCGCGCCCTGGGCGGGTGCCAGCCATTCGGAGCTGGATGTGTTTGGCGCCATTGAGCGCCTGGCCGCGCTGCATGCCAAGGGCATCTTGAGCGACGCGGAGTTCAGCACCAAGAAAACGGAACTGCTGAGTCGGCTTTAAGCCCCTTCAGCCCCGGCGAGCAAAGCCCGCAAGCCGGCTTCGTCCAACACCGGCACGCCCAGGCTCTGGGCTTTGTCCAGCTTGCTGCCCGCTTCACTGCCGGCCACGACGTAGTGGGTTTTCTTGGACACCGAACCACTCACCTTGCCGCCCGCCGCTTCGATCATCGCTTTGGCTTCATCGCGGCTCAAGCTGGGCAGGGTGCCGGTGAGCACCAGCGTTTTGCCCAACAGCGGGCGCGGCGCATCGGACGCCAGCCCGATTTCATCCGGCCAACACACACCCGCAGCGCGCAGTTGCTCCACCACTTCTCTGTGGATGGGCTGATCGAAAAAATGGCGCAGGCTGTTGGCCACCACCGGGCCCACGTCCGGCACCTCCAGCAGTTCTTCCACGCGGGCGTCCATCAGCCGCTCTAGGGTGCCGAAATGGCGCGCCAAGTCCTTGGCGGTGCTTTCGCCCACATGGCGGATGCCCAAGCTGAACAAAAACCGCCCCAGCGTGGTGTGTTTGCTCTTTTCAATCGCCGCCAGCAGGTTGGTGGCGCTTTTGTCGCCCATGCGCTCCAGCGCCGCCAAACTGGTGAAACCGAGTTTGTACAGATCGGGCAAGCTGCGCACGATCTGGCCGTCCACCAACTGATCCACCAGTTTGTCGCCCAAGCCTTCGATGTCCATCATGCGGCGGCTGGCGAAGTGCAACAGGGCTTGTTTGCGCTGCGCCGGGCAGGTTAGGCCGCCGGTGCAGCGCCAATCCACCTCGCCTTCTTCGCGTTCAATCGGGCTGGCACACACGGGGCACTGGCCGCTCAAGCGCTTGTAGAGATCGAAAGGTTCCCCCACATCGGCGGGGCGATCGGCCAACACCACGCCCACCACTTCGGGGATGACGTCGCCGGCGCGCCGCACGATCACCACATCGCCCACACGCACATCCTTGCGCCGCGTTTCGTCCTCGTTGTGCAGCGTGGCGTTGCTCACGGTGGTGCCGCCCACGAACACCGGTTCCAGCTTGGCCACCGGCGTGAGTTTGCCGGTGCGGCCCACTTGGATGTCGATGCCCAGCAAGCGCGTCATCTGCTCCTGGGCGGGGTATTTGTGCGCCACCGCCCAGCGCGGTTCGCGGGTGACAAAACCCAAGCGCTCCTGCAACGCCCGGTCGTTCACTTTGTAGACCACGCCGTCGATGTCAAACGGCAGCGTGTCGCGGCGGGCACCGATGCGGGCATGGAAGGTGGCCAGGCCGTCGGCGCTTTCCAGCACCGCCCGTTCGGCACACACGGGCAGGCCCAGGGCGGCCAAAGCGTCCAACAAAGCGCTGTGCGTGGCGGGAATGTCCCAGCCTTGCACCTCGCCCAGACCATAGGCGAAAAAACTCAACGGCCGCTGGGCGGCGATGCTCGAATCCAACTGGCGCACCGCGCCTGCCGCCGCGTTGCGCGGGTTGACGAAGGTTTTTTCGTTCAGCGCCCGTTGGCGTGCGTTCAGCGCTTCAAAGTCATCGCGGCGCATGTACACCTCGCCGCGCACCTCCAACACCGGCGCCGTGCAACCCAGAAGACGCAGCGGAATTTGGCCGATGGTGCGGATGTTGTGCGTCACGTCCTCGCCGGTTTCCCCGTCGCCGCGTGTGGCCGCTTGCACCAGCACCCCGGCTTCGTAACGCAGGTTGATCGCCAGCCCATCGAATTTGAGTTCGGCGCTGTAGTCGATCGGCGCATCGTTCTCGGTGAGTTTGAGTTCGCGGCGCACGCGGGCATCGAACTCGTGGGCGCCTTGGGCCGTGGTGTCCGTTTCAGTGCGAATCGACAGCATGGGCACCGCATGACGCACCGGCGTGAAGCCCTCCAGCACGGCGCCCAGCACGCGCTGGGTGGGCGAATCTGGCGTGCGCAGCGCTGGGTGCTCGGCCTCCAGGGCTTGGAGTTGCTGGAACAGGCGGTCGTATTCCGCATCGGGCACTTCGGGGGCGTCTTGCACATGGTAGGCGTGCGCCAGATGGTGCAAACGCTCGCGCAACGCCGCTGCCTGAGCGGCTGGCGGAGTGGGTTCGGGGGCCGCCGCCGGGGCGGAGACGAACAAATCAAGTTGAATGTCGGAAGGGGGCATAAACAGGCAGTGTAGTGAGCCGAATTAGGATGAGCGCACAACAGCAATTTCACCAACCCTGGTCACACATCATGAACGCACCTGCTTTCTCATCTTCTTGCCGTCGCTGGTTGGCGATCGGTGCCCTGGCCCTCGGAGCCAGTGTGGCGCACGCCGATGTGCTGTACGACCCCAGCACCCAAACCCTGCCCTCGCAGCAAGACTGGGTGATGGTGGATTTTTTGGGCACCGCCCAAGTCCAGAACGGGTTGTTCAACCTCAGTTCCACCGGGTCGAACTCGTTGAAGAGCGGCATCGCCCGCACCGATCAAACCATCGACAGTGACACCGGCACGACGCTGAACTTCAGCTTCCAAACCGTCAGCGAAAGCCACGCCAACGCCAACCGCGCCGGCTTTTCTGTCATCTTGTTGGACAGTGAACATCGCGGCATTGAGCTGGGTTTCTGGGCGACCCAGATTTGGGCCCAATCGGGTGCGGATTTTTTGCACGCTGAGAGTGCCAGCTTCAACACCACCTTGTTGCGCAACTACAGCCTGACGTTGCAAGACGGGTTTTACAGCCTGAGCAGCGGCGCCACCACGCTGCTGACCGGTGCGATGCGCGACTACAGCAGCTTCGGCAGCGTCTACACCCAGACCAATTTCATCTACATGGGTGACAACACCTCCTCGGCCCAAGGCAGCGTGAAGATCGGCGCCATCGGTTTGACGACGGGCAGCGGTGGCACCGTCTCTTCGGTGCCTGAACCTGCCACGTTGGCCCTGTGGCTCGGGGCGCTGGGTTTGTTGGGCGCCCGCCGCCGCCGCCTCAACTGAACAAACGCCGGGCCGCCGCACTGCCGGCGGCCAGTTCGTGGCGCGCCAGTTCCAGATACAGGGTTTGCAGGGTCGCGCCAATGCTTTCAAACGCCTGCAAGCCCAGCGGGTCGCCTTGGTCGTCCAGCACCTTGGCGCCCAAATCCTCGGCCAAGCGACGGGCGCACAAGTACCACGTCGCAAACGGCTCCGCCTCGGGCGGGGATTGCGGCACGTCCAAACTCAGGGCGATGTGCTGCAACACCGCTTCGCCGGGATCGTCTGCCAGCGCGGCCTGCGCGTCGAAACTCAACACCAGCACGGGCGGCGCATCCTCCTCCATGGACATCAACACCATGCGCCCCGCGATCGTGCTCGGCACAAAACCGTGGCGTTGCGCACAGGCTTGCACCGTCTCCAGCGACCATGAGCCGACCGCCGGGCACAAGTACACCACCAGCTTCACATCGTTGTGGGAACAAAACGCGTCCAGCTCGCGGGCGCGGTTCACGGCCTCGATCATGTCCGGCAGATCGACCAAGGCGCGCAGCGCCTCGCCCAAACTTTCGGCTTTTTGGGTGAATTCCGCAAAATCGATTTCGTTGAGCGGCCCGTGGCGGTTGGCCAGTTGCACCGCCACCTGCACCTCGGTGTAACGCCGGCCAGCGCTGGGCACCTCCCAGGCGTCGGTTTGGGCGTGGTAACCCTCGACGTACAGCGGTTTGTTGCCCGCCCGCCGCACCAAACTGAGATGCTGCAAGATCAGATCGCCACTCACCGGTGATTCCGGCGTGAGGGTGGCGATGGCATCGATGAGTGCATCGATGCGCGGCGCGCGGCGCAGCGGCTGTGGCCGGGGCGGTTCGCTTTTCCACAGCACCGACGCCTGCACGCCCCCCAAGCTGGCCGGATCGACCTCACCCTGCAAGGTCGTCGCCGCTGCGGCGGCGGCAGCGGCGTCCGCATCGGCGCGGCGGCGGGCTTGACGGGCGCGGTACGTCGTCCACAGCACGTGCAGCCCCATCAACGCCAGCAGCAGCAGGGCCACCAGGATCAAGCCAATCGTCAGAGTCATCACCGCTTTCCGTGGTCTGTGGCGGGCCTCAGGCGGCGAGCATGCCCACGGCCGCCTGCATGTCCACCGCGACGATACGCGACACACCTTGCTCCTGCATGGTCACGCCGATCAACTGTTCGGCCATTTCCATCGCAATTTTGTTGTGTGAGATGAACAGGAACTGCGTGCTTTCGGACATCTGCGTCACAAGCTTGGCATAACGCTCGGTGTTGGCGTCGTCCAGCGGCGCGTCCACTTCGTCCAGCAGACAGAATGGCGCGGGGTTCAGCAAGAAAATCGCAAACACCAGGGCGATGGCCGTGAGCGCCTTCTCCCCGCCGGACAGCAAATGGATGGTGGCGTTTTTCTTACCCGGCGGCTGCGCCATGACTTGCACGCCGGATTCGAGGATGTCCTCCCCCGTCATCACCAGTTTGGCGTTACCGCCGCCGAACAAGCTGGGGAACATGCGGCCAAAGCCGTCGTTCACTTGGTTGAACGTGCCTTGCAGCAGCTCGCGGGTTTCCAGGTCGATTTTGTGGATCGCGTCTTCCAGGGTTTGCATGGCCTGGGTGAGATCGGCGTTTTGGGCGTCCAGAAAGGTTTTGCGCTCGCGGGTGGCGCTGAGTTCTTCCAAGGCCGCCAAGTTGACGGCACCGAGGGCGTTCATTTCGCGGTTGATGCGGTCGATCTCACCTTGCAAGCCCCAGAGTTTGACGCCGTTCAGCTCGATCAACTGCCCCAGCGCCGCCAGATCGACGCCCGCCCCCTGCAACTGTTCCAGATACTGCGCCCCCCCCAGCTCGGCGGCTTGGCTTTCGAGCTGCAACCGGGTGATGGCGTCGCGCAGCGGGGCCATGGCGCGTTCCAGCGTTTGGCGCTGCTCGTCGCCTTGGCGCAGGCGGTGGCTGAGGTCGTCGTACGCAGCCCGGGCGGCGGACAGGGCTGCTTCCCGCGCCACCCGCAGCGCCAGCGCTTCGTGCAGCCCGGCTTGCGCAGCATCGTCATCAAAGTGGGCGAGTTCGGCTTGTGTGCGCTGCTGCGCCTGTTCGGCCTCGCGCTGCTGTTGGCGTGCGGTGGTGATGCCGCGTTCCAACTCGCCTCGGCGGGAAGCCAACGTGCGCGCCTGAAACTGCGCTTCCTGCGCCTGACGTTCGGCCACGCGCTGGTGCTCGCGGGCGCTGCTCAAACGCCGTTCGGCGGCGATCACCGCATCTTCCAGCGCGGTGAAACGCTCCTGCGCTTCGGCCAAGGCCAGATCGAGTTCCTCGAACCGCGCTTCGCCGGTGGCGCGACGTTCGGCCACATCGTCGAGTTGGGCGTTCAGGTCGGCCAGCTCGTCATCCAATTGGCGATGCCGGCTGCGCGCCGCCTCGGCCTGTTGTGAGAGCTGCAACCACTGCACCTGCACCTGATGCGCCGTTTGCTGCATTTGCGTGGCCTCGCGCCGCGCTTGGACCAATTGCTGCTGAACGTCGGCCAGCGCGTGCTCGGCGCGGGCCAGGGCGGTGCGGGCGTCCTCCGCGAGCAGGGCTTGGGCGCGGCTGGCACGCTCCAAGTTTTCAATCTCGTGCTGACGGGCGAGCAACCCGGCTTGCTCTGAATCCGGCGCATAAAACCCGATGGCGTGCGCACTGACGCTGTGCCCCTCGCGGGTGATGAAACAGCCGCCCGGCGTCAAACGATCCCGCTGCGCCAGCGCCTGCGCCAGCGAATCGGCCACGGCCACACCGGCCAGCCAATCCGCCAACACCGAGCGCAGCGCCGGATCGCGCACCCGCAACAAGTCCACCAACGTCTCTGAAGCCCCTCTCCCCTCGCGGGAGAGGGGTTGGGGAGAGGGGGCACTCCCCACCGCATAAAACGCCAACTTCGCCGGCGGCGCATCCAGCGCCAACCCTTGCAGCCGCTCCAACTGGCTCACCGGCAGCGCGTGCAAGCGCTCGCGCAACGCCGCTTCCAGCGCCGTTTCCCAACCCGGTTCGATGTGGACGTGCTGCCACATCCCCGCCAACCCCGCCAACCCGTGTTTCTCCAACCACGGTTGCAGCTTGCCGCCGCGCTGCACCTTGTCTTGCAGCGTGCGCAGGGCGTCCAGGCGGGCGTGCAAATCGGTGTGGCGGGCGGTGGCCTCGTTGGCGGCTTGCTGGGCGTGGCGGCGCTGGTCTTCGGCTTGGGGCAGTTGCTCGCTCAAGGCGTGCAGGCGGGCTTGGGCGTCGTCACTCAGGGCTTGAACTTGGGCGAGCTGCTCGCGCAGGGCGTCCAGCCGCGCCGCATCCGGCGCCGCCAACCCCCGGCGTTCCGCGCTCAGCCGATCCACCCGGCTGCGCAAGCTGCGATGTTGTTCGTCCAGATGGCGGCTTTCCGCCGCGAGCAATTGCAACTGCTGCTGCACCTGGCCAACTTGGCCGCGCTGTTGCGCCGCCCGCTGTTGGGCGCTGCGCAGGGCGTCTTCGTGCTGCGGCGTGTCTTCGGCCTGCTCTTCGGCGCGAGCAGCGAGGATTTCGGCCTGCTCCTGCGCCAAGGCGATCTGCTCGGCCAGCGCCTCTTGCTCGGCCTCGGCCTGCTCGGCGCGTTCGGCCCACTGCGCCGCCTGGGCACGCAGCTCCGCCCAACGCGCCTGGGTGCGCTGGCGCCCCTCGACAACGTGGCGAATGCGCTCCTCCAAGCGGCTGACCTCAGCGGCGG
Source organism: Vitreoscilla filiformis (assembly GCF_002222655.1). Lineage (GTDB taxonomy): Bacteria > Pseudomonadota > Gammaproteobacteria > Burkholderiales > Burkholderiaceae_C > Ideonella > Ideonella filiformis. The sequence continues at coordinate 2,441,759 of NZ_CP022423.1, read as the reverse complement.
CAGCGGCCAGATCCGCTTGGCGCTCGTGCAAACCGTCCGACGCGGTGTAGTGCGCCTGGCGCACCTCTTCCAAAGCGGCTTCCAAATGGCGCAGCTCGGCGGTGCGGGCTTCCAGCGCGTTGGTGGCTTCCAGCATCGCCAGATGCACGCGCTGGGCTTCGGTGGCCGCGTCCCGGTGTTTCAAAAACCAGAGCTGGTGCAGCTTGAGCGTGCCGGCTTCTTGCAAAGTCTTGTAGCGCGTGGCCACTTCGGCTTGGCGCTCCAGCTTCTCCAAGTTGGCACCCAGTTCGCGCAGGATGTCGTCCACGCGGGTGAGGTTGTCTCGCGTGTCCCGCAGGCGGAATTCGGTTTCGCGGCGACGCTCTTTGTATTTGGAGACGCCAGCGGCTTCTTCCAAAAACAGGCGCAGCTCTTCCGGTTTGGAATCGATGATGCGGGTGATCGTGCCCTGGCCGATGATGGCGTAAGCGCGTGGCCCCAAGCCGGTGCCGAGGAACACATCGTGTACATCGCGGCGGCGCACCGGCTGGTTGTTGATGAAGTAGCTGGAGGTGCCGTCCCGCGTCAGCACGCGCTTGACGGCGATTTCGGCGTATTGGCTCCAACTGCCACCGGCGCGGCCGTCTTCATTGGAAAACACCAGTTCCACGCTGGAGCGGCCAGCGGGTTTACGGTTGGCCGAGCCGTTGAAAATCACGTCCTGCATGGACTCGCCGCGCAGCTCGCTGGCTTTGGATTCGCCCAACACCCAACGCACCGCGTCCATGATGTTGGACTTGCCGCAACCGTTCGGCCCGACCACGCCGACGCGCTGGCCGGGCAGTTGGAACGTCGTTGGTTCGGCAAAGGACTTGAAGCCGGAAAGCTTGATCTGGTTGAGCCGCATCGCGTGGCGCGACCGGGCGGGCGCGCATCTTAAGTCTTTGATCTACAAGGGGAAATCGCGTGCCAATCTGGCCGCAAAGGCGGCGGGATGATACCATCGCGGTCTTTTTTCTTGGTTTTCTTCCCGCACGCCATGGCTCACTCTGACGAACTGATTCCCGCCCCTCAACAACGCCCGGTGCCGGTCAACCCGCCGAGCGCGCCGAGCAAGGAGCTGTATGTGTTCCCGAATCCGGCGCCGGAGCGGGATTACGTCATCCAGTTTCAAATCCCCGAATTCACCTGCCACTGCCCGCTCACCGGCCAGCCGGACTTTGCGCACTTCACCATTGACATGGTGGCGGATCAGCTCTGCGTCGAGCTGAAGAGTTTGAAGATGTACATGTGGAGCTTCCGCAACGAGGGTGCGTTCCACGAGAAGGTGACGAACGACATTTTGAGCAAGATCGTCTCGGTGACGAACCCGCGTTATGCGCGCATCACGGCGCGTTGGTATGTGCGCGGCGGCATTTACACGAACGTGATTGCCGAGCATCGCCAACCCGGTTGGGCGGGGGATGCGGTGGTGCCGGCGCCGCATCTGCCGCACGCCACGGGGCTGTGACCTTGCCTCGGCTGGGTGCGTTTTCTTCGGAGGTCGTCGCGGAGCCTGCGTGCGAGCCTGTTTGTGGGCCGCCGGCGCCGGATCGGGAGGCTTTGCTGATGGGGTGTTTGGCCATACGTCCGCCTTACCAAAAATACGATGTGGCGGTGCGGCGCAGCCCGATCGACGGGTTCGGGGTGTTTGCGCTGGAGCCGGTGCCGGGTTGGCACAAGATCGGCGAGGTGCGCGGCGAGACGATCTCGATTGCGGAAGCGCGGCGCCGGGCGGCGACGCTGGAGCGCATCATGATCGTGGAGGTGTCGCACAAAACGGCGGTGGATTTGGCGCGCTCTACCGATCCGATGCGTTTCACGAACCACAGTTGCCAGCCGAATGGGCAGTTGCGCATCCGCGAGGGGCGGATTGAGTTTTACGCGCTGCGCGAGATTGCGGTGGGCGAGGAGATCACCGTGGATTATGGGGAAACGCACCATGAGGGGCGGCTGACGTGCCGGTGTGGGGCGGTGGGGTGTGTGGGGCGGCTTTGATGGATGGGGGCGTGATGGTCACCAAATTGTTGACGTTGCCGGGCGGTCGTCGGGTCGAGTTGCCGACTGCCGAGGAGGATGTCGCCATCTGTGCGGCCATCGCCGCCGATCCTGACGCGCACGAGTTGGATGCGGCTTGGTTTGCGAACGCCAAGCGTTCTGCCGAGGTTCTCCCAGCCGGGATTCACGCTGAGTTGGTTGCCATGAACAGCCGCGCTGGCGTGTGTGCCCTCCCAGAAGACACCGGCCAAGCGCTCAACAACGATTCGTTTCGACGCTGATGTGCTGGAAGCCCTCAAAGCCACTGGCAAAGGTTGGCAGACCCGGGTCAACGACGCGATGCGTGAGTGGGTCAAGACCCACGTTGTTTGAAGCGCAGGCTTGGGGCCACGCCCCCTGGCTGGGCTTGAGCTTCAGGGCCACACGAACGCCGAAGAAGTTCCAGCGGAGGCGGCCGTGTAGGGCGAGCGGGCCGGCACGTCTTTACATCGGCTTGCACATGGCGCAGACGGGTGGCATCCGTTGGGCGGAGGGTAAGCGTGACGTGGTGCAACGGTTCACACCTGCCCCATCACTCCCTGCACCTGTGCCAGCAACCGAGGCAAATCCCGCTGCACCGTGCGCCAGACGATCTCCAAATCTACTTTGAAGTACCCATGCGCCAGGGCGTTGCGCATCTGGTAAGCAAAGGCCAGCGGCAGCTCAGGGTGAGCGGCAGCAAAGGCTGGGTCGTGCTTTTCAATGTTGTGGCTGGCTTCGCCCAGCACTTCGAGGTTGCGGATCACGGCATCCTGCACCAAGGGCTGGTTGAGGAACCCGTCCAGCGTCATGGCCTGGGTGTAATGCTGGATGCGCTCTATCGCCTGGGCCATGTGTTGCAGGTAGTCGGCGGTGCGCTGGGGTTGGGCGCTCATACCGGTTGCGCCTGGGCCAGCACGGCGGCGCGAAAGTGCTCGGGCAAGGCATTGGGGGTGAGCACATCCACCGGCACCCCCAGCAACTGTACCAGTTCGTGGCGAATGGCACCGATGTCCAGCAAGGTGGTGTCGGGCGTAGGGTCGATGAGCACATCCAAGTCACTGCCCTCCCCATCTTCACCCCGCGCCACAGAGCCAAAGATGCGGGCATTGCACGCGTGGTGTGCCTGCACCACCTGGCGAATGGTGGCACGGTGCGGGGCGAGCAGGTCTGAGGGTTTCATGGGTGCTCCTGGGGTGGTGCAGGCTGTGTGCGGGTGTGCATGGGCTGGTTATTTTCGGCTGCGTTTGCCCATGCCAAGCTTGGCAAACAACGTCTGCAATCACCATTTTTTGCGCGGCCGCTTCGCGGCCGTCCGGCTTCGGCTCCGCCTGCGCCGGATTCGTGGCTCCGCCACGACCCAATGCACCAGGCTCCGCCTTGGAGGCCTCCGGCCTCTGCACTCCGGGGCCTCCGGCCCCAATGCCTTGGGGCTACGCCCCTGGGCTGGGCTTGAGCTTCAGGGCTACACGAAAGCCGAAGTAGAACCAGCGGCCGTCTCGTTCGTACACGTAGCGAAAGGTCGTGCGGGCGTGCCGAGCGTTGTAGAACCAGGCGCCGCCGCGCAAGGCGCGCGGGCCATCCCCGACAGCCCCCAGCGGATCCACCGCTTCAGCGTCTGTGTATGTTCTTCGCTCGTCCAAGCACCACTCCCACACGTTGCCGTGCATCTGGAATAAGCCCCATCTGTTTGCAGGCAACGCTTTCACTGGCACTGTCTTCTCGCGGTATTCACCCTTCTGGCCGTCGTTGTACGGTTGATTTCCGTTGTAGTTCACTTGCGCAGGGTTGATCTGTTTGCCAAAGCTGAACGGAGTATGCGTGCCCGTTCGGCACGCATACTCCCATTGCGCTTCGCTGGGCAATGCTGCTTCCACGCCTTCGGGCAGAAGCACTTGCAGCTTGGGTACGAACTGCTCCATCACATCGTCCCAGCTTACGTTGTCTACCGGTAAGTCGTCGCTTCCCTTGAAGCGGCTCGGGTTCTCTCCTCCCACCACCGCCAGCCACAGCGCTTGCGTGCAGGCCGTGTCCGCCAGCCAGAAACCTTGCGTCAGCGTTACCCGGTGTTGTGGGCCTTCGTCGCTAGAACGCTCCGGCTCGGTTTTGGGGGAACCCATCAGGAAACTGCCGGGCTCGATCCAGCGGAAGCGTTGCACCACGCGGCCCACTTCCAAATCCGCCCACAGGCCGAACCGGTCATCGCCCCAGGCCACGGCCCAGGCGGGTGGCCAGTGGCCAGCGGGTGGGGCGCGGTGGGCGACTTCGGGCGGGAAGGCGGGGTGAGGTTGGAAGAGATCAGCAGAGCGCATGGTTCAACAGACGGAGTTGGGGGAAACAACGACCTGAGGGGCTTGGCGGCGTCCCCCCTCTCCCCAACCCCTCTCCCACAAGGGGAGAGGGGCTTTGTGCAGCGCGTAGGTCTGTGCGCCAGAACACCCGGTTTTGCCCCCTCTCCCCTCGTGGGAGAGGGCTGGGGAGAGGGGGAGACAAAGCTCATACCGCCTGCACCAGCACCACTACACGGAAATGCGCCGGCACGTCCAGCAAGGTGGTTTCGGGCGTGGGGTCGATCAACACATCTAGGTCACCGTCTTCTATGTCTTCGCCCGAGCCATGGAACCGAAAATGCGGGCATTGCAGGCGTGATGGGCCTTCACTACTCGACGAATGGCGGCGCGGTGCGAAGCGAGAGAGTCTGAGGGTTTCATGGGTGATACTTGGGCAGACGAGCCCGCGTGCAAGTATGTCTGCCCGGTTAAGCCCCTTGGCTTGGTATTAACCTTAGAGCTAAACGAAAACCGATATTTCTGGGCTTAACATCCGGGTAGCGGAAAGCCGATCGGGCATCTCCTGCATAAAAGAACCAAGAGCCACCCCGTATCGCATGGCTATCATTTCCGATGGGGCCTAGTGGGTCTGTTTGAGTTTCTTCAGTGTATACGCGCGGAGCGTCAAAACACCACTCCCACACATTGCCGTGCATCTGAAACAATCCCCAATTGTTTGCTGGTAATGTTTTTGAAGGGACAGGTTTTTTTCGGCCTATACTTTTGGGGCCGTTATTGTATGGATGGCTCCCATTGTAGTTAACTAACTCAGGATTAATTTGTTTGCCAAAATTGAATGGTGTCTGCGTTCCCGCTCTGCAAGCATATTCCCATTGAGCTTCGCTAGGTAATATAGCCTCCGCTCCTTTGGGTAGCAATGTTTGCAGCTTTGGTATGAATTTATTCATCACGTCATCCCAGCTAACGTTCTCTACCGGCAATTCGTTACCTTTGAATATGCTTGGGTTCTCTCCTCCCGCCACCGCCAGCCACAGCGCTTGCGTGCAGGCCGTATCAGCCAGCCAAAAGCCTTGCGTCAGCGTCACGCGGTGTTGTGGCCCTTCATTTTTATTACGCTCCGGCTCGGTTTTGGGGGATCCCATCATGAAACTGCCAGGTTCGATCCAGCGGAAACGTTGCACTACTTTATTTTTACCACGCCGAGAGTTAAACTGCAAATCTAAATAACTTCCAAAATCATCTCCCCCAATCCGAAAGATACATCCTTCATGCAAAGTGAAATGGATGGTATCGATGATCAGTTGAGAGCGCTGGCCTGCAAGCATCGCCCGCCAGTAATTGTGAGGCCGCAGCAAATCATCAGCGATCGTAGTTTCTTTAAAACGAAGATCTGGCAACATCAAGCTTAATGCGAGGTCTTTATTTTGTGACCACCCCAAAATCCCCCGGGGCCGCGTAACAGGCAAGAGTTGGAACACCTGCCGCCCATCGTTGACCTCCACGCCCACCACCTCATCCAGCCCGGCCAGATCGTGTACTGCTGACCCAAGCCGCAGCGCACGCACTTGCTCCCCCGCCTGGCTCTGCCAGCGCACCACCACCTGCGTTGCTGGAGCCAGCGCCCGCCCGTTCTGCCCCGCCTCAGGCGGTTGCGGCTGAATGAGCCAGCGCCGCTGCCTCAGGTCTTGCACTAAATAACCCTGCACAGCCCGGCCTGGTGCCGTTTGGGCCGACTGAAACGCCGCGACATCCACCCACCCCGGCAGCGCCTGAGCGGGTTGCCCACGGCGCTGCACCACCGCCGCCATCAACTCAGAAAACACCTGGCGATGCACGCTGGCCGTGAGCGCATCCAACTCATTGAGGTACGCCTGCACGGCAGGCAACCAGTTGCGCAGCGTTGCCGCATCGGCCTGCTGCACCGTGAGCACCAAGTGCTGGAAGAAACGCAACGCCGTTTGCTCCACCTCACCCGGCGGTTGCCTTCCGCCCCGCGCCAAACGCACCTGCACGGCATGCAGCAGGTTTTCCTCCTGCACCAGCAGGGCGCGCAAGTGGGCGTGATGCTGGCGGCGCAGCGCGTCTTGCTGCGCATGCAAGTGCTTGGGCAACAAGCGAAAACGCGCCAAATACCCCACCTGATGCTGCGGCCGCAAGGTACACACCCGCCCGCCTTGGGTGTGCGGATGGTTCCACGCCGCCCCTTCCAAACCTGCATGCAAAGGCGTCACCGGGTTGAGCCGCCGCAGGGCACGCATCAAGGGGGGATCGACCCGGCGCGTCACCGCCACCATCGCCAACAACGGCGCCAGCCCGGCAGGCTCGGCAGACGGTGGGGAGGCGGCACGCTCGGGGTGCAAACGCCCGTCCGGGCTCCAGCGCAGCACCGGCAAGCGGCGACACACCTCGGGCCGCAGTTGATCGGCCCCCAGCGGCGCCAACCCCAGCACCGTCACCTGGGCTTTTTGCTGTTGCGCCACCCAGCGCAACCAACGCTGCGTCAGCGGGCTGGGCGGCCCATCGGCTGGCGCGCCGAACCAACCGAAATCACTCACCAACAACACACAACTGCCTGGGGCGGGTGGCACCCAATCCAGCACCTGCGGCATACGCGGGCGGCAGGCTTGCTCTTCGAGCCAATCCGTCCAGCCTCCCGCCGGGCCGTGTGCCATCACCCGCAGCGACAAACCCGTGCGCCCCACCTCACTCAGCAAGCGCTGGCAGAGCCGGTGCATGTCGCGCCGGTAGGGCCACAGTGCGTCGCGAAAATCCAGCACCACCACCAAGTCGGGGTTCCAGCGGCTGCGCTGCACACGCGGTAAACGGCGCAAGCTGTGCTGTTCGGCCAAGTGGCGCAGCAGCATCGTCACATCCACCCCGCCCAAGCGGGACTGCGACAAATGCCGCCGCAGCACCGGCATCAACCGCGCCCAGGGCAAGAGGTCTTCGCGCTGGCCTTGCGGCTGGCTGGCTTGCGCGGTGGTGGCTGCTTCATCCAGTGGCGCCAACGCGGGTGTCGTTTCATCACGCTGCGTCGGGGCTTCGATGGGCTGCGTTTTCACCAGCCAAGCGTGTTCCATGCGCAGGCTGGCGTGCTGCGCCTCGGTAGGCGTTTCGGGGCGTGCAGGAGGAACGGGCGACGGCTTGGCCTCTGGCAAGGCCATCTCCACAGCCAAGTCCAACCGCTGTTCAGCCTGAACCCGTTGGTATCCGAACCAGTGCTGTTCCCCCGCACTTAGCGTGAGGTGCTGGCGTGTGTCATCCAGTGCGAGTGCCCGCAGCAAATCCGCCCGGGCGACCTGGGCGCGCAGGGGTTTCATGGGGTGGCTGCGAGCGGCTCAACCGGCGCACGCGCCTGATCCTGCTTGGCGTTTTTCACCAGCGCGTAGGCGCTGAGGCGCTGGAGCCAGTGCAGTTGCTGCGCGGTGCGCTCCCCACGTGGCGAAGCCGCCGTCAGCTCGTGCAGCGCCACCAGCAAATCGATGTACTCCGCCAGCCCGACTTTGGGGAACCCGGCGCCGTCGGCCTCGCAGCGGTCTTTCCACACCTGGGCGGCAGCGGTGCGCAACACGGTGTCATCCAACTCGGCCAGATTTGGGTGAACCCGGGCGCGCTGGCACAGCCATTGGGCAAAACCGGCTTCATCTTCCGGCGGTGCCAGGTTGAGCACCACGCAGCGGCGCACAAACGCGGCAGGCAGTTCGCGCTCTTCGTTGGTGGTGATGACGATGAGCGGCATGTGCTCAGGCTGTGCCTGCACACGATGCACAACCTGTTGCGCGTTCTTGAGATGCGGCACGCTGAAGCTGCGGTTGCCCAGCACGTCCAGCAACGCGTTGGGCAGATCGGCATCGGCTTTGTCGATCTCATCGATCAACAGCACCTGCGGCTTCTTGCTTTGCCGACCCAGCGCAAAGGCTCGCCAGAGTCCCCCAGGCCCCACATAGCGAGCGTTGGTGGCATCCAGCAGGGATTGGCCGTTGGCATCCTTCACCTGCGCATCCGACAGCCGCGCCACCGCGTCGAAGCGGTAGAGCAACTCCAGCGCCTCAAAACGCGGGTGGATCACTTCCACCAAGGGCGGGCCCGCGTACATCACCGCTGCCGCCGCACGGGCGATCTGGCTTTTGCCCACGCCCGCCTCACCTCGCACCAGCAGGGGGCGCCGGGCGGCAAAGGCCAGCGTCAGGGCGTCTATTTCCTCACGGCCCCACAAGTGGTGGGAGGGTTCGAAGTGATCGTTGCCTGGCAACGTCTGCGTGGCAGCGGGACGAAGGGCAGGAAAAGGGTTGTGACGCACAACGAGCCTTTCGTGTTCAAGCGCCTAGCAGCGGGGCCACGAGCGCGATCAAACCGGCGATGGGGACTGCGAGCTTTTCACCGCCTTCTGCCAACTCCGCCAAGTCTTGGATGCTTTCAATGGCTGTTTTCAGCAGGCCTTTTTTCTCGGGTTGGGTCTGAGCTTCATTTGTCAGAACAAGGGCTTCATCGATGCGGGCATTCAGTTTGTCGGCTACTTTACTGGCGGGCATGTCGCCTGCCACCACTTTCAGGCCTTGTAGGTTGGCCAACAACTGATCCCACTGCGCGCCCTGCTGATGGGTTTTGTGCATGGTGTTGTTGTTGCCGGCTTGGGCCATGGCGTTTTCGGCCAGAGCAACGGCCACTGTGCCGCCATGAACGGTGACGTGAATTTGATTTCCCATGGTTCTCTCCTGTGCGCCAGCGTGGCTGGCTTGAGTTTGTGGAAGTTCGGAAGGTTGCGCTGTCTGTAACTCAGACCAGAACTCACGCAACCCTGCCACCAAATCTTCATGAGCCATACCAAAAAGCGCCTGATCCACGCCTTTTGACATTTTGAAAATCGGCACATCGGCCTTGTCTGCAAAGTCTTCCGGGTTGAGCGCCTCGAACGGATTCACCACAACCAGCGCAACCCCAATTTGATCCACGTCCCGCAGCGTTTCCAACCGGGCGCACAAATCCGCTGATTCCTGCTTACTCAACGGCGCAGAAACTTCGGAAACATCCATGGCAGCAGCCGAACTCTTGAAGATCGCGCAGTACGCGGCCCGCTCGATGTCAAAGCCGCTCCAATCACCATCTGGCGCCAGCCGGACATAAAAAACGCCCGAATGCATCGGGCAGCCATGCTCATCCACGCCACGTAAATCCAGCGTACCGCCAAACAGGCTCACAGCCAAAACGGCACACAAGAAAGAGACGGGCGTATTGATATCCAGCACCTTGGTGCTCGTGGCACTCTGACTCACCAGCACCAGCCGACAAGCAGCCAAAGCATACAAACCGACAGCGGCGGCCTCAGCAGCCTTGCGTTTTTCCGCAACTGTTTTAGCCTTTTTCAAGCTGCGGCGAATCGCTAAGAATAGCTTTCTGATGGCTACCCCATCCAGCGGTGCATCACGCACCCACTCCACCAGCGTAGCTTCTGAAAAGATCGCTGATTTTTGTGAAGCAAAAAAAGAATCCGTCTTCAAGACCGCCCACAACTCGGGTGAATTGCTGAGAAGCGTGAGCGTTTTATCGGCCTGATCACGAAGAAACTGGTGAGCGTCCATACGCCTTCCACTGGCTTTTGATGGTGGCAAAGCACAGGTTCCCACGAGGGCGAGGCGCGACTCGGGCTGGGGTCGTTCCCCGTTTTGTTCCCCGAATTCGGTGTTCTTCACCGCCCACACCTGCACCAACATGACAACAAAAAAGCCCCTAAGCGCTTGATTTGCTGAGGGGCTTGATACGTTGTGAAGCATCGTGCTTCGCTGACTTGGTGCCTAGGACGGGAATCGAACCCGTACAGCCTTTTAGGGCCGGCGGATTTTAAGTCCGCTGTGTCTACCAATTTCACCACCCAGGCAGGGGAGAGAGCGGGGCGCATTATGCCACCCCGATCGGGGGTTAAGCACGCCCAGCGCTCACAAGCCCGTGCGCAGCATCTCCAAGTGCGGGATGTCGTCCTCCAAGTAGACCTCACCCGCTCGGCGGTAGCCAAACGCGCCATAAAAGCGCTCCAGATGCGCCTGCGCACTGATGCGATTGCCCCGCCCAGGCCACACCCGCTCACAGCCGCGCAGCCCCTCGGCCACCAACGCCCGCCCCAGCCCCGTGCCCCGCACCGCCGCGTGGCACACCACCCGCCCCAGCGCCGGTTCGGCGTATTTCAACCCCGGCGGCAGGGCGCGCAGGTACACCACCAACTCACCCGCCGCCAGTCCATGGCTCGGCGCGGCCAAGCGACCCAGCAGGTGATACGCCGGCAGATCCAGCCCATCCACATCCAAATAAGGCCCCTGTTCGAGGATGAAGACCCGGGCGCGCAGTTGCAGCGCGTCGTACACATCGCGGCGGCTCAACGATTCGAAATCGCCCCACTGCCACACCACCGGCGTCATGGGCGTGCTCATGCGTCCACCTCCTGCGCCCGCTGAAAGGCTTTGACCTGCCGCCCTTGCCCCGGCAAAGCCCGCAGGTATTTGAACGTCCCCGTGGCGTGCGCACACAGCGTGCCCCGGCTGTTGAGAATCGCCGCTTCGCAAAACGCCATCGTGGCGCTGCGGTGCAGCACCCGGCCCCGGCTGCGCAACACCGGGCCTTCGCTCGGGCGCATGAAGCTGGATTTCATCTCGATGGTCACCACCCCCGGGCCGTGCAGATCGTGGCTGCGGGCGGCCAGCGCCATGCCCACATCCAGCAGCGTCATCACCACACCGCCATGGGCCACGCTGTAAGAGTTGAGGTGCTCGGGCTGCAAGGTTAAACGCACCTCGGCGCGCCCGTCCGTGCAGGCGTGCAGCGTCAAACCCAGGTGATCGAGAAACGGAATGTGGGCCGGCAACGGCAGGCGCGGGGCCTCATCGTCCGGCCATTCCAAGGGGGAGGAAAACGGCGTGTTCATGGCGCACATGATGGCGCATTCACACCGCCAGCCACTCCGCTTGCACGGCGGCATCGCGCCGCAGCGCCTCCGGGGTGCCCTCGAACACGATGCGCCCCCGTCCCATCACCCAGCAGCGGTGCGCCACCTCCAGCGCCAGCGTCAGCTTTTGCTCCACCAGCAGCACGGTGACACCCTGGCGCGGCAGTTCGCGCAGCAACGCCCCGACCTCATCCACCAGGCGCGGCGCCAGCCCTTCGGTGGGTTCATCGACCAACAACACGTCCGGATCGCCGCGCAAGGCCCGCGCCAGCGCCAGCATCTGCTGCTCACCGCCGGAAAGCACCCCGGCGGGCGTGTCCAGCCGCTGTGCCAGCACGGGAAACCGGCTCAACAGGTGCTCCAACGGCCAGCGCTCCGGTGGCCGCGCCCGGCGCCCAACGGGTTCGCCCAACAGCAGGTTGTGCCGCACGCTCAGACGGGGGAAGACATCGCGGCTCTCCGGCACGTACCCGATGCCACAGCGGGCGATGCGAAACGCCGGCTGGCCGTGCAGCGCGTGGGCCGTGCGCCCGTCATGCCACACCACTTGGCCGGCAGACAGTGGCAGCAGCCCCATGATGGCCCGCAACAAGGTCGAGCGCCCGGCACCGTTGCGCCCCAGCAGGCTCACGATTTCGCCTGGCGCCAGATGGCCGCTCACGCCGTGCAGCACCGTCGCGCCGCCGTAACCGGCGTGCAGATCGCACAGCGTCAAACCGGGGGAGGGTACGGCCTGCGTCATTCATTGCCCCAGATACGCCCGGCGCACCGCCGGATCGGCCCGCACCGCTGCGGGCGTGTCGAACGCCAGGATGCGCCCTTGATCCAGCACCGCCACGCGATCCGCCAGATCGAACACCACCGACATGTCGTGTTCCACCATCAACAGCGTGCGCCCCGCGCTGAGGCGGCGCAGCAGTGCCACGGTGTGGGCGGTTTCGCTGCGGCTCATGCCGGCGGTGGGTTCGTCCAGCAGCAGCACGCGGGCGTCGCTCACCAGCACCAGGCCGAGTTCCAGCCGGCGCTGTTCGGCGTAGCTCAGGGCGTGGGCGGGGCGGTCGCGTTGGGCGTCCAGGCCCAATTCGGCCAGCATCACTGCGACCCGGGCATTCACGCCCGTCAGGCGGCGCAGGCGCTGCCACACGTTCGGCCCGATGCCGGCGGCGTGCAGGGCGGCGCAGCGCAGGTTGTCCGCCACGCTCAAGCGGCCAAACAGGCGGCTCACCTGAAAACTGCGCGCCAGCCCACGCCGATGCAAGGCCTGCGGCCCCAGCCCGGTGACGCGCTCGCCGTGCAGCCACACGTCGCCTGCACTCGGCGGGCGGCGGCCAGAGAGCACATCAAACAACGTTGATTTGCCTGCGCCATTCGGGCCGATGAGCGCCACGCGCTCCCCGGGGCGCAGCGCCAGATCGACCCCGCGCAGCACCTCGGTGGCGCCAAACCGCTGCGCCACCCCGACGAGTTGCAACGCCGCCGCACTCATGCGCCGAACTGGCGCCGATACAGCGCTTCCACCGCCCACACCACCGCACCAGCGACCGCCAGCCCTCGCCCAATTTGCCCCAGCCCCCGCCCCATGCTGCGCAGCCGCTGACCGGGCACCCAGCCGGTGCGCAGGGCAGCGTGGGCGTCGGACAGCAAGCCGGCCCACCCTTGGGGGGCTCGCCACACCATCCACAGAAAGACCAGCCCCAGGTACAACGGCCAAGCGGGCGTGAGCGAAGCCAGAGCGGTGAGCGACAGCACCATCCACACGGCGCCCCACATCGGCCCCACGAAATGGGCACTGCCGCCGACGAACACAAACAGCAGCAACGCCGCCGAGCGCGCCCCGCTGAACACGTCGGGCGAGACGCGCTCGAACAGCAGGGCCGCCAAGCCCCCCGCCAACCCGGACACCGCCCCGGACAGCACCAGCGCCTGCCACCGCACCCATGCCGGGCTGTGACCGAGGAAGGCGAGGCGCTCGGGCTCGTCGCGCACGGCGCCCAGCAGCAGGCCGAAGGGGGTGCGCGTCAGCGCCCACAGCGCGGCGGTGCCGGCCAGGGTGTAGCCCGCCACCAGCATCAACAAATGGGACGAGGGGCCGAAGTGCCAAGCGCTGGCGTTCAGCACCCGGTTGGCCGAGCGCCCGGCCTCGCCGCCGAACACCTGCGGCGCCATCTGCGCCACGGCGGCCACCAGTTCACCCAAACCCAGGGTGATCATGCCGAAGGCCGTGCCGCTGTGGCGCGCACACAGCGCCCCGAGCCCTGCGGCGAGCCCTGCGCCAGCCAGCGCGCCCCACAGTGGCAGCGCCGCCACGATCCAAGTTGCCGCCGCGCCTGTGGGTGGGTGGGCTTGGAGGGTTTGCAGCGCGTCGATCACCGCATAAGCGCCTGCGCCGCCGTAGATGGCGTGGCCGAAACTCAGCATCCCGCCTTGGCCCAGCAACAGGTTGTAGGCCAGGCAGGACAGGATGGCGATGCCGATCTGGCTCGCCAACACCTGGGCGTAACTGGCGGTCAGCAGCCACGGCGCCAGGCACCAGGCCAGCCCGTACAGCCCCCACAGCACAATGTGCCCGCGACGTTCACCCATGCGTCCGCCCCATCAACCCCTGTGGGCGCAGCGCCAGCGTCAACACCAACAGGGCGTAGGGCAGCACTGGTGCAGCTTGGGCCAGCAGCGGGTGGCCGAGGGTCAGCGGCAAGGTTTGCAAGGCGCCGATCAGCAGCGAGGCCAGCAGTGCGCCACTCAACGAACCCAACCCGCCCACCACGACCACAACGAACAACAGCGGCCCCATGCTGTGGCTCATGGCCGGTTCGGTGACGAAGGTCATGCCGCCGACCACGCCGGCCAGAGCTGCCAGCCCGCAGCCGACGCCGAACACACCGGTGAACACCGTGGGCACGTCGTGCCCCAGCGCTTGCACCATCGCCGGATGGGTGAGGGCGGCTTGCACCACCAGCCCCAAGCGGGTGCGCAGCAGCAGCCAGGCCAACCCGCCGAGCATGAGCAGCGCCACGCCCATGATGAACGCCCGGGTGAGCGGAAACTGCAAGCATTGAACGGCGACGCTGGCAGCGTCCGGCAAGGCGGTGGCGTCGCTGCCCCAAGGCCAGGCGCTGTCGTTGCCGCAGGTGGCCGCAGGGGCGGCGCCCCAGTAGCCGCGCCAGGGCGTGGTGGCGGCGTCGGACGTCACCAAGGTGAACGCCGGGCCTTGCAGCCAAGCGGGCGGGGTGAAGGTTTGCGGTGAGCGGCCCCAGAGGAGTTGCACGGTTTCATCCAGCACCTGCGCCAAACCGAAGGTGGCCAGCAGTTCCGCGACGTGGCCGGACGCATGCACCCGGCGCAGCAGCCCTCGCTCACACACGGCCCCCAGAGCGCCCACCAACAAAGGTGCTACCACCAACGCCACCCCGAAGCCCCACCAACCAGAGAGCCACCAGCCCACATACGCCCCCAGCATGTAAAAACTGGCATGGGCGAAGTTGAGCACGCCCAACATGCTGAAGATGAGCGTGAGCCCGGCGCTCAGCATGAACAGCAGCGCGCCGGCACTCAGGGTGTTGAACAGGGTGATGAAAAGGGCATCCACGGGGGGGATTGTCCCCAATCCCCTCAGCCTGACCGGGCTGGAGTCGCCTGCCTACACTGCCGCCCATGACCACCTCCCGCCCCTTCCCACCCCCTGCTGAGGCGTGGTGCAACCGCTTCGCCACCTTGGGCCTGGCGTTTTTCACCGAGTTGCCGGCGCAGGCGCTGCCGAATCCGCACTGGGTCGCCACCAGTGACGCCTGCGCCACCCTGCTGGGCTGGCCCGCCGACACCTGGGCCACGCCCGACGCGCTGGCCGTCTTCAGCGGCCACACGACGTGGCCGGGCATGCGCCCGTTGGCCAGCGTCTACAGCGGCCACCAGTTCGGCCAATGGGCGGGGCGTTTGGGCGATGGCCGCGCCCTGCTGCTGGGCGAGGTGGACACGCCGCACGGCCCGCAGGAAATCCAGCTCAAAGGCGCCGGGCGCACGCCTTACTCCCGCATGGGCGATGGGCGCGCCGTGCTGCGCTCCTCCATCCGCGAATTTTTGTGTTCCGAGGCCATGCACGCTTTGGGCATCCCCACCACGCGGGCGCTGTGCCTGATCGGCTCGCCCGAACCCGTGCGGCGCGAGCGGGTGGAAACGGCGGCTGTCGTGGCGCGGGTGGCACCGTCGTTTTTGCGGTTTGGGCATTTCGAGCATTTCGCCCACTCCGGCCAACATGCTGCCCTGCGCCAGTTGTTCGAGTTCACCCTGACCCACCATTTCCCCGCTTGCCGCGACAGCGACGCGCCCGCGCTGGCCTTTCTGCGCGAGGTCACGCAACGCACGGCTGACTTGCTGGCGCAGTGGCAGGCCGTAGGCTTCTGTCATGGCGTGATGAACACCGACAACATGAGCGTGCTCGGCCTGACCCTCGATTACGGCCCCTTCGGGTTTCTCGACGCCCACGACCCCGAACACATCTGCAACCACAGCGACACCTCCGGTCGCTACGCCTACGCCCACCAGCCGCACATCGCGTGGTGGAACCTGTACGCCTTGGCGCAGGCGCTGGTGCCGCTGGTCGGTTCCGGTGAGGGGGAGCCCGCCGAGGTCGAACGCATCCGCGCCGAGCTGGACACGTTCTCGCCCACCTTCGAAGCCCGCACCCGCGCACTGTGGCAAGCCAAACTCGGTCTGCGCACCCATCAAGCGGAAGATCGCACCTTGGTGCGTGAGCTGCTTACCCTGATGACGCAAGACCGCGCCGACCACACCATCACCCTGCGCCGCCTGGGCGAATTCAGCACCGCCCCCGACGCTCGCAACGACCGGGTGCGCGATCTGTTCCTGCGCCCTGAAGCCTTCGACGCCTGGGCGCAGCGTTACGCCGCCCGGCTGTGCGCCGAAGGCAGCGTCGATGCCGAGCGCCAGGCGCGCATGGCTGGCGTCAACCCGAAATACGTGCTGCGCAACCATTTGGCGGAAGAAGCCATCGTGGCTGCTGAAGCCGGGGATGTCAGCGCGGTGCAGCGTTTGCTGAAAGTTTTGCAGCGCCCGTTCGACGAACAACCCGAGCACGACGCCCTGGCCGGTTTCCCGCCGGATTGGGCGGGGCAGTTGCAGGTGTCGTGCTCATCCTGAACTTGGCAAGGAGCCTCACCATGAGCCACCCGCACAACGATCCTCAATACCCCATCCAAAAATCCGACGCCCAATGGCGCGCCGAGCTGACCCCGGTGCAATACGCCGTGGCCCGTCAAGCCGCCACCGAGCGGGCGTTCACCGGTTCGTTTTGGAACCATTGGGCGTCGGGGCGTTACACCTGCGTCGGCTGCGGCACGGCGCTGTTCGACTCTGAAACCAAGTTCGACGCCGGCTGCGGTTGGCCCAGCTACTGGGCGGCCATTGAAGACGGGCGCATTGAGCGGGTGATCGACCGTTCCCACGGCATGACGCGGGTGGAAGTGCGCTGCGCCGCCTGCGGTTCGCACCTCGGCCACGTTTTTGACGATGGCCCGGCCCCCACGGGTGAACGGTTTTGCATCAATTCAGCGGCGATACACTTCGCGCCCATTGCCGACGCACCACCCACCCCATGAAACTGCTGCTCGACTTTCTGCCCCTGATCCTCTTTTTCGCCACCTTCCGTTATGCGGACGGCAACAAAGAGGCCGCTGCTGCCTTCGCCTCGGAGCACTTTGGGTTTTTGGTGTCCGGGGGCCAAGTGGGGTTGGCAGAGGCGCCGGTGCTGCTCTCCACCCTGGTGGTGATCGCGGCCACGCTGCTGCAAGTGCTGTACTTGAAAGTGCGGCGCCAGAAAGTCGATCTGATGCTGTGGATCAGCTTGGTGATGGTGGTGGTGTTGGGCGGGCTCACCGTCTGGCTGCACAGTGACACCTTCATCAAGTGGAAACCCACCGGCCTGTATGCCGCCTTTGCCCTGGTGCTGGGCCTGAGCCCGTGGTTGGCTGGAAAGAACCTGATCCGCGCCATGATTGGCGATCAACTGGCCTTGCCGGATGCCGTGTGGGCCACGCTCAACCGCGCCTGGGTGCTGTTTTTCGCCACCATGGCGGTGCTCAACATCGCCGTCGCCTACAGCGTGGACACCTCCACTTGGGTGAACTTCAAAGTGTTTGGCATCACCGCACTGATGGCGGTGTTCATGGTCGGCCAAGGTTTTTACATCCACCGCCACCTGCCGCCCGAAGACGACGCCGGCGCCCCCAAACCCTGACGCCCATCGTCCCCCAGCCTCTCTTGCCCATGACCACGATGCCCCCTGCCACCGTGGCGGCCATTGAAGCCGCTTTGCGGGCCGAACTGGCCCCCCTCGAACTCACCGTGCGCGACGACAGCGCCGCCCACGCCGGTCACGCTGGCGCGGGTGATGGCAGCCATTTTTCGCTGCAAATCACCAGCGAACGCTTTGCCGGATTGGGCCGGGTGGCCCGACATCGCCTCGTGTATCATGCCCTGCGCCATTTGCTGCCCCAGGGTGGCGGGCCGGGCATCCACGCCCTGGTGATTGATGCCCGCGCCCCGGGTGAAGCCTGACACACTGATCGGCCCAGACCGAGTGCCCTAGAAAGATCCTCTGCATGAAGCTGAAGTCCACCGTCCTGCTGGCCGCTGCGGCCATCATCCTGCCGCTGGCTGCCCAGGCCCAGAACGTGGCCATTGTCAACGGCAAGCCCGTGCCCAAGTCCCGCTTGGAGCCGCTGCTGCAACAAGCGTCCCGTGCGGGTCAGCCCGTCTCCGCTGAAATGGAATCGCGTGCGCGTGACGAAGTCGTGCTGCGCGAGATTTTTGCCCAGGAGGCTGAGCGCCGTGGCATCCCCGCCACCGCCGCTTACAAGGCCGAGTTGGAACTGATGCGCCAGACCGTGTTGATCCGTGCGCTGTTCGAAGACTTCCAAAAGAAGAACAGCGTCAACGAAGCGGACGCCCGGGCTGAATACGATCGCATCAAGGCAGCTTCGTCCGGCACCGAGTACCGCGCTCGCCACATCCTGGTCGAAAGCGAAGACACCGCCCGCAAGCTGATCGCCGACCTGAAGGCCGGTGCCAAGTTTGAAGACCTGGCCAAGGCCAATTCCAAGGATCCGGGCTCGGCTGAAAACGGCGGCGATCTGGACTTTGCCAAGCCCGAAGCCTACGTGCCTGAGTTCGGTAAGGCCATGGCCGCACTGAAGAAGGGCGAGTACACGCTGGAGCCCGTCAAGACCCAATTCGGCTTCCACGTCATCTTGCTGGAAGACCAGCGCGAAACCCAATTCCCGGGGTTTGACGACGTCAAGGGCCAACTGTTGCAGCGCATGGGGCAAAAGAAGCTCCAGCAGTACCAAGAAGACCTGCGCAAAGCCGCCAAGACGGACTACAAGTTCAGCGCGATGGAATAAACCCATCCGCCGTTCTCGCTCCCCCAGAGGGAGCGGTTGCCGCACCCAAGCCAGCCACCGTGCTGGCTTTTTTCATTCCGGCTTCATTCAGGCGGGCAGCAGGTGCCCTGCTTCAATGTGCAACTGGCGGTGGCAGCGTGCTGCCAAGCTGCGGTCGTGCGTCACCATCACCAAGGTGGTGCCGGCCTCGCGGTTCAGGTCGAGCATCAGTTGCATGATTTTTTCACCGGTGGCGAAATCCAAACTGCCCGTCGGCTCATCGGCCAGCAGCACTTGCGGACGCATCACAAACGCCCGGGCCAAACCAACGCGCTGTTGCTCGCCACCGGACAGCAAACGCGGATAGTGCTGCAAACGCTGCCCCAAACCGACCCGTTCCAGCATCTCGCGGGCTTGGGTGCGTGCATCGCGGGCACCGGCCAATTCCAGGGGCAGCATCACGTTTTCCAGGGCGGTGCGGTTGGCCAGCAATTGAAAACTCTGGAACACAAAACCGAGGTGACGAGCGCGCACGGCGGCGCGTTCGTCCTCATCCAAAGCGAACAAATCCACCCCACCGATGTGAACGCTGCCTGCGCTGGGCACATCCAGCCCCGCCAGCAGGGACAGCAACGTGCTTTTGCCCGAACCCGACGCGCCGACAATCGCCGCCGACTCCTGAGGCGCCAGGGTGAAACTGATGTCATGCAGAATCGTCAGCATTCCAGTGGCGTCGCTGACCTGTTTGGTCAGCCCTTGAACCGCGATAAGGGGTGAAGTCATGAGGCAAGCACAGTGAGTGAAAACAAGCAACGACGCCGACGCATCGTGCAGGGCCTGTGGGCCCTCGGTGGCTGGCACTTTAGCGCCCTGTTCGGACAAGCCCAGGCCCAGCCGGCACAAACCCGCACACTGCTGGTGGTGGGGGACAGTCTCTCCGCCGAGTATGGGTTGGCGCGTGGCAGCGGCTGGGTGGCGCTGTTGCAGCAGCGGTTGCAGGGACGGCAGCCGCCGTGGCGGGTGGTGAATGCCAGCATCAGCGGTGAGACCACGTCCGGGGGGCGCAGCCGTTTCGAAGCCCTGCTGCGGCAGCATCAACCGAAACTCGTGCTGCTCGAATTGGGGGGTAACGATGCGTTGCGAGGCTTGCCCTTGAGCAGCACCCAAGACAACCTGCGCCACATGCTACAAAGCACCCAAACCGCAGGGGCCAAGGCGGTGCTGTTGGGCATGCAGGTGCCACCCAACTACGGCAAGCGCTACGCCGAGGAGTTCCGCACCCTGTTTGAGACGCTGGCGCGCAGCGAGCGCGTGGCTTTGGTGCCCTTTTTCTTGCGTGGCGTGGCCGACGCACCCGACCCGCTGGCGCTGTTCCAAGCCGATCGCATCCACCCCAACGCGCAGGCGCAGCCGCTGCTGTTGGACAACGTCTGGCCCGTGGTGCAGCCGCTACTGCGCTGACAGCTCGGGAAACAGCTCGCTGGTGAAACCCAGGCGCGTCAAATCGGTCATGCGGGTGGGGTAGAGCCGGCCCAGCAGATGGTCGCATTCGTGCTGCACCACACGGGCGTGGAAGCCCTCGGCTTCGCGTTCGATGCGCTGCCCTTGGGCATCCCAACCGCTGTAGCGGATGCGTTGCCAGCGTGGCACCTCGCCGCGCAATCCCGGCACGGACAGGCAACCTTCCCAGCCCGGCGTTTGCACACAGGTGCCATCGGGTTCGGGCAGGGGTTCGATGTGTGGGTTGATGAGCACGGTACGTGGCACGGGGGGCGCTTCGGGGTAACGTTCGCTGCGCGTCACTTCGAACACGACGACTTGCCACGCTTCCCCAATTTGGGGCGCGGCCAAGCCGACACCGCCTTCGGCGGCCATGGTGTCAAACATATCCTGGAGCAGTTGCGCCAGCGCGGGGGTGTCAAAGGTTTCAACGGGACGCGCCACTTGCAGCAGCAGTGGGTTCCCCATTTTCAGCACAGGGCGGACGGCCATGGTGACTCCATTGGAAACAGCGATGCGAGATGCACTCAGGACATTTTCTCCAAGCCCATTTTGTGGCGCAGGCGCTCAATGATGCCCAACACGCGCGCCGCCGGGGTGGCTAAAACGGCGGGCGACGCCGGCCCAAGGGTGTTTTGTCGCTGTATTTGCAACAAATGTAAGTCATGCAACGTGCTCAGAAAGAGGACAGCGGTGCTGTCGTCACATCGGCTCAGGCGCATCAATTCATTGAACCCCAAAAACCGGGAACGTAAAAAAGCAGCCAAGCGTGAAAACTGCGGGTTTTGCATCAAGACGCTGCTGCTGGGCCAAGCGGCCAATTTGTATTGCAGGTGGGTGTCGTGGTAATTCACGGGAGAATGCTGAGAAAATACGGGCTGCTGGGAAGATGTCGCCAATAAAGATTCAATTTCCAGCAAAACCTCGGTGAATTCCTCCATTTGTAACGGGCGGGCCACTGCATGGTGAGGCCAATGGGGGGGCGTCTGCTGCGGGTGTTTGAGCACGATCACCGGTGCTTGCACGGGAGGCAGGGCCAGTGTGTCGTGTTCGGGCAGAGAAAAAATCAGCAAATCTGGTGGCGTGTCGGACGCTTCGTCGCAAATCTGGGCGTTCCAGGTGTAGTGAGCGCGGCCACTGGAATTCAAAAGTCGAAGAAATACCCGAATCGTGGCGTGGTCGATGTTGCGCAGGCCGCGCAGGCACATGATTTTAGGTTCAGGGGTTGCGCCCATGGATGCACCGGGTAAAAAAGATCGGAATGAGGGGGCTCATCTGGCGGGCATTGTGGCGGCAGCCCCCTAGCATCAGGTTTGACACCGGTCAGAGGCCCCCCAATCCCCTCATCGGCACCAACATTTGGCCGAGGAAACGCGATCATTCCACCCGTGGCCGAACTCCGAGGTGTCTTGGCGCAAGATGCGGCGCTCGCCCCGGTGGTCATCGTGTTCGTACAACTCCAGCGTGCAACTGCCGGACACCCGCGCAGACGAAGCCCGGTCATTGAAACCCGGCAGCGCATTGACCACACTGTTTGGGCGTAACCGGTACGCCCCTCCGCCATAGTTAACGTGTTCGTACAGTGTGCAGCCCACTGAGCCTGTGACCGCACTGCCGCCGATGTTCACGCTGCCCACGGTCACTGCCGACCGTGGGGTCGATAGGTCGGTAAATTCCTTTTGCACACAGGCAGCAAAAGTTTCATTGCCGGGTTCATAGCCATAGTCTAGGCACCGTTTACGGGCCGTTTCCATTTGCGCTTGCTGCCGATTTTGTTCGGCGGCTCGCATTTGTTCAGAAATGCGACCACTTAAACCTTCCACAGCGGTGCAGCCTGTCAAACTGGCCACCGCCACCCCTAGAAAAATGAAGGATGTCCGTTGCATCGAATTACTCTCTGTCACTGCCGAATGGAAATGGTTACAAATAGGGCGCAGCAAGCTGCGATAGATTGGCCGTTCCACATCACATGCACAGCCTGTTGATTCCGTGTTCACCGCGACTTGTGCCAACACACGGCGCAAGTGACGAATTAGGGGGTCGGGGCATGCAATCACGCTATAGGGATAGCCATGATGCTCAAACTGCCCGACTCTGCCCAGCACCTCATAACGGCTCAACGTCCGCCCATGCTTTCCTCCGTCTCGCGCCGCCAATGCATTCTTGCCGCAGCAGCTTGGCCGTGGCTGGGACAGGCGCGTGCGGCGCTCGGCGAGCCGGTGCTCAACATCTCAGGCAAGATCAAGGTCAGCAACAGCCCTCAAGGGTTTGGCTTCACCCTTGACATGCTCTCGGCCCTGCCTCAACACCAGTTTCGCACCCGCACTCCTTGGCATGCTGGCAGTCCGCAATTCTCGGGCCCGTTGTTGCGCACGGTGTTGGACAAGGTGCAAGCGCAAGGCCAAGTTTTGCGCGCCATCGGGCTGAACGACTATGTCGTAGACCTGCCCGCCAGCGACGCCGACGAATGGAATGTGATCGTGGCGCTGTTACAAGATGGCCGCCCGATGCCCGTGCGCGAGCGTGGGCCGCTCTTCATCATCTACCCTTTCGACGAACGCAACGAGCTGCGCCGCCAGCAGTATTTCAACCGATCGGTTTGGCAGTTGTGTCGTCTTGAAATTTCATGATTCTTTTTCCGGCTGAGCCTGGCTCGCCTTGGCATCGTTGGTTGCTTCGGGGCTTGAGTTTGGCGCTGTTCTTGGCGTTGTTGGTGGTGATGGGGGTGCAGTTTCGCCAAGTCAAATTGTTAGAGCGCTCCATCGCCTTGGTGGATCACGCCCGGGGGTGGTCGTTTTCCGAAGTTGAGTTTGAGGCATTGCGTGTGATCGCAGCCTTGCAAGACGCTCAACTGGCGCCCGATGAGCCGTCGGTGACGGCCCGCTGGATGGTTCGGCACGACATTTTTGTCAGCCGACTCAGCTTGATTGGCCCGGAGCGCCAAGAGCTGGCGGTGCCGCAGCATCTCCGTTATGAAGCCACCCGAGAAGCGCTGTATGCGTGGTCTCACTTGGCCGATGCAGTGCGTCTTGCCGGTGAGGTGACGCCAGCGGGTCGTCCTTCCGGGATGGAGCTGGCAGCCCTGCAAGCCTTGCTGGAGGTGTGGTTGCCGACCCTGCGTGAGCTGAGTGTGGCCGCCTCCGTCAGTGCTTCTGAACGTGAGGATGAGCGCATTCGTGCCGTGTCCCAGCTCAACAAAATGGGCTTGGTGACCACCATCGTGTTCGGTCTGCTGACCCTCTCTTTGGCCCTGATGTTGCGCTACGACGCTCAACTCATCCGCCGCCGAGGCCAAGAGCTGGAAGCCTTGACCGCCCGACTCGAACAAGCCCGCGCCGCTGCCGATGGCGCCAACCAAGCCAAAAGTGTGTTCCTGGCCACCATGAGCCACGAACTGCGCACGCCTTTGCACGGCATGCTGGGCATGCTGGATCTGCTCAGTACCCAACCGCCAGAAGACCAGCGTCGGTGCTACCTGCAAACCGCCCAGGATGCGACGCAGCATTTACTGGCGTTGCTCAACGACATCCTGGACATGTCCCGCCTCGAATCAGGGCGCTTGACGTTGTGTGTGGGGCCGGTCGATCTGGGGCGGTTGCTGGCCGACGTGGGTTCGGTGATGCAAGCCGCTGCGCGAACTCGCGGCTTGACATTGCGGGTGGAGCGTGGCCCCCAGGTGCCCACCTGGGTGCAAGCGGACGACACGCGCTTGCGCCAAGTGCTGTTCAACTTGTTGTCCAACGCCATCAAGTTCACGCCGCAAGGGGAGGTGAGCCTGCGCGTAGAAGGAGGAGCGCAGGGCGTGGCGTTCGTGGTGAAGGACACCGGCATCGGCATGGACGGGGCCACCCTCGACCGGCTGTTCCAGCGCTTCAGCCAAGGCGACGCGGGCATTGCCCGGCGCTATGGCGGGACGGGTCTGGGTTTGGAGATTTCCCGCACCCTGGCGCGCATGATGGGGGGGGATATTTCGGTGTCGAGCCACCCAGGCCAAGGTAGTTGCTTCACAGTGGTGTTGCCGTTGCCCTTGAGTGAGGCGCCGGCAGCGAGCAGCGAGGCGCCGCCATCGGCAGGTGTTCCCTGTGCGCCTCCGCCGGATGTATCGCCGTCAGCAGACGGGCCGCTGGACATTTTGGTGGTTGAGGACGACCCCAGCAGCCGCTTGTACCTCAGTACGCTGCTGGGTCAGCTCGGCCACCGTGTGCGGCAGGTCAATGACGGTGCCCAGGCGCTGGACACGCTGAATGAGCACTGGGCGGATGTCGTGTTGATAGACATGCACATGCCGGTGCTCGATGGTTTGGCCACCACGCGGCGCCTGAGGCTGCGTCCAGACGCTTTGGCACACATTCCGGTGATCGCCGTGACCGCCGACGCCTACGAGGTGGCCCGTGCCAACGCGCTGCAAGCGGGGATGAACGATGTGCTGGTCAAGCCGTTTGACGCGGCAGCCGTGCGGGTGCTGCTGGGGCGCTGGTTTGGTGCCCATCGGGCTGATGTGGCCCCGGGGGCGCCCATGGCCGCTGGCTTGTCAGCGCCGTCCCCTGCGCCAGCTCCAGCCCCAGCGAATGCCGGAGGCGTGGCTCGGCTGATCCATTTGGATGCGCTGGCCAGTGCTTGCCAGGTGTTCACCCATGCCAAGCTGCAAGGTTTATTGGGGCAATTTTTGGCCGATCAGTCCGGCACCTTGGGGCGTTTGGTGGCCGCAGGCCAAGCGCAAGATGCGGCCCAACTCACCCAAGCTGCGCACCAGCTCAAAGGCGGTGCAACCCTGCTCGGGCTGAAGGCGGTGGCCGAGCAGGCCCGGCACATCGAACAGCAAAGCCGCGCCACGCCCCCGCAGTGTGATGTCGAGGCCATCGCCCAACTGCAACACACTTGGCAGGAAACCCAGGCGTGCTGCCGCCTGCTGGGTTTCACTGCCGCCACGATGCCCGCCCCATCCGCTCAAACAACGACCGGTTCGGGCTCCAGCCGGATGCCAAAGCGCCCGTAAACGCTTTCTTGGATGGCGCGGGCCAGCGTCTGCACTTCGGAGCCGATGGCGCCGCCCCGGTTCACCAGCACCAGGGCCTGCTTTTCGTAAACGCCGGCGTGCCCGATGGTTTTGCCCTTCCAGCCGCAGGCGTCGATGAGCCAACCGGCGGCGAGTTTGAAGTGGCCATCCTCCATCGGGTAATGCACGACGTGGGGATCGCGGGCGATGATGTCCCGGCACTGTTCGGGTGTGACCACCGGGTTTTTAAAGAAACTGCCCACGTTGCCGATGTGCGCCGGGTCGGGCAACTTGGCGCGGCGGATTTGGCACACCCACTCAAAAATGGTGCGTGCATCGGGCGTGGTGCAGCCGGTTTCGGCCATTTTGCGTTCCAAATCGAGGTAGCCCAGGATGGGTTGCCAGGGCTTGGGCAAGCGCAGTCGCACGCGGGTGATCACACTCTTGCCGGCCAGGGCGCCTTTGAAAATGCTGTCCCGGTAGCCGAAGCGACACTGCCAAGCGTCGAGTGTCACGGTGCGACCGGTGAGCAAATCCACCGTGTCCAGGGACTCGAACCGGTCTTGCAGTTCCAGCCCGTAAGCGCCGATGTTTTGCACGGGCGCGGCGCCCACCGTGCCGGGGATCAGGGCCATGTTTTCCAGGCCAGGCCAGCCTTGGTCGAGCGTCCACGCGACCGCGTCGTGCCAGCGTTCGCCCGCGCCGATTTCAACGATCCACGCATCGGCGCGTTCCTCCACCAAACGCTGGCCCATGACTTCGACTTTGAGCACCAGCTCGGGCATGTCCCGGGTGAAGATGACGTTGCTGCCGCCGCCCAGCACGAATTTGGGGGCTCGGCCCAGGTCGGGGTGATCCACGACGCGACGCACGTCCGCGTCCGAAGTGATGCGCACCAAGCGGCCCGCCACAGCGGGCAGGCCAAAGGTGTTGAGGGATTTGAGGCTAACGTCGGGTTCGATCTGCATGGCAGAATTTTCCGCCATTCTTTTTCATTCGCTTTTTGCCAGGAAAGACGCTTCATGCCCAGCTTTGACACCGTTCTCGAACCCGACATGGTCGCCATCAAACATGCCGTGGACAACGCCAAGAAAGAGATCGGCACCCGCTTCGACTTCAAGGGCACCAGCGCAGCCGCCGAGCTGAAGGAGAAAGAGAAGGAAATCCAGCTCGTGGGCGATTCGGATTTCCAGATTGAACAAGTCAGCACCGTGTTGGTGGGCAAGCTCACCAAGCAGGGCGTGACGATCAACTACTTGGACATGAGCGCCAAGCTCGAAAAAATCGGCGGCGACAAGGTGCGCCAAACCTGGAAGATCAAGGCCGGCATCGAAAGCGATCTGGCCAAGAAAATCGTGGCCGGGGTGAAGAACAGCAAACTCAAGGTGCAAGCCAGCATCCAGGGGGACACGGTGCGCATCACCGGCAAGAACCGCGATGACCTGCAAACGGCCATCGCCTTGCTGAAAAAAGACTTCAGCGACCAACCGCTGAAGTACGAAAACTTCCGCGACTGAGCCTCACCCGCCGCTTACAACGTCCGCACCGCGTCGCCCATGGCGGCGATCAGCGCGGCGGCGGGCAAGGGCAGGCGCGTGTCACCCACCGCCGCCTGACCGTGCAGCCAGACCGCCGCAGCGGCGCAGCGACGGGCCTGTGCCACGTCTTGAGCCCCAGGGCCTGCGCCTTGGGTGCTCCACAAACCGCCCAGCCAGCCCGCCAGCACATCACCACTGCCGGGCGTGGCCAGGCGGGCGTTGCCGGTGGGGTTGATCCACCAGTGCCCATCCGGTTGGGCCAGCACCGAGCCCGATCCCTTGAGGACCACCACCGCGTGCAGTTGCTGGGCCAGGCGCTGTGCCGCTTCGCTGCGCCGGGCTTGCACTTGCGCGGTGCTGCTGCCGAGCAGACGGGCCGCCTCTAAGGGATGTGGCGTTAACACCGTGGCGTGCTGGCGCTGGGCGCGTTGCACCAAGGCGGCGCGCAGGGCGGGGCTGGCAGCCACGGCGTTGAGGGCGTCGGCGTCCAGCACCAGGCGGGCGCTGTGGGCGAGCACCTCGGGCAGCACGTCGGCCACCGCCGCCCCGCCACCGCAGCCGCAGACCACGGTGGCAGCGGCCAGCGCGTCGGATGCGCGCCAATCTCGCGGCGTGCGGTGCATCAGTTCGGGTTGCAGCGGATCGGCGCCAGGGGGCGGGCCATCGGCGGCTGCCGGGGCCAGGTACACCCGCCCGGCCCCCGCGTGCAAAGCCGCCCGGGCGGCCAGTTGTGCGGCGCCGGCCATGCCCGCACTGCCACCCATCACCCAGACATCACCAAAACTGCCTTTGTGCTGGGCGTGCTGTCGGGGGGCCAAGAGGGTGCGCACATCGGCTTGGCCGGTCAATCCTGCCGAAGCCGGCACCATTTGCCACGCCGGATGGCTGGGTGCGAGCAGCGGCGCCCACCACAGCGCGCCGGCCCAGTCGCGGCCTTGGCCGGTGTAGAGGCCGGGTTTCAAACTCAACAAAGCCAGCGTGGCATCGGCACGGACGCACGGCTCACCGAGCGGCTGGCCGCTGTCCGCACACAGCCCGGTCGGTAGATCGACCGCCAGCACTTGGGTGTGAGGATGGTGGCGTGCCCGCGCCATGGCGCGCACCGCCTGGGCCAACGCCCCGGCGGGCGCCCGGCTTTGGCCCAGGCCGAGCAGTGCGTCCACGATCACGTCGGGCGGCTGCTGCGGTTCCGGTTGGGGGTGGGGCTGCAAGCCGGCGTCGAGGGCGGAGGCCAGCGCGTGGGCCGCGTCGTGGGGCAGGCGGGCGGGGTCGCCCAGCAAACTCACTTCCACCGACTTGCCCCACTCGTGCAGCCAGCGCGCCGCCACCAAACCATCCCCGCCGTTGTTGCCGGGGCCGCACACCACCCAAATGCGCCGCGCATGGGGGGCCAGGGCCAGAACCCAACGCGCCAGCGCCCAACCGGCCACTTGCATCAGCGCGTGCGGGGGGTGTTGCGCCAGGGCGTGGGTTTCGAGTTGGCGGGCCGTGGTGGCGTCATGCAAGGGCAGGGCGGCGGTGGGCGTGTCCACGCACAGCACGGTGGACGACAGAAGGGGAAAGTTGGTGGCAGTGGATGGAGCGGGCATCATGCCGGGGAGCCTAGCACCGAGGGCGGGGCTGTGCCAGCAGGTGTCGGGCCTGCTACAATCATCGGCTTCGTTCGGTGCGCTAAAGCGTTTTGAGCGAAGTTCAACTGCTGTGCGGGGCGCAGGCCCTGCGATCCTCGAACCCGGTAAATCAAGGTGTCGTGGCGTTGAGAAGCCCCGTTTTGGCGGCCTCGCGTGCGATCTGTGCCGGTGTTCAAGACCCAACCTTCGGAGATCTCCCATGTCCGTTTCGATGCGCGAAATGCTGGAAGCCGGTGTCCACTTCGGTCACCAAACCCGCTTCTGGAACCCCAAGATGGCCCCCTTCATCTACGGCCATCGCAACAAGATTCACATCATCAACCTCGAAAAGACCCTGCCCAAGTTCGAGGAAGCCCTGAAGTTCGTGCGTCAACTGGCGGCCAAGCGCGGCACCGTGCTGTTCGTCGGCACCAAGCGCCAAGCCCGTGACGTGGTGGCCATGGAAGCCGCTCGCTGCGGCATGCCCTACGTCGATCAACGCTGGCTCGGCGGCATGCTGACCAACTTCAAGACCGTCAAGGGCTCGCTGAAGAAGCTGAAGGACATGCAAGGCCAGAAGGACGCTGGCGCCGAACTGCGCATCAAGAAAGAAGCGCTGCTGTTCGACCGTGAGCTGGCCAAGCTGGAAAAAGACATCGGCGGTATCCAAGATCTGGGCGCTTTGCCGGACGCCATCTTCGTGATCGACGTGGGCTTCCACAAGATCGCCGTGGCCGAAGCCAAGAAGCTGGGCATTCCTGTGGTCGGCGTGGTCGATACCAACCACTCGCCCGATGGCGTGGACTACGTGATCCCCGGCAACGATGACTCGGCCAAGGCCGTCGCCCTGTACGCCAAGGCCATGGCCGACGCCGTGCTGGAAGGCAAGGCCGCTGCCACCCACGAGCTGGTCGCCGCTGTGGCTGCCCCGGCCGATGGCGACGAATTCGTCGAAGTCAGCGAAGAAGCCTGATCGCGTCAAGCGCCCTGAGTTGGCGCTGCGCACCAAGGGGCTGTCACAGCCCCTTTTTCATATCCCTTGATCATGTTCGCTGGGGCTCGCATGGGTGAGCCCCAGCCCTCACAAAGTACGGAGAAACACACGATGGCTGCGATTACCGCAAAGATGGTGTCCGAGCTGCGCGCCAAGACCGACGCCCCGATGATGGAGTGCAAGAAGGCCCTGACCGAAGCCGATGGCGACATGGGTCGCGCTGAAGAAATCCTGCGCGTCAAGCTGGGCAACAAGGCGGGTAAGGCCGCAGCGCGCATCACCGCCGAAGGCGTGGTCGCTTCCGCTGTGAACGGCAATGTGGGCGCCCTGATCGAAATCAACTGCGAAACCGACTTCGTCACCAAGAACGATTCGTTCATGGCCATGGCCAAGTCGTGCGCTGAACTGATCGCCGCCAACAACCCGGCTGACATCGAAGCGCTGGGCGCTCTGCCGCTGTCGCAAGACGGCTTCGGCCCCACCGTTGAAGACGTGCGCAAGGGCCTGATCGGCAAGATCGGCGAAAACATGTCGTTCCGCCGCTTCAAGCGCTGGGAAGGCGCTTCGTCGCTGGCGGCTTATCTGCACGGCACCCGCATCGGCGTGGTCGTTGAGTTCGACGGTGACGCCACTGCCGCCAAGGACGTGGCCATGCACATCGCCGCCATGAAGCCGGCTGCGCTGTCGGGCGCTGACGTGCCGGCTGAGCTGGTCGAGAAGGAACGCAAGATCGCTGCCGAGAAGGCCGCTGAATCGGGCAAGCCGGCTGAGATCGTCGCCAAGATGGTCGAAGGTTCGGTGCAGAAGTTCCTGAAGGAAGTGTCGCTGCTGGATCAAGTCTTCGTGAAGGCTGCCGATGGCAAGCAAACCGTGGGCGCTTACCTGAAGAGCACCGGCACCACCGTCAAGGGCTTCACCCTGTACGTGGTCGGCGAAGGCATCGAGAAGAAGCAGGACGATTTTGCTGCTGAAGTGGCCGCCCAAGTGGCCGCTGCCAAGGCCGGCGCCTGATCGCGGCCTGACTGAACACGGCGGCCCTGTCATCCGGCGGGGCCGCCGTGTGCGTTTCCTGACTTCGCTTTCGTTTTCATCCGCGCCATTCAAGAGGGATTTTTATGCCGGCCTACAAACGCATCCTGCTCAAGCTTTCTGGTGAAGCCCTGATGGGCGACGACGCCTATGGCATCAACCGTGCCACCATCGTGCGCATGGTGCGTGAAGTGGCCGAAGTGACCCAGCTCGGCTGCGAAGTGGCGGTGGTGATCGGGGGCGGCAACATCTTCCGTGGCGTGGCAGGCGGTGCCGGTGGCATGGATCGCGCCACAGCCGACTACATGGGCATGATGGCCACCGTGATGAATGCCCTGGCCCTGGGCGACACCATGCGCCAAGAAGGCATGACGGCCCGTGTGATGTCGGCCATCGCCATCGACCAAGTGGTCGAACCCTATGTGCGCCCCAAGGCGCTGCAATACCTCGAAGAAGGCAAGGTGGTGATTTTTGCCGGCGGCACGGGCAACCCCTTCTTCACCACGGACACCGCTGCCGCCCTGCGTGGTGCCGAGATCGGCGCGCAGGTGGTGCTCAAGGCCACCAAGGTCGATGGCGTGTACACCGCCGACCCCAAGAAAGACCCGACGGCCACGCGCTACGCCAGCGTCAGCTTCGACGAGGCCATCGCCAGGAACCTGCAAGTGCTGGACGCCACGGCTTTTGCGCTGTGCCGCGATCAAAAGTTGCCGATCAAGGTGTTCTCGATCTTCAAGGAAGGTGCGCTCAAGCGCGTGGTGCTGGGCGAGGACGAAGGCACCTTGGTACACGTCTGAGGCTGCGTCTCCCGGCGCCGTCAGGCGCGTTAGACTTGAACGCTTTTCATCCAACGCTTGCAACCGCTCGCCATGGCTACCATTCCTGAGATCAAGAAAACCGCTGAAACCAAGATGGCCAAGTCCATCGAGGCCCTGAAAAACGAACTGCAAAAGATCCGCACGGGCCGGGCTCACCCCGGCATCTTGGATCAGGTGCATGTGGACTACTACGGCTCGCCGGTGCCCATCAGTCAAGTGGCCAACGTCAGCCTGTTGGACGCCCGCACCATCACCGTCCAGCCCTGGGAAAAGGGCATGGGCGCCAAGATCGAAAAAGCCATCCGCGAATCCGATCTGGGGCTGAACCCCTCTTCGCAAGGTGATCTGCTGCGCGTGCCCATGCCCGCGCTGACTCAAGAGCGCCGCAAGGAGCTGACCAAGGTGGTCAAGCACACCGGCGAAGAATCCAAGGTGGCGGTGCGCAATCTGCGACGCGATGCCAACGAGCAGCTCAAGAAACTGCTCAAGGAAAAGCTGGTGTCGGAAGACGACGAGCGTCGTGCGCAGGACGATGTGCAAAAGCTCACCGACCGCACCATCGCTGAAGTTGACAAGCTGGTGGCGTCCAAAGAAGCGGACGTGATGGCCGTCTAAGCCGATGAGTGTGCCTCGCGTGGTGCCTCGGCATGTGGCCATCGTCATGGATGGCAACGGACGCTGGGCCAAAAAGCGTTTCATGCCGCGTCTGGTCGGGCACAAGTTCGGCATGGACGCTTTGGTGCAGTTGGTCGATCACTGCGCGGAACGGGGCATCGAGTTCCTGACCGTGTACGCCTTTTCTTCGGAAAACTGGCGTCGCCCCGACGAAGAAGTGTCGGGCCTGATGGATCTGGTGCTGGTGGGCGTGGCCAAATACCTCCAGCGGTTGGCCGAGCGCGGCGTGCGCATCCGCATGGTGGGTGACCGGTCGGCGGTGTCCGAGCGCGTGCGCCAAGCCTGGGATCAGTCCGAACAGACGACGGCCCACAACACCCGCATCACGCTGACCGTGGCCTTCAACTACGGCGGGCGCTGGGACATCCTCCAAGCCTGCCAACGTGCGTTGCGCGAAGGCACTGCGCCCGAGGCATTGACCGAGGATCACTTGGCGCGCCACATGGCCCTGGCCCATGCGCCGGATCCGGATTTGTTCATCCGCACGGGGGGCGAACTCCGGGTCAGTAATTTTTTGCTGTGGCAACTGGCCTACAGCGAGTTTTATTTCACCGACTGTCTGTGGCCCGACTTCAACGCCGCCGAGCTGGACAAGGCGTTGGCCGCGTTCGCAGGTCGGGATCGCCGTTTCGGCGGCGTGGCGCCTGCGGCCACTGGGGCGGGTTCCTGACGCTGTGGGGCGGCTGCGGCATCCCCGAGGAGTCTTTGCATGTTGATGCCTCGCATCCTCACCGCGCTGGTGCTGCTGGCGTTGTTGGTGCCCGCCTTGTTGGCGGCCAGTCCGCTGCCATTTGCAGCCCTGACCCTGGTGCTGATCGGCGCGGCGGGTTGGGAATGGGCGCGCTTGAATGGCGCGTGCCCGGGCGTATCACTCGGCCTGGGGGCCCTGGTGACGCTGTTGTGCGGTGGCGCCTGGGCGGCGGGTTGGGCCAGCCAAGCCCCGGCTGCCGTGTGGTGGATCGCCACCTTGTGCTGGGTGATCGGCGGCGGTTATGCCCTGCGCTGCGGCCCGGCCATGTGGCCGCGTTTGCCACAGGTGGCGCGCCAAGTGCTGGGCGTGGTGGTGCTGTGCGCCGCTTGGCTGGCGCTGGCGGGAGCGCATCAACGGGGGCTGGCCTTCATTCTGTCGGCCTTGGCGATTGTGTGGATGGCCGACATTGCCGCCTACTTCGGGGGCCGAGCTTTGGGGCGGCGCAAACTTGCGCCCACCATCAGCCCGGGCAAGAGCTGGGAAGGCGTGTGGAGCGGCCTGACCGGCGTGCTGGTGTTGGCCGGGGCGCTCATCGTGTGGGAGCGGGGTGCCCCTGAGGGCGCGGCGCTGAGTGTGTTTTCGACCCTGTGGCAACAGTTGGGCCCTGGGCTGGCATTGCTGGCGGGCGTGGCGCTGGTCGCCCTGAGTGTCATGGGCGATCTGGTGGAATCGCTGATCAAGCGTGCGGTGGGTGCCAAAGATTCGAGCCGCTTGTTGCCCGGTCACGGCGGGGTGCTGGACCGGATCGATGCGTTGCTGCCGGTGTTGCCGGCGGTGATGGCGTTCACCAGTGTGTGATCCACGGGCCGTGCGCTCGTTTTCTTTTTCAAACTGACCATGACGATCCCCCGACAACGCCTGGCCATCCTCGGTGCCACCGGTTCGATTGGCACCAGCACCCTGGACGTGGCGGCGCGCCATCCCGACCGCTACGAGGTCGTCGCCCTCAGCGCCCATCAGCGGGTGGACGACATGCTGGCCCTGTGCCTGCGCTGGCAGCCGCGCTGGGCCGCGATGTCGGACGAGGCCGCAGCCGCTGATTTGCGCCAGCGCTTGCGTGGTGCCGGCAGCCGCACCGAGGTGCTGGCAGGGCCAGCGGCGTTGGTGGAACTGGCGGCGCACCCGGAGGTGGATGCGGTCATGGCGGCCATCGTTGGGGCGGCGGGTTTGCCGTCTTGCATGGCGGCGGCGCGGGCGGGCAAACGGCTGTTGTTGGCGAACAAAGAAGCCCTGGTGGTCGGCGGTGCCAGTTTCATGGCGGCTGTTCAAGCCGGCGGGGCCACGTTGTTGCCCATCGACAGCGAACATTCCGCCATCTTCCAGTGCCTGCCCGAAGACCGCCGTACCTGGGGGCAGCGCATCCATCACATTGTGTTGACGGCGTCGGGCGGGCCGTTTCGCCAGCGTGACCCGGCGACGTTGCACGACATCACCCCCGATCAAGCCTGCGCCCATCCGAACTGGGTCATGGGCCGCAAAATTTCGGTCGATTCGGCCACGATGATGAACAAGGCGCTGGAGGTGATCGAGGCGCGTTGGCTGTTCGACCTCACGCCCGAACAGGTGCAGGTGGTGATCCATCCGCAAAGCATCATCCATTCGATGGTGGTGTGCCGCGATCAATCGGTGCTGGCCCAGTTGGGCACGCCGGACATGCGTGTGCCCATCGCATATGGCCTGTCGTTCCCCGAGCGCATCGAATCTGGCGCCCAGGCACTGGATTTTCTCAGCCTCAAAGCCCTGACGTTTGAAGCCCCGGAGCGCAGCCGTTTCCCTGGGCTGTTTCTCGCTTGGGATGCCCTCAACGGCCCGGCGGGTTCGACGGCAGTGCTCAACGCAGCCAACGAGGTGGCGGTGGAGGCGTTCCTCGCTGGACGCATCCGCTTCACGGACATTCACACCGTCAACGCTGCCACGCTGGACACTCTGCGCGTGCCGCAGGGGGCCGATGCCAGCGTCGAATCGCTGCTGGCGCTGGATGCCCAGGCGCGCAGTCACGCCACCACCCGCGTCCAAGCACTGACCCGCTGACCGAAACGGATCGAGCCGACCATGACCACGCTGCTGGCCTTTTTGCTCACCCTCGGGGTGCTGATCGTGGTACACGAGTACGGCCACTACCGGGTGGCTTTGGCCTGCGGTGTCAAGGTGCTGCGGTTCTCGGTTGGATTCGGGCGCGTGCTGTGGCGCCGCACCAATGCCCAAGGCGTCGAATTCACCCTGAGCGCATTGCCGCTGGGCGGTTACGTGCGCATGCTGGATTCACGCGAAGGCCCGGTGCCGCCCTCATGGCGTGAACAGGCGTTCGACCAGCGTCCGCTGCGCCAGCGTGTGGCCATTGTGGCGGCGGGGCCGCTGGCCAATTTGGCGCTGGCGGTGGTGCTGTATGCCGCGTCGGCGGCGTGGGGTGTGATGGCGCCCAAGGCGGTGTTGTCGGCACCGACGGCGGGGAGTTTGGCAGCGCAGGCGGGGTTGCAGTCCGGCGATTGGGTGCAAGCGTGGGCCGCAGGCGAGGCCGAGTGGCAAGACGTGCGCGCCATGCCCGACCTGCGCTGGGCGGTGAGCCAAGCCGTGCTCAATGGCCAAGCACTGCGCTTGCGCGTGAGCGACAGCCAAGGCCGCCATGCGCACGAATTGCGCTTGGCCACCGACACCCTGGCACACCAAGAGTTGGACGCGGCCACCTGGGCACGCATCGGTGTCGGTGCGCCGTTCAGCCCGGCGGTGATGGGGGCGCTCAAACCCGAAGGCCCCGCCGCCCAAGCCGGCCTGCGTGAAGGCGACGTGGTGTTGAGCGTGGACGGTCGCGCCGTGCCGGATGCCGCCACACTGCGCGAGTGGGTGCGTTCGGCGCCGGAGCGCGTGCAGCGCTGGCACATCGAGCGGGGCGCGCAGCGGCTGGAGCTGTCGGTGACGCCGCGCCGTGTTGAGGAGCGTGATCGGGTGCTGGGGCGCATCGATGCGGCGGTGGGTCAAGCGCCCGAAACCGTGTGGGTGAGCGAATCCTGGCCCCAAGCCCTGTGGCAAGGCGTGACGCGCACCGGCGACATGATCGGCCTGAGCTTGCGCATGTTTGGCCGCATGCTCATCGGAGAAGCCTCCCTGAAGCAACTCAGTGGCCCGTTGACGATTGCCGACGCCGCCGGACATTCCGCCCGCCAAGGCGTGGGCGACTACTTGGCCTTTCTGGCGCTGGTGAGTGTCAGTTTGGGCGTGCTCAATTTGCTGCCCGTGCCCCTGCTCGATGGGGGGCATTTGGTGTGCTATCTTTTCGAAGGGGTGAGTGGTCGGCCCGTCTCCGAGGCGTGGCTGCTGCGGTTGCAGCGCGGGGGTGCCGCGCTGTTGCTGTTGATGATGTCCATCGCCCTGTCCAATGACGTGGCCCGCTTGCTGGGCCTGCCATAACCGATCTTTCCCGATGCTGTTCCCCTCCTTGACGAGCTTCTGGCGGCCTGTGCCTGCGTGTGTGGTTGTGGCCTGTGCCAGCTTGGTTCAGCCTGCGTTCGCGGTCGAGCCTTTCGAAATCAGAGACATTCGCATCGAGGGCTTGCAGCGGGGCGATCCGGGCAGCGTCTTCGGCGCGTTGCCGTTTCGCATCGGGGACACCTACAGCGATGAAAAGGGTACCGCCGCCATGCGGGCGCTGTTCGCCACGGGGTTGTTCAAAGACGTGAAAATTGAGCAGGAGGGGCGAACCGTTGTGATCGTGGTGGCGGAGCGCACCTTCATCTCCAAGCTGTATTTCACGGGGCTGCAAGAGTTCGACAAGGATGCCATCCTCAAGGCTCTCAAAGACAACGGTATCGCACCGGGCCTGCCGTTCGACGATGCGCTGATTGACCGGGCGTCCCAAGAAATCAAACGCCAATACCTGTCGCGCAGCTTTTACGGTGTGACGGTCAAAACCACCAAAACCCCGCTGGAGCGCAACCAGATCGATTTGACCTTCGATGTCAGCGAAGGCGGCATTGCCTACATTGAAGACGTTCGGGTGTTTGGCGCACAAACCTTCTCCGAGCAAGATTTGCTGGACATGCTGGATCTGACCACCAGTGGCTGGCTTACCTGGTACACCCGTTCCGATCGCTACGCCCGGGCCAAGTTACAGGGGGACATGGAGAAAATCCGCTCCCACTATCTGAACAATGGTTTCCTGGAGTTTGATTTCACGTCGCAGACTCCCGTCGGCATCACGCCGGACAAACTGCACACCGAGATCGATTTACAAAT
Organism: Vitreoscilla filiformis; assembly: GCF_002222655.1. Classification (GTDB taxonomy): domain Bacteria; phylum Pseudomonadota; class Gammaproteobacteria; order Burkholderiales; family Burkholderiaceae_C; genus Ideonella; species Ideonella filiformis. Next base: position 2,404,965 of record NZ_CP022423.1, on the reverse strand, counting down.
TGCCGAGGGCACGTCCTACATCGTCGATGCGGTGCGGTTGGAGGGGGACTATCTGGGCCAAGAGGCAGACTTCCGCCAGCGCGTCAGCATCCGCCCGGGCCAACCTTACCGCGCCGACGACGTGGCCGCCACCGTGCGCGAGTTCATGGAGCTGTATGGCACCTTCGGGTACGCCTTTGCCCGGGTCGAACCGCGCCCCGAGATCGATCGGGCCAGGGGCCTGGTGACGGTGGTGTTGCGTGCCGAGCCCCGGCAGCGCGTGGCGGTGCGACGCATCAACATCGCTGGCAACACCCTGACGCGGGACGAAGTCATCCGGCGCCAGTTCCGCCAGTTTGAATCGGCTTGGTATGACGGGCGCAAGATCAAACTGTCGCGGGATCGTGTGGAGCGGCTGGGGTTCTTCACCGACGTCATCATCACCACCGAACCTGTGGCCGATGCGGAAGACAAAGTCGATCTGCTGTTGACCGTGGTTGAGAAACCCACGGGCAGCCTGATGCTGTCGGCGGGTTACTCGAACGCTGAACAACTTACTTTGGCAGCCTCGGTGCGCAAGGACAACGTGTTCGGCACCGGCAACTACCTGGGGGTGGATTTCAGCACCGGCAAGTACAGCCGCAGCATGGCGGTGTCCGCCACCGATCCGTATTTCACTGACGATGGGGTGTCGCGCTCGGTGGAGGTCTACTACCGCACCACGCGCCCGGTCAACAGCGTGGGCAGCGCTTACCAACTGGCCACGCCGGGCATGGCGGTGCGCTTTGGCATTCCCTACACCGAAACCGACACGATTTTCGTGGGGGTTGGCGCCGAGCAGATGCGCGTGGGCACGGCGTCAGGCATTCCGAACAGTTACTTCTTGCATGTGGCCGAGTTCGGGCGCAACAGCTCGGGCTTCCCGCTGACCCTGGGGTGGGCCCGCGAAGAGCGCGATAACCCGATGGCCCCCACGAAAGGCAGTTACAAGCGCATCAACCTGGAAACCAGCTTGGCCGGCGACATGCGTTACGCCCGCCTCAACTCGCAGTTCCAGCAGTATCTGCCGGTGACGCGCAAACTCACGTTGGGCTTGAACGCTGAAGTGGGGGCTGGTTATGGTTTGCAGGGCCGCTCCTACCCGGTGTTCAAGAACTTCTATGGTGGTGGTCTGGGCTCGGTGCGCGGTTTTGAACAAAGCTCGCTGGGCAACTTGGACGTGACCGGGGCCTTCAACGGCGGCACTCGGCGCGTCAACCTCAACAGTGAGCTGTACTTCCCTTTGCCTGGTTCGGGCAACGACAAGACGCTGCGCATTTTTGCCTTTGCAGATGCAGGCAACGTCTGGGCCGAAAACCAGTCGATGCACTGGGGTGACTTGCGGGCTTCGACGGGGGTGGGGCTGTCGTGGATCTCGCCGGTGGGGCCGCTCAAATTGAGCTACGGTCGCCCGGTGCGCTACGAGGCCACGGATAAAATCCAACGCTTCCAGTTTCAAATCGGAACGGCTTTTTGATGATGAACGTGCTAACGAAAACCCTCGCAGCGGTCGCTTTGGCCGGCGTGGCCCTGGTTGCTCAGGCCCAGGATCTCAAGATTGGCTACGTCAACGGCGAGCGGGTGTTGCGCGAGTCGCAGCCGGCCAAGGCCGCCCAGGCCAAGTTGGAAGCCGAGTTCAAGAAGCGCGAGACCGATCTCAGCGAAACCGGCAACAAACTGCGCGCAGCGGTCGAAAAGCTGGAGAAGGACGCGCCGATGCTGTCCGAATCCGAGCGCAACCGGCGCCAGCGCGAGCTGACCGAGCAGCAACGCGAGTTCGAGCGTCGCCGCCGCGAGCTGCTCGAAGACCTGAACCAGCGCAAGAACGAAGAGCTGTCGGCGGTGATGGAGCGGGCCAACCGCGTCATCAAACAAATTTTTGAAGCCGAAAAGTACGACCTGATCGTGCAAGAAGCCGTGCTGGCCGGCCCGCGCGTGGACATCACCAAGAAGGTGATCGACGCGCTCAACGCGAGCAAGTGACGTGCGCCGCCTGAGTGCGGCCACTGCGCCCCGCCTGGCGCAGATCGTGGCCGATTTGGGCGGGGAGTTGCACGGTGACGGCGCGGTGTGCATCCAAGCCATTGCGGCACTGGAGCACGCCGGCGTGGGGGACATCGCGTTTCTCGCCAACCCCAAGCTGCGGGCGCAACTGGCCACAACGCAGGCTTCAGCGCTGATCGTGCGGGCTGACTGCCTGGCGTTGGCGCAAGAGCGCGGTGCGGCGGTGATCGTCACGCCCGATCCGTACCTGTACTTTGCCCGGCTCACCCGCTGGTGGGCGGCGCGCACGCGCAAACCGGCTGCGGTGGGGGTTCATCCCACCGCTGTGGTGGGCGAGCGCGTGCAAATCCATCCGAGTGCCAGCATCGGCCCTTATGCCGTCATTGGGGACGATGTGGTGATCGGCGAGGGTGCCATCCTCGGCGCACAGGTGTGTGTGGGGGACATGGCCGAAATCGGTGCCTTCACCCGTTTTGCGCCGGGCGTGCGTTTTCTGGAAGGCTGCCGCATCGGTGCGCGTGGTCTGCTGGAGAGCGGGGCCATCATCGGCGGGGACGGCTTCGGCTTCGCGCCCCACCAGGGCACCTGGGAAAAAATCGAACAGCTCGGCGCGGTGTGGATCGGTGACGATGTCGAGATCGGCGCCAACACCTGCGTCGATCGCGGCGCCTTGGATGACACCTTCATTGACGACGGCGTCAAGCTCGACAACCAAATCCAGATCGCCCACAACGTCCACATCGGCAAACACACGGCGATGGCCGGTTGCGTCGGTGTGGCTGGCAGCGCCAAGATCGGCGCCCATTGCACCTTCGGCGGCGCGGCCATGATCTTGGGCCATTTGGAGATCGCCGATCACGTTCACATTTCTTCGGCCAGCGTGGTGATGCGTTCGCTCCTCAAGCCGGGGGTTTACACCGGCGCTTTCCCCATCGATGAAAACAGCAACTGGGAAAAGAACGCAGCCACGCTGCGCCAGTTGCACACCCTCCGAAACCGCGTGCGCGCACTCGAAAAACAACAGAACCCCACATCATGAGCACCACCGTCATGGACATCCACCAAATCCTCAAGCGCTTGCCGCACCGTTACCCCATCCTGCTGGTGGATCGCGTGGTCGAGATGGAGAAGAACGTGCGCATCCGTGCGCTGAAGAACGTCACCATCAACGAGCCGTTTTTCATGGGCCACTTCCCGCACCGGCCCGTGATGCCAGGCGTGCTGATTTTGGAAGCCATGGCCCAGGCGGCGGCGCTGCTGTCGTTTGCTTCGATGGACCAAGATCCGGGCGATGACACGGTGGTGTACTTCGCCGGCATCGATGGTGCGCGCTTCAAGCGTCCGGTGGAGCCGGGCGATCAGCTCATTTTGGAAGCCACCATCGACCGGGCCAAGGCCGGCATCTATAAGTACAAAGGCCGCGCCTTGGTGGACGGCCTCGTGGTGGCCGAAGCCGAACTGATGTGTACGATGCGCAAAATCGCCTGAGGACGCCCGCATGGCCACGATCCACCCCACGGCGATTGTCGATCCGGCGGCTGAGCTGCACGAATCGGTGACGGTCGGTGCCTACAGCCTCATCGGGCCGCATGTGCGCATTGGCGCTGGCACGACGGTGGGGCCGCATTGCGTCATCGAAGGCCACACCACGATTGGGCAGGACAACCGCATCTTCCAATTCAACTCCATCGGCGCGATTCCGCAGGACATCAGCCATGGTGGCGAGCCGACCCAGTTGGTGATCGGGGATCGGAACACCATCCGCGAGTTCTGCACCTTCAATACCGGGACGTTGAAGGAAGAAGGCATCACGCGTGTGGGGTCGGACAATTGGATCATGGCCTACGTTCACATCGCGCACGATGTGCGTTTGGGCAGCCACACCATCTTGGCGAACAACGCCACGCTGGCCGGCCATGTGCATGTGGGTGATTGGGCGGTGATCGGCGGCTTGAGCGGCATTCACCAGTTTGTTCACATTGGTGCGCATTCGATGATCGGTTTCCAAGGCCATGTGGCGCAGGACGTGCCACCCTTCATGACCGTGGAAGGCAACCCTTTGGCCGCCCGCGCCATCAACCTGACGGGCTTGCGCCGTCGGGGCTTCAGCGCCGCTCGCATCAGCGCCATCAAGCAGATGCACAAACTGCTGTACCGCTCGGGGTTGACGCTGGAGCAGGCCATCGACGCCATGAACGCCCTGCCAACCGATGCGCCCGCCGAAGCGGAAACCGCCACTCCGGTGCAAGGGGCACGCATCGAAGCCGTGGTGGCAGGCAGTGTCGCCAGCGACGTGGCCTTGATGACCGAGTTCTTGGCACAAGCCAAACGCGGCATCGTGCGCTGACGGCGGTTGAGGGTGACGATGGATCGGGAGATGGATGCGCCGCGCGTCGGCATGGTGGCCGGGGAAGCGTCGGGGGACTTGCTCGCCAGTCTGTTGTTAACGGGTTTGCGCCAGCGCTGGCCGGGTGTGCATGCCCACGGCATTGGCGGCCCGAAGATGGCAGCCCAAGGTTTTGATGCCTGGTGGCCGAGCGACAAACTCTCGGTGTTCGGTTACGTTGACGCCTTGCTGCACCTGCGCGAGCTGCTCCAGTTGCGCACGGCCCTGGGGGATCGCCTGATCGCCGAACGGCCCGAGGTGTTCATCGGCATTGACGCGCCCGATTTCAACTTCGGCCTGGAAACCCGCTTGCGCACCGCTGGCCTCAAAACCGTGCATTTCGTTTGCCCATCCATTTGGGCGTGGCGGGGCGAGCGGGTGAAAAAACTCGCCGCTGCGGCGGATCATGTGCTGTGCCTGTTCCCGTTTGAGCCGGCGTTGTTGGCGCAGCATGGGGTGTCGGCCAGTTTTGTCGGCCATCCGCTGGCGGATGCGATTCCGCTGGACGTGCCGCAAGCCGCCGCCCGCCAACGCCTGAACCTGCCGGCTTCAGCCGA